>JBKJPT010000251.1:0-49774 GCA_046595075.1 Flavobacteriales bacterium
CGAAGTAGAGCATGCGGTTAGCGTGCTCAAGCGGATCTTCCAATTGGAGCCAGTAAAGGCCTAGGGTGCCGAGGTGCGATCCACACCCGCGATCTCCGTGCACTTACCTGCAGCGGCCAGCGCCAACGTCCGCTCCAGCAGTTCGTGCCCCGGTTGCTGTTGTTCTTGCACACCTGTGGTAAGGTCCAATAGCACGGTGTGTACTCCCGTAGTGCCATCGGTTCCCATGGCGCGCTCGTACCAGATCACACCCGGCACGCCTTGCAGTACTTCCCCGAAGAAGGTACGCGCCTCATAGTAGGGTTCACCCGTTTCACCATCGCGTGCCGTACCCGGATGCATGCGCGCGTTGGCGCCATCGTTCACTTTCGGTTCGCCTTGTGCCGCGTCGAATAGGTATAGCGAGATCTCCGCATCGCACGCATCGCAATACCTGCCGCTACGCACTACGTAACTGTGGCCGTCCATACCCGTCACGTTCCCCAAGTCCTTGCGATCCACAAGATCGGACGTGTGCATGGCAGGTTGTTCAACTGGCGTTTCCATCGCGGTCAGTGGTTGATCAGGAGTTGGTGAGGTGCCGCACGCAGCGATCATCATACAGGGTAGCAGATAGCGCTTCATGGTTCGATGGTGATTGGTCTTCCGGTCAGAATGACGAAGTCGAGCATTGTTAGCTAGCCGACCCTTACGCTGGTCATCGAGATGGCGCCCATGAGCGTGCGGTCGTTGAAGAGCACCACGGATTCATCCTTGGTCTTCAACCCCAAGGTGAAGAGCAGCGGAAGGAAATGCTCGCGAGTTGGGATGCTGAGTTGGAAGGCCTTGCCCTGCGCTTGGTAGTTGATCAGCAAGGCATGATCCCCGGATGTGATCGCCTGTTTCATGCGTTCATTGGCTTCTATCGCCCAGTCGTATCCGCTATCGGGTTCGTTCCAGTCCAGTATGCCCAGGTTGTGCACCATGTTGCCGCTGCCTATGATGAGGACACCCTTGGCGCGCAGCACGCCGAGTTCGCGTGCGAGATCGTAGTGCTGCTGCGGTGACATGTTGCGATCAAGGCTCAACTGCACCACTGGCACATCGGCCTTGGGGAAGAGGTGCATGATCACGCTCCATGCGCCGTGATCCAATCCCCAAGTGTGATCAACGCCGATGTGCTGGCTGGTTGCTGCGGCTCGTGCCTCCAATGCAAGTACCGCACTTCCGGGTGCCGTGTACTGCACATCGAAAAGTGCTTGGGGGAACCCGCCGAAGTCGTGGATCGTGCGTGGCCGCTCCATGCCGGTGACGAAAGTGCCGTGCGTTTCCCAATGCGCACTTATGCAGAGGATCGCGCTGGGCTTGGGCATGTCCTTTCCCGCATCGCGCCAGCCGCGCGTGAACGGGTTGTCCTCGATCGCGTTCATAGGACTGCCGTGGCCTAGGAAGAGCACGGGCATGCGTGGCGTGTGCGGAAACTCAGCCACACTGCGACCTAATTCGCGGAGGTCCATGGCTGCACCGAGGGGTGCCAGGCTCATGAGTTGGAGCGCTTAGCGGCGGTGCATATGGGTGGTCCCATTGCGTGCGAAGTTCAGCGATCTGCTGCCGTAGTAACATCCAACGACGTGATCTCAACTTTCAGCAAGCGAAAGCTCATGCGGTGCCGGTCACAGGGGCCGATGCGTTCGATCGCAGCACGATGGTCAGATGTGGGATATCCCTTGTTCACGGACCAACCGTACTCGGGATGCTGAGCGTGCAATTGATGCATCAGTTCGTCGCGATGCGTCTTCGCCAACACGCTTGCCGCTGCGATGGACCGGAAGCGGCCATCGCCTTTTATGTGGCAACTGTGCGGCACACCAGCATATTCAATGAAGCGGTTGCCATCGATCAACAGATGTTGAGGACGGGTGATGAGTGCATCCACGGCGAGGTGCATGGCACGGAACGACGCACGCAGGATGTTGATGGCATCGATCTCTTGCGGCTCCACCATGGCCACTGCCCATGCGATCGCGCGTGCTTCGATCAGTGGGCGCAGATCCTCGCGCTGTGCCTCGCTCAACTTCTTGCTGTCGTCCAGCCCGGGCAGGCGAACGCGTAGAGGCAGGATCACCGCAGCGGCTACCACGGGCCCGGCCAGGCAGCCACGACCGGCTTCATCACAACCGGCTTCGAGCAGGTGTTTGTGCAGGTAGGCGGCCAGGGGCATGGCGCGAAGTAAGTGCGCCCGTCCATTCGGCCTGTCGCAGAAGAAAGTGACTAGAACCGGTAGCTGATGGCAGCGCTGGGCAGGAATGGCAACTGGTTCACCCGCTCGTAACGCACGCGATCGAAGTAGAAGATGTTCTCGCGGTTGTACGTGTTCGTCACGCTCAGGTCCAGTTGTAGGCTCTTGTTCTCATCGAAGCGCCAGGTCTTGGTCACACCAATATCGAGGCGATGGTAGGCAGGCAGGCGACCATCGTTGAGCGGGCCGAAGACCGTGGTGAGGTCCGCGTTGCTGGTGGCGTAATTGGTGTTGATGTCACCATTGAAGGGCACCGAGCCATAGAAGCCCTGCGTGCGCGTGAAGGGGAAGCCGCTGCCGAAGTTCCACCGCACGTTCACCTTCCATGCGTCGAACTTGCCGAAAGCGTAGCTGGCCAACACGTTCAGGTTGTGGCGGCGGTCCCAGACCGGGTTGTAGGTCTGTATGCCATCGAAGCGGTCCACGTATGCGTAGCCGTAAACGGCCCACAAGTACAACTTGTCCTTCTCGTACTTCAGTTGCAGATCAGCACCGTACGCGTGGCCCGTCTCAACGATGTAGTCCTTCTTCAACGCATCCGGCTTGTCGGCGAACTCGTCCGTGTCGTCGAAGTACTTGTTCCGGTTCAGGTTGGTCACCTGGCGGAAATCCTTGAAGTACGTCTCGAAGTTCACCGTGAACTCACGGTTGATGTCGTATTCGATCCCCGCCACGTAATGGTTGGCGCGTTGCAGCGGATCCTTCACTTCACGTGTGCTGCCATCGCGCTCGGTGATCGTGCTGGGCAGGTTGTCCGGTGCCGAGAGGAACCCATAGAAGAGGTTCACCACATCGCGATCGTTGTTAGCGGCGACCAAATTCTGACTGTACCGGCCAGCGGCGAGCTTGAATCGCAGGTCCTCGGTGATGTTCCATTTGAAACCGAGGCGGGGTTCGACGTTCGCTACGGAGAGCGAGGCGTAGTAATGCAGACGCACACCGGGATCGATCACGAAGCGATGCGAGTAGCCCGCGGAGCCAGGGGCCTTGCCCAAGTTGAGGCGGTAGTTGAAATATCCGGCGATCTCCGAGGTGTTCTGTTCTTGCTGGTAGGCGCGGCCCAGCGAGTTGTAGAATTGGAAATCGGTCTTGAAGCCGAGCACCTCCACGCCGTATCGCGCTTCATTGGCGCCCATGAAGTACTTGAAGTTGAGGCCCGCGTTGAAGTTGTTGATGGAACTGGTGCGGGGGTCAAGTTCCGCTTCGGTCATTTGCAGCGCGTACTTACTGAAGGAGAAGACCCCATCGATGAGCACCGCCGATCCCGCGGGGACGAGAACGAAATTGGTACCCGCACCCCAGTTCTGCCACTTCAGCTGGCTCACGTTGCGGTAATTGACCCCATCGGTGAAATTGAAGCCAAAGAGATTGAATTTGCTGCCGTTGGCACCATTGAAGGAGACCTTGCCATACGCATCCGTGAACGTGAACGGAAGGCCCGCCGTGTCCACGAACGTGTAGAAGATCTTGCTGCTCTCGGCCAAATAGCTGTGGCGCAGGTTGAAGAGGAAGGAACTGGATCCATCGCCAGGTTCCTTCTGCCGCTTGATCGGTCCTTCGAGCATGGCCTTTGCCGCGAACGTGCCCGCACCCACATGGCCGCTCAAACGGCTCTTGTTACCATCGCGCGTGGTGATGTCCATGATCGAACTGATGCGCCCGCCATATTCGGCGTTGAAGCCTGCGGTGTACACATCGGCGTTGCGGATGATGTCATTGTCGAAGACGCTGAAAAGGCCGATGCTGTGGAAGGGATTGTACAACACCATTCCGTCCATCATCACCTTGTTCATGATCGGCGATCCGCCGCGCACATACAATTGGCCACCTTGATCACCGGTGAAGATCACCCCCGGCACCACTTGCAGGTATTGTGCAAGGTCGGCTTCGCCGCCAACGGCTGGCATGCGTTCGATCTGTTTGGGGGTGAGTTTGGTAACGCCCATGCCCACACGGGTCTGCGCTTCCTGCTTCACGGCCGATACCTCGAACTCACCGATCGTGATCGCGCCCTTCACCAAGAAGAGCTTCTCGGTGAGGATCTGGTCCTTCATCATCGTTACGCTCTTCTCAAGCGCCTCGTAGCCCAGGGAACTCACCATCAGCGTTTGGTTGCCCGTGGGCACGCGTGTAATGGAGAAGTAACCGTTCACATCAGTCGCGGCCCCAATGGTGGTGTTCTTCAGTGTTACATTGGTGAAGATCACCGGTTCGCCGCTCGACTTGTCATAGACGAAACCGCGTATGGTTCCGGTCTGGGCCAGCAACAGTGTGGGGGTCAACAGCAGTGCGGCACCCAGGCCGATCTTCGAAAATGCTCGCATCATGAGAAGTTCCTTCGGCGGTTTGTGCCGCCATTTGCGGTGGGCGGCTAAGGTAGCCGAAGGCCATTCACACCAAGGGCACCGTTGCATGTGCAGGAAGCACCGCTCGTGGATCAGCAGGCCTCTTGTGACTTGCCAACGGCGGGATCGAACGAATAAACGATGGATCGTCCCATGCCCATGGAACCACTGCTCCACTCCACGCGCAACCAGCCGGGCAATTTGCCGGAGAAGGTGAGTTCGTGCTTAGTGAACCCGAACATCAGGTCATCATCGCAGCGTTGCACTTCGCGCAGCACGAAATCGCCTGTGCCGAGGAACATCGCCGCGTCGTTCAGCGTGGCCTCCTGGGTGTTGAAGTGTGCGAGCAGGATCCGGTTGTAACCGCGCGCATCACCCGCCAAGCGGATCTCCCATTCCATGGGTTCCTCCTGCATTTCGCCGTTCCCAAGTAGTTGGAACCGCACCTTGCCCACTAGACTATGGCCCTCCTTGTCGGCAATGGCTTGTTCGTTCAGCCAGGTAATGCCTGCGGGAAGCGGATGCATACGCTCAGCGTTCCATTCCACCATTCGGGCGTTCTGGGGTAGCGCCAGTTGGCTCAGCAGGTAGCTCAGTGTCAGTGGAGCGGAAGGCGCTGCATTTCCTTCGGTGGGAGCGCGTTCGCCACTGCCGCATGCGAACAGAAAGAGGAGCGAATAGGCTAGGGCGATTTGTTGCATGCGGCTAGGATCGTTCGCGTTCTATCAAATTGTTGAAGTCGCCCATCAACCGGTCCAATAAGTCCTCCACCTGTGCGGAACCGATCACATCCGTTGGACCGTGCAGAAAGCCGTTGGTCTTCATGCGCGCCATTTGTTCCAGCAAGGGCGAATAGAAGCCGTGTACGTTCAGTAGGCCAATTGGCTTTGCGTGCAGCCCCAGTTGCCGCCAGGTCAGCAGTTCGAAGAGTTCGTCCATTGTGCCGAATCCTCCGGGAAGCGCGATCACCGCTTGGCTCATCTCGTGCATCCGCATCTTCCGTTCGTGCATGTCGCGCACGATCACCAGTTCGGTAAGGCCTTCGTGCGCCTGTTCCTTCTCCACCATGAAACCGGGGATCACACCGATCACTTCGCCACTGGCCGCGAGGGCCGCATCGGCAACGGCGCCCATTAGGCCCACGTGACCACCACCGTAAACCACGCCAATGCCCCGCTGGGCAATGGCACGGCCAACAGCTTGTGCCGCCTCAAGAATGCCGGGATCAGTACCGGTGTTGGCTCCGCAGAATACGGCGATGCGCACGGGAGCAGAAGATCAGATCGCCGCGATGGTCTCGCTCTTGTACGCCCCCGCCTTCAGCTTCTCGTTCACGTTCTTGAAATGCTTCACGGTGTAGTTCACATCCTCCATGGAGTGTGAGGCAGTGGGGATCAAGCGCAGCAGGATCATATCCTTCGGGATCACGGGGTACACCACGATGCTGCAGAAGATGCCGTGGTTCTCACGTAGGTCCACGATCACGTTGGTGGCTTCGGGCACACCGCCCTTCATGTACACGGGCGTAACGCAACTGTTGGTGTTGCCGATGTCCAGTCCCGCGTCCTTCAATCCGCCCTGCAACGCGTTGGTGATGGTCCAGAGCTCTTGGTTCAGCTCGGGCATGGTGCGGATCATGTCCAACCGTTTCAACGCGCCGATGACGATAGGCATGGGCAGGCTCTTCGCGAAGACCTGACTGCGCAGGTTGTAGCGCATGTATGTCATCACATCTTCCGGCCCGCTGATGAAAGCGCCGATGCTGGCCATGGCCTTGGCGAAGGTGCCGAAGTAGATGTCCACCTGGTCCTGCACGCCTTGCACATCCGCAGTGCCACGGCCGTCCCGGCCCATCATGCCGAATCCATGTGCATCGTCCACGAAGAGGCGGAAGTTGTACTTCGCCTTGCGCTCCACGATCTCCTTCAGCATGCCTTGATCACCGGCCATGCCGAAGACGCCCTCGGTCATCACCAGGATCCCGCCACCGGTCTCCTTGGTGAGCTTGGCCGCGTTCTCCAGCTGCTTATCGAAGCTGGCCATGTCGTTGTGCTGGAACACGAAGCGCTTTCCCATATGCAGCCGTGCGCCATCGATCATGCAGGCGTGGCACTCACTGTCGTACACCAGCACATCGTGGCGGGAGAGGAGGGCCTCGATGGTGCTCATGCACCCTTGGTAACCAAAGTTCAAGAGGTAGGTATCCTCCTTGCCCATGAACGCGCTCAACTCGTTCTCCAACTGCTCGTGGTACTTAGTGTGACCGCTCATCATGCGGGCACCCATGGGGTAGGCCATGCCCCAATCCTTGGCGGCCTGCGCATCCACCGCGCGGATATCCGGGTGGTTGGCCAAGCCGAGGTAGTTGTTCAAGCTCCACACCAATACCTCTTTGCCCCGGAAGGTCATGTGCGCGCCGAGCTCTCCTTCTAGTTTCGGAAAACTGAAGTAACCGTGGCTCTGCTTGTGGTGGCGCCCAATGGGGCCCATGTCCTTGCGGATCTTGTCGAAGATGTCGTTCATGCGCTCTCGTGGTATGGACGGTTGGAACCGCGGGCCAAAGGTAGAAGCGCGTGCATACCAGTTAAGTCTTGCCAACGTTGAGCATCAACACCGCTGGCGCTCAGGGCGTACGGCTATATTCGCCGCCCGTAAAGGATGCCCCCCATCGGACCCCGTCCTTCCCCCTCGCGTTCAGTTCTCATGGTCTCCGCCACAGCCGTGGCGCTGTGGCTGGCCTTGGCCGTTTTCAGCGGCGGTGCGCTCACCTCCTGTAGCGAGTTCAGCCGCGCGCTGAAATCCGATAGTGTGGAGTACAAAATGGAGGTGGCCGAAAAGCTTTTCAACGATGCCAAATACGACCGGGCCATTCCGCTATTGGAAGAGCTTATCATCCTTCGTCGCGCTAACTCCGACAGTGAGAAGTGGGCCTACCTTCGGGCCAAGGCCAATTTGCTCATGAAGGACTACGTGATGGCCGCGTACTACTTGGAAAACTTCGTGAAAACATTTCCTCGCAGCCAGTATGCCGAGGAGTGCGCCTTCCTGAACGCCTATTGCTACTATAAGAACTCGCCCGGGTACGAGCTGGACCAGACCGATACCCGCACGGCCCTCACCGAACTACAGCTCTTCATGGTGCGCTACCCGGAGACCCCGCTCAAGGACAGCTGCAACACACTGATCGATGAGCTTCGGTTGAAGCTGGAAGTGAAAGCTTACCATGGTGCCGAGCAGTACTACCACATGCGCAACTACCAGGCGGCCAGCGTAGCCTTCAAGGAGTTCATGCGGGTATACCCCAATAGTCACTTCCGCGAGGATGCCCTGATGCGTGTGCTGCGCGCCGACCATGCCTTGGCCATGAACAGCGTTGAGAACCGTAAGGTGGAACGCCTGCGCGAGGCTATGCACTCTTACCGTAATTTCGCCGACGCCTATCCCCAGGGCGTTGAACTTGATGAAGCCGAACGACTGAACGAGCAATTGAACGCAGCCTTGGAACAAGCCCTGAAGAACGAACGACCATGAGCAACAAGCACTATACCGCCGCCAAGACCACAGTGACCCGCAATGTGGCCGATCTGGACAAGGAGATCGGGAACGTTTACGAAACGGTGGCCCTGCTAGGCAAGCGCGCCAACCAGATCAGCGTGAAGATCAAGGAGGAACTCAGCGCCAAGCTTGAGGAGTTCGCCGTGAGCGGTGAGAACCTCGAAGAGGTTTACGAGAACCGCGAACAGATCGAAGTGAGCAAGCATTACGAGCGCATGCCGAAGCCCGGCGCCCTGGCCATACAGGAATTGCAGGAGGGCAAGCTTTACCACCGCCGCGCAGAAGTGGTGGAGGAGGCTCCAGCTCCCAAGAAAGACTGATCCCGCTACACGGAACGATCCCCTCTCGGTGGAACGCTTCCTGAACCGCAAAGTGCTGCTGGGTGTCACCGGTGGCATTGCTGCATATAAAACCGCACCCTTGGTGCGCCTATTAGTGAAGGCTGGCGCCGAAGTGCAGGTGGTGATGACCGCCGCCGCGCACGACTTTATTACGCCGCTCACACTTGCCACGCTCAGCAAGCGACCCGTGCTCACCGAACTCTTTCTGCGCGATGGCAGCGGCCAGTGGAACGATCACGTGCACCTCGCCCGCTGGGCCGATGTGATGCTGATCGCACCGGCAAGCGCCAACACGTTGGGCAAGATGGCCCACGGCCAAAGCGATAACCTGCTGCTCACCTGTTTCCTCAGTACAGCTTGCCCCGTGTTCGTGGCACCGGCAATGGACCTGGAGATGTGGAAGGACCGCTCCACCCAAAGCAACCTAGCGTTGCTGAAGGAGCGCGGTGTGGTGATGATCGGCCCGGAGAGCGGTGAACTTGCGAGCGGCCTAAGCGGAGAGGGCCGCATGAGCGAACCCGAGACGATCGTGGACGCATTGATCGCGCAGCTGGTGGGCAAAAGCAAGCTGGCTGGCAAGCGCGTGTTGGTGAGTGCGGGCCCTACACAAGAAGCCATCGATCCGGTGCGCTACATCGGCAACCGTAGCAGCGGGAAAATGGGTTTCGCCATCGCCGAGGAAGCCGCGGCGCGTGGCGCCATGGTGCAGTTGGTAGCCGGCCCCGTGGCTTTGAAAAGCGATCGTCCGGGTATTGAACGTGTTGATGTGGTGAGCGCTGCGGACATGGCCACCGCATGCAAGGAGCGGTCACCCCGCTCCGATGTGGTGATCATGAGCGCGGCAGTGGCCGACTACCGCCCTGCGCACGCTGCTGAGATCAAGGTGAAGAAGAAGGGCAGCGCACTGGAGGTGGAGTTGGAACCCACTGAGGACATCCTTGCATGGATGGGCGCGAACAAGCCGAAGGGTCAGCGTCTGGTGGGCTTTGCCTTGGAAACCGACAATGAACTGGCGCACGCCACCGACAAACTCCTTCGCAAGAAGCTGGACCTGCTCGTGCTCAACAGCCTACGCGATGCTGGGGCGGGTTTCGGTACCGACACCAACAAGGTGACCCTGTTGGCACCGGGCACTGATCCCCGCGAACTGCCGTTGATGACAAAGGCCGATACCGCTCGCGCTATCTTGGACCGCCTCGAAGAACTGCTCTGATCCCCGTGACCGCGATGAAACACATGCGAAGGATCCTTTGCCTCCTGCCCCTGATCCTGTCCCTTGTGGTTCGTTCGCAGGAATTCAACTGCCAGGTGAGTGTGATCGCTCCGCAAGTGGCAACCGCCCAGCCTCGCGTGTTCCAGTCGATGGAGCAAGCCATCAAGGAGTTCTTCCAGAGCAGGCGCTTCACCAACCTCAACTACTCAGCGGCAGAGCGCATCGACATCAACATCCTGCTCACCATAAGCGCACAGCCGGCCAACGATCGCTTCGAGGGCACCTTGCAACTGATCTACGCACGGCCGGTCTATGGCACCGATTACAATTCGCCTATCCTGGACCTTGTTGATGATCAGATCCAGTTCAATTTCCTCGAGGGTGCCCAAGTGGAATTCTCGCCGGACCGCTACATCTCCAACCTGTCCTCCATCCTCGGGTTCTATGCCTACTACGTGCTGGGCGTGGATGGCGACACCTACGCGCCTCTTGGTGGGTCGTCCTTCTACACCCAGGCGCAACAGGTGGTGAACAACGCGCAGAGTTCGGGTGATCCGGGATGGAAGGCCTTCGAGAGCCAACGCAATCGTTACTGGCTCATCGACAATCAGCAGCAGGCCGTCTTCCGTCCGCTGCGCGAACTGCTTTACAGCTACCACCGATCGGGAATGGATGCCATGACCGAGGATGCTGCTGCTGCACGCCGGGTGGTCGCCGATGGCATCGAGAAACTGAAGACCGTACACCAAGCCAAGCCCGCCAGCTACAACTTGCAGATCTTCTTCAACGCCAAGTACCAGGAACTGGTGGAGATCTTCAAACCCGCCGATCCGGCCGAGAAGACCAAGCTCTTCAACACGCTGCAGATCATCGACCCAGGGCACATCGGGCAGTACCAGAATATGATGCGGGGCAGCTAGTCCTTGGGACCCTGGGAGCGGATCCACATCTTGGCAGCGCATCGATCGACATCTTCTTCGTTATGCTCACCAGACTTACCATCACCAACTACCTGCTCATCGAGGCGTTGGAGTTGGATTGGTCCTCTGGGCTCACGGCGATCACCGGCGAGACCGGAAGTGGCAAGAGCATTCTGATCGGCGCACTGGAACTGGCCATGGGGGAGCGTGCCGATGCGGGCCTTGCACGTGATCCTGCCAAACGCTGCGTGATCGAACTGGAGATCGACGTGCGTGCACTCTCCTTGAAGGATTGGTTCACCGCGAACGAGATCCCCTTCGAGGCATCCACGATCCTGCGCCGCCAGTTGGATCCGGGTGGTCGCTCGCGCGCATTCGTTAACGACACTCCCGTGCGCTTGGAGCAATTGCGCGAATTGGGCGCGCGGCTGGTACATGTGCATAGTCAGCACCACACCTTGCTGCTGAACGATCCGCGCTTCCAACTCGGCTTGGTGGATCAGCTCGCCGGTCACACGACGGAAGTGAACTCGCTGGCCGAACATTTCCACGCATGGAAGGCCATTGAAAATGAACTGAACGCGTTGCGCGAGGAAGAACAGAAGGCGCAGGCCGAACTGGATTTCCTCCGCTTCCAGCAAGATGAGTTGGAGCAGGCCGCATTGAAGGATGGCGAGCAGGAGACCATTGAACAAGATCTGCAACGTGCCGAGCATGCCGGTGAGCGCGTTGAAGCGTTCGGTGTGATCGAGGAAGGCGCGGCGGGTGACGATGGCGCGCTGGGTGCGTTGAACAAATTGAAGAGCTCGCTCGCGAAGACCGCGCGCATCGATCCCGAAGTGGCTGCCCTTCTTGAACGGATCAACAGTTGTGCGATCGAACTGCGGGACGTCGGGGACGAAGCAGCGCGGCTGGCGGCTGTTGTCGAGATGGATCCCGCGCGCATGCAGCAACTGCGCGATCGCTTGGATCAACTTCTGCATCTGCAACAGAAGCATCGCCTGCGCAATACGGCCGAGTTGATCGACCTGCTCAGCGGATTGCAGCAGCGCACCGGGCACATTGGGTCGCTCGGTGAACGCATCACGGCGTTGCATATGCAGGAACAACTCGCAGCGATCAATTACACCGAAAGCGCCAAGGCCATCTCCCGCGCGCGCACCAAGGCCGTGAAACCGCTCGCCAACAAGGTGGAGGCGATCCTGCAGGAACTGGGAATGCCGCACGCTGTCTTCCAGTTCGAGCATCGCACCGGTGATCCAGGTCCCCTGGGCATCGACATGGTGCGTGCGCTCTTCACAGCCAACAAGGACCGCGCGCCTGCGCCTTTGGACAAGGTGGCCAGCGGTGGAGAGCTCAGCCGCGTGATGTTGGCGCTGATCTCCCTCGCTGCGGGCTCACGCGAACTGCCCGTGGTGGTCTTCGACGAGATCGATACAGGTGTTAGCGGCGAAGTGGCCGATCGCGTGGGTAACATGCTCGCCGCAATGGGCAGCGAACGACAAGTGATCGCGATCACGCACCTGCCGCAGATCGCCAGCAAGGCAGCGCATCATCTGCAAGTGACCAAGAGCAGCGAAGGCGATCGCGTACATACGCGCATTGCACCGCTTGCACCTGTCGAACGAGTGGAGGCCATCGCGAGAATGCTCAGCGGTGCGAAGACAACGAAGGCGGCATTGGAGAACGCTCGCGACCTGCTCAATGCGAAATGAGGAGGCGCTTTCGTCTTCTTCTCCGATAGCCCTTACGGCAACTGCTGCAGCCGGATGTTGATGGTGCTTCCGCCGATGTTCACCAGGATGGGATCACGGTCATTGCCTGTGCCGACGTAGCGCACCGCGCCGTTCAAGTTCACATCTTCCAAGAAATAGCCGGTCACTGTCGCAGTCGGTGGTGAACCGCCGATGCGAACCAAGATCGGGTCGCGATCATTGTCATCGCCCACATACGCCAATTGGCCATCCCCAACGCAGTTACCGGCCCACAGCACCATGGCTCCATTGATGTTCTTGCGTGCGTCGGTGCCGTAGGTGGCGGTGCCGCTGTTGCGGAAGTCGATCGAGGTAAGCGTTGTACCTAGGGCGATGGAGGTACTGGTCATGCACCCAAGATGATTGCGATGCCGCACTGAGACATAGTAGTTGCCGGGGTTCACGTCGAGCTTTGCCGGTGATATCCCGTCGCTCGCGCTCACCACGTCACCATCACGTTGTACGAGACCATGCCAGGTAGCGACTATCGTTGCTGGATCAGTGGGAGAACGCAGTTCGATCCGGACCCAATCGACCACCGCGTTGCCGCCGCTCACACCGAGCACCCCGGGCTTGGTGGCCTCACTGATCCCGTACAGCGCATACACCGTACGGTCGATCTCCAAGTCCGTTGCGAATGGAGTGAGTTCATACCGTGTGGGGCTCTCAAAGCCCTCAACACTGACCACGGACTGGGATAAGGCCGCTCCAGCGACAGCGCAGATCAAAACTTCACCAGCCTTCGCGATACCTGCTTTTCTTCAATGGTCATGCGAAACTGGTACACCCCTTTGCGCAAATGATCTGCCTGCAGCGTCATTTGATGACTGCCAGCGGCATACCGCCTTCCATCGAACCGATGCACGCATCTGCCCATGGCATCGAACAATTCGAAGATCACCAGTGAGGGTTCGTCCAGTGTGATCGCTGCTATGAATGGACCTGCCGACGGATTAGGGAAGATCGTGAGGCCATTACCACCGTACTCTTCAGCAATATGGGTGGGCAGGCTCGTGGTCAGCTGGAAGAAATACGCGGAACCAGCATCGTTGAGGGTATTATTCCCGAATACATCCTCATCTTCCTGATACGCTCCAACAATGGCATGGCCTCCACTGATCGCCACGCTGACACCGAACTTGTCATTGTCGGCCCGGTCGCTGGCAATGATCTTCTGTAGCTGCGACCAGGTGCTGGCGCTGCGCATGAATATATAAGCCGAACCTGAATTACTTATCGTATTGCCCCCTGCGGCATTCTCATTCTCAGAGTACGCCCCCACAATGGCGTGGTCCCCGCTCATCGCCACGCTGTATCCTAAGTAGTCAGCGGCGCCTCGGTCGTTGGCCACGATCTTCTGCTCCTGGGACCATGTGCTGCCGCTCAGCACGAAGATGTACGCCGCGCCTGCATCATCGATGGCATTCCCCCCTGTCTCATCTTCTTCCTCATAGGGTGCCCCAACTATGGCCTGGTCACCGCTCATGGCCACGCTGTAGCCGAAGGAGGCACCTATGCTTGGGTCGGCGGCCACGACTTTCTGATGCTGGGTCCAGGTACTGCCGCTCTGGTAGAAGATGTACGCTGCGCCGGCATTCGCAACAGGATTACCTCCAGCGGCGACGGGATCTTCATTATTCGCCCCGACGATCGCATAGTCACCGCTGATAGCCACGCTCCTACCGAAATAGTCAAAGGCGCCCCGGTCGCTGGCCACGATCTTCTGCTGCTCTGTCCAGATACTCCCGCTGCGCACGAAGATGTAGGCCGAGCCGGCGCTAGTGGCAGTATTTCCACCGGCCCAGTCTTCATCCTCCAGGTAGGCCCCTACGATAGCATGATCACCGTTGATCGCAACGCTTATCCCGAAATAGTCACCGGCGGCACGATCACTGGCAACGATCTTTTGCTGTTGGACCCATGTGTTCCCGCTCCGCTTGAAGATGTAGGCAGAACCGGCACTAAGGGCTGAATTGCCCCCAGCGGCGTCGTGATCTTCCGAATGCGCCCCCACGATGGCATAGTCCCCGCTGACCGCCACACTTATCCCGAAATTGTCATCAGCGGCTCTATCGCTGGCCACGATCTTCTGCTGCTGGATCCAGGAATTGCCGTTGCGCACGAATACATAGGCGGAACCTGCCTTAGAGGCAAAGCCGCCGCCAAAAGCGGTGTGATCTTCCCAGGG
Source organism: Flavobacteriales bacterium (assembly GCA_046595075.1). GTDB lineage: Bacteria > Bacteroidota > Bacteroidia > Flavobacteriales_F > PHOS-HE28 > PHOS-HE28. The sequence continues at coordinate 14,595 of JBKJPT010000251.1, forward strand.
CGCCCCCAAGATCGCATAGTCCCCGCTGATCGCCACGCTCTGGCCGAAGAGGTCCAATAGGGCCCGATCACTCGCCACGACTTTGTTGATCTGCTGAAAGTAGCCTGGCGGCATGGTGCCTGTGCAAACACAATTGCTTACGATGAGGTCGTTCTCGGTCTGCGGGATACCGTCGTCACATGCAGCTCCGAGCGTGCATGGTGTGGTGAACAATTGTATCGGGCAATAAGCCGATGATCCACCTGCGCATTCCGTCCGCACGTTAAAGAGGTAGGTTGCCCCAGGCAATAGACCAAGCAGGGTGTAGCTGTTCGCCGTTATTCCGGGTACGGTTAGCCACGGTCCTGTCGTGGACACGGACCATTGGAGCGTGTAAGAAGCCGCACCACTCACAGTCGACCAGGTCACCGTGGCTGAGTTTGCCAGGGGGGCGCTCGAAACGTTCGAGGGTATCTCGCAGCCAGCACTGCCGCACGCGCTCACGCAAGGGGCGGCATTCACATTGTCCACGATCAAGGCAGCCGGCTGCGGTCCGAAGCCGTTGATGAAGTTGACGCCGACCGAGGACTGGTCCTGGCAATAGCTCATGATGGTGCCGCTGCCTGCGGGTGGCAGCGGCAATTGCGGACAGGCCCCTTCCACGCTCGAACACCCATCAATGGCCGTGTTGTTGCCGTTCCAAACACAGGCGTGTGTATGCCGCGAGCCTAGGAGGTGGCCCTCTTCGTGCGTTACTGTCATCACGCTCCTGCTGAAGGTGGGCACCGTATTATACCAACTGTATATCCCGCTGTAGCACATGCTGCTGTCCAAGTTGCTCGCGCAGAGCCCGGCGAAGCCCAACGCCGCCCCTGCTCCCCCAGAGGTTATTAAGTGCGCCAAGTCACCGTTGAAGCTATTGCGGTAATCCAGGAACTGGGCGAATATTCCGAAATCGTTGTACGGGCTCGGCACGTCCCAGATGTAGAGCTCTGAAAGCAACACGGAGATCCCATCGTTGTCGAAGAGCGTGGCGTGCTGGTTGAATAGGCCGGTGATGTAGTTCGAGGTGTTGGTGAGACCGCCCTTGTCCAGGAAGATGTTGTGGTTCACCTCCCAGTAGAGGTCCACGCAACGAACAGTCTTCGCATAGCCATGGTCATTGGGAATTCGTTCAGGATAATTGCCCCCATCATCTGGTGTTGAGCATTCGAACACGGGTGGATCGATCAGGTCACGGTCGGCGTAGTAGATGTGCTCATGCGTCCCGCCCTCCAACTTGCCCAGCACATGGTTGCCATCGGCATCGCTCACGAAGCCCATCACTTCATCCGGGAAGATGCTGATGGCGGCCAGTGTGAGCGGTTGGCCTGCAATGATCCCGCGATAGTGAACGCCTTGCACATGCACTGCTGGGGCGTCTGTACTGGCGGTTACCATGGAAAATCCGGTGGAGTAGATCTCGACCCGCACTAGGTCAAGTTCGATCAGGCCATCTGCCGTGGGAATTGCGAGCGTCAGTTGTTCAGGCCGTTGGGCAAGCACCACGCTTAACGTGCTTTCGCTTGCCATCATGAACGTCGCATCTGCCACCACAGCGCCGACCAGCGCGGCGCGCAGAGCAGGCGCCTCAGCCTGTGTGAACGGTGCGAAACTGGAGAAGGTGGTCCGCGCCTTGCGTTCGGCGACTTGCGCGGCTATCTGCTTTCCGGCTTTCTGCTGGCCAGAAGCACCGACACCGAGCAATAAGCAGAAAGCCAATACGAGACAATTCCTCATGGGGTGGGGGTAGTCCTTCGCAAGATAAGCGAGCCCGGTCTTCGAGGTGATCTCAACGATGAGCTCCCTTCGATCAAGGCAGCTGCTGCACCCTGTTGTTCGTGGGTATGCTTCCACCGATGTTCACCAGGATCGGATCGCGGTCGTTGCCGCCACCTACGTACAGCACGGTGCCGTCCATGTTCACGTCCTCGATGTAATAACCTGCCGCGCTAGCCGTGGGTATGCTCCCGCCGATCCGAACAAGGATGGGATCGCGATCATTACCGCTGCCCACATACAGCAGTTGCGTGTCGCCGTTCACGTTGCCCGCCCACATTACCTGCACGCCGCTAACATCCTTGCGCGCTTGTGTGCCGTAAGTGGCAGTGGCAGCGCTGGTGAAGTCCACGTTAGTGTTGGAAGCGGTTAGCGCCACCGGGTTTGCCGTCATCATGCCCAAGTGGTTGCGGTGCCGCACAGCCACGTGGTAGCTCCCTGCGGCAAGTGTGAAGGCCACTGGTGAGTTGCCGTCCATGCCCACGACATCGCCATCGCGTTGCACAAGCGCAGAATGCGTTGCGACCACTGGATAACCACCAGCGGTGGAACGTAGTTCGACGTAGACCCAATCCACGATCGCATTGTTGCCCGTATTGGCGAGCACACCTGCGTTGATCGTTTCGCCACCGCCTCCGCCCACATGCGTGAAGCCCAATGCGGCGTAGGGTTCTGCGTTGGGTATCAAGCTCGCTGAGCGCAACTCATCGGTCATGGTGGGTCCCGTTCCGTACGGGCCTTCCATGAAGACCTTCGCGCTCACGCGGATCGCCGAGGTGACGCAGAACGCATGCGTAGTGCTGGATCCGGTGAAGTTGGTGTTGGTGGCCAGCACGTTGTTCTGTGCATCGCGAAGCGTGAAGCTGCCGCTACCATAAGCGCAACACATGCCATCCCCGAAGCTGTCGTACACCACCAGTTCATGGCAGCCATCGGGCACGCACACCACGATCGGCGGCTGTGGGTATATGCCGTTGCTCGCTGCGTTGGTGTACGGGCCGCCGCTGGCAAGTGTGTTCGCACCATTGCGGATGATCCACGTGGACTCCGCTCCGTAGCGATCAAGGTTGAGTTGCAAGGTGAGCGTGTTCGGACCGGTGGTGATGTTGCTCGTTGCAGTGTTGTTGCCGAGTGCTTGATCGACACCGCCGTTCGGCGCACTCACCGTAGCGGTGAAGGTGAGGTAGCCTGCAGGAAGGCTCACGCTTCCCACAGGAACCACGACACTGTTGCCACTGGTGAGCGAACCGCTCCACGGGATGTTGCCCGATCCGCCGCCGGTGATGGACCATGCGAGTTGAAAACTGGTGAGCGTGGTGGTGCCACCGTTGCGCACTGTTACGCTCGGCGTGATCGACGTCGCGCAACTATTGCCGCTTGCGCCGGTGATCCCGGTCACTTGCGCGTCCAATGCGAGCGTGGGCGAGTTGGGGTCGTACCCGTTTATGGTGTTGCCGCAATTGCCCAACCAGGTGGTAAGGGATGAATAGCTCACTGCGAACCTTCCGAAGTAGTCGTTGACATTGTTCGTGCATGTGGCTTCACCGCCGTAGAGCTGACCAACGAGCCGCTTGTTCTGGTCCCACAATCCGCTGCCGCTGCTGCCGGGCTCCGTGGTGCCATCGTCCCACGCCGCGATCCGCCAACATGCTGCACTACCATATGTGGCGGTGGTGGCCGCGTTGTTCTCGAAGCTGATCTTCTTGATATCGCCCTGAGGGTGGTGGATACAGGTGGCATTGGTGGGCGCCGTCCCACTGCGGTCCCATCCGCTGTAGTAAACGTTGTACGCCGCAGGTGGTGCGCTGCTCAATTGCAGCAAGGCCACATCACTGCCAGCACTGTTGGTAAGCAAGGTGGCGCCGCTCACCGTTTGGTTGGTGGGACCATTGGTGGTGGGTGTACACGTAGGGCTGTTCCAGTTGAAGCGGAACACCCAAGTGCTCACGTTGAGGTTTCCTGGTAGGCAGTGATTGGCGGTGAGAAAATAAGGCGTGCCGTTGCTTGCGCAGTTGTTGATGAGCGTGCCGGTGCAAATGCCGCTGCCGCTCACCACGATCATGGCCACGCTACGGATCTGATCGGCCCATGGGGTGCCTTCGGGACAGACCACGTTGTTGTTGCACGATCCGCTGTCGCCCAAGCCGCGCGCATACTTGAACACATCGCGGTAGCCGTGCGTGACCTGGTGAATGTGCAAATGGCCGGGAGCAACGCCCGGTGGAACACTGTACTCCACCGTGATGTACGGGCCGTGTACAGGCTGCACACCTAGCACATGCTCGCCGTGATCGTTGGCATTGGTGAAAGCGCCGATGTGCTTTCCGCTGGGGTCCATCACGAAGACCTTGGCACCATTGGGGATCAGGAACGAGTCGAACTCGAAATTGATGCTGATGGCTCCGGGGCACTCGATCCCCAACCGCCAAACGCGTGTGCCATCCGCGAGGGTGGTCCACGTGCCGCTGTTGTTTATGCCGAGGTTCACCGAGTGGTTGTACCCAAAGCGGTAGGGTACGCTCTTGTTCTGATCGTTCACGGCGTCTTCCGCAGCAAGGGCAACAAGGTCCAACGGGGGTAAGTGCACGCCCACCGGCATAGGCAGTTCGCTGGCCCGGCTGAAGGAGTACGGTACACCACCTTGCTCGATCTGCGCGCAGAGCTGCGCTGGGAGCAGCGTGGCGATGAGAATGGAAGCGGCGCTGGTGCGGAGCAGTGTTTTGTTCATGGCAGCACGTTGATGCCGCAAATTAGAGGGATCCGATCGCACGCACGGTCAAGGCGGCATCATGTTCCGAACAGGAACAGCCTAGAACTACTTGTCCTTCTTCTTGAAGGCCCCGTTCTGCCATGCTTGAATGAACTGTGCCCAGGCAATGGGGTTGAAGAGGTTGATGTTGGGCGTGCCGCCGCTGTAGTAGAGCTTGGTCTGGTCCATCGCCATCTGGTACTGGAAGCTTGCGTAACCGTCAGGGGGCAAGCTTTCCATACGCTGCATCATTTCGGCAGGGGAGAGGTTCCGCATGGCCAGTTCCAGATCGGTTTCCGCCAGTTCAAGGTTCAGGAACGCATCGGCGAACTGCTCGCGCGAAGGCCACGGGGTAACCACCAGTTCGCGCAGCATCACCGTATCGGGCGAGAGCACGTGGATCATGGAGTACTTGTTCTCCTCTAGGTCGGTGGGTATGATGTATTGCGACCGCTGGAAGCCCACGGCGCTGAACTGGAGCGTATCGCCTTCTTGCGCAACGAAACTGAAGAAGCCGTACACGTCGCTCATGGTACCCCGGTAGGTGTTGCGCACCTGTATGTGCGCGAAGGGCACGGGCATGAGGCTATCGGTGACCACCACACCGCTGAATTGCACAATGTCCGGCTTGGCGGTGGTATCCGTTTGGGCAAGGCCCGGAAGTGCCAGGCACAAGACGGCGATCAGGAAGGCGTGGCGCATGATGGGAAGCAAATCTAGGTGGAGGCTCTTGCACCGGCAGTGCGTTGACAGGTATTGGCATCCCGGTACATTCGCGCGGCTCTGTCCGCGGGGCCCCCAATCAACCACTCCATGCGCCACGTTATTGCCCCGATCGCTTTGCTCTTCGTCACTGGCCTCACCGCCCAGATCACCATTGGCCCGGCTGATATGCCTAGCGCCGGCGATACCGTGCGCTACCGCACCACCGACGCTTCGGCTGTTGATCCCGCAGCAACCGAGGCGGGTTTCATCTGGGACATGGGAATGCTGGTGCCGGACCTCGAAGGCGCTGATACCTGCGTGGCCGTGAGCACCACACCGTTCCTCTACCAGCTCTACTTCAACAACGCGTTCATCTACCCCGAATGGGATGCGGACTACGCTCAACGCGGCCAGTCCTTCGATTTCCAAGGCCAACTCACCGTGACCGATGTGTACGACTACTACAAGAAGGATGCGACCGGTTTCCGCAACGTGGGCTTCGGCGCCAACATCAACGGCGTGCCCGCCAGCGTGCGTCGTATGCCTGTGGACTGGGTACACCGCTTTCCAATGAACTATGGCGACATGGACACCAGCTACAGTGAGTTCACGCTTGATGTTCCCACGCTCTTCAGCTTCACGCAACAGCAAACGCGATACAACGAAGTGGATGGATGGGGCACCTTGTACCTGCCTGCCGACACCTTCGAGGTGCTGCGCGTGAAGAGCACCTTGGTACGTTTCGATTCGGTGTACATCGAGCAATTCGGACAAAGCTTCACTTTTCCCGAGCCCGAGACGATCGAATACAAATGGATCGCGCAAGACATGGACGAACCTGTACTGCAGATCGTGACCACTGCGGGGCAGATCTCCTCGGCGCGGTTCTTTTACGAAGAGGATATTTCCACAGGCATTGCAGTGACTGCGGCGCAGGACTTCAGCGCTTACCCCAATCCAGCGAACGAGGCCGTCACCTTCACTGGAGTGCAAGGCGGGATCATTGTCCTGCATGACGCCACCGGACGCGTGGTGCGTACGCAGCGTGTGGGCACCGGTGTGGTCGTGATGGATGTCGCCGATCTGGCACCCGGCAACTACACCGCCACCATGCAAGGCACCACGGTAACGCTTGTTGCACAGGTGATCGTTCAGCGCTGAGGTGCTGAACGCTGCGCATTGAGCCAGGTGCGCACTCCTTTGGCATCATCGGCCATGAGCAGGGTGATCAGCGGGTGCGCTGCGGTGCAACCACCCGTCCGCTCTAGCAATTGCCGAAGCCGTTGTCTTCCTCGGTCCGCATCCAATTCGAACGGTGCCCGGGCATGTGCCTTCATACCGTTGCGCAAGAAGGAGACCACATAGTTCCCCGTGGCCCACAAGGTGAAGCGGATCCTGCCCCAAGTACCATAGCCGAACCGCTCCGCTTGGCGCACATGCCCCACCTCGTGCGCCATGAGCAGGATCCATGAGAGCCAACCCGCAGGGTCTGTTCCAAGCGTGGCCGGATCGTGCTTGGGGGTAACGTGGATACGATCGCCTATCGTGAGCCCGCCGCCACCGGTGCTGGCCGGGTACCACGGCGCGTGCAGCCAGTTGTGCCGCCGGTGGCGAATGCGCACCTGACGCAGCAGATCCTCCGGTACCCCGGCCACGGCCGAAAGCAGCGCCAGCGTGGCCTCGTTGAAACGGTGATCCATCATTTCCGCAGCTAAGGTCTCGATCTTCCGCCCGTCAGTCTGGCAGTCCGCTCGTAATGGCACGAGCTTCGATCACTGCACGATCCAACAGCGGCGGATACATTCGCCCCGTCGTTCAACCAAAACCAACCATGAGAAAGTACCTCGGTCTGTTCATCGCCCTCGGCGTCATCGCTCTGATCGCCATATGGGGCATTTCCATGTTCAACGGCATGAAGCGCGCGGAGATCGGCGTGGGCAAGCAGTGGGGCCAAGTGGAAGTGGCCTACCAGGCGCGCGCCGACAAGAGCAAGAACCTTGTTGAGATCGTGAAGGGCGCATCCGACTACGAGAGCCAGACCTTGAAGGACGTGGTGGCCGCACGCCAGAAGGCGATAGAGATCAAGCTCGATGGAGATGATCTTTCGCCGGAGAAGATCAAGGCCTTCGAAGCTGCGCAGGCCAACCTCGGTGGCGCCATTGGTCGCTTGTTGGTGGAGAACTATCCCACTTTGCAAGCCGTGCAGAGCTTCCGTGATTTCCAAGCGCAATATGAAGGCATGGAGAACCGCATTGCCGTGGAGCGCCACAAGTTCAACGAAGTGGTGGCCGACTACAACGTGCGTATCCAGACCTTCCCGGGCAACATGTTCGCCGGTATGTTCGGCTTTGCAGCGAAGGAGGGCTTCAGCGCGCAAGAGGGAACGGAGAACGCGCCCGACATCAAGTTCTAATGGCATCCGTCCTCACCGCCGAGGCCTTCCTCAGCGCGGCCGATCGCCAACGTGTTGCGCAGGCGATCCATGCCGCGGAGCAGCGCACCAGCGGCGAGATCCGTGTGCACTTGGAAGATCATATCGAAGATGATGTGCTCGACCACGCGGCCTTCGTCTTCGAGGAACTGGGCATGCACAAGACCCGGGACCGCAACGGCGTGCTTGTGTACGTGAGCGTGGGCGATCGCAAGGCAGCCGTGATCGGCGACAAAGGGATCAACGAACGCGTGCCCGCCAATTTTTGGAACGATGTGCTGGGCGTGTTGAAGCTCCACTTCGTCGCGGGACGAAGCGCCGATGGGCTATGCGAAGCAGTGATGATGGTGGGCGAGAAGCTCAAGCACCACCACCCGCACCAACGCGATGATCGCGACGAGCTGAGCAACGATGTGAGCATAGGCCACCGATGAGGATCCTGCACACCATCGCCTTTGCGGCCGCCGCGTTGTTCGCGCAGGCCGCGCACTTCGATTGCAACATCGTTGCGCCACCCAAATCGCAACAGGATCGCCTGTTGTGGACCTACACCGATCTGCTCACACCTGCTGAAGAACAACGCATCCAGTCCAAGCTCATCAATTTCGCGCGCGAGACCAGCAACCAGATCCTGGTGTTGGTGGTGGATACGCTCTGCGGAACGGACGAGGCTGATCTCGCATTTCGCATCGGCGAAGCGTGGGGCATTGGAAAGGAGGGAAAGAACAACGGCATCATCTTCCTGATCAAACCAACCGGGTCTGCTGGTCAGCGCAAGGTCTTCATCGCCACCGGCTACGGCTTGGAAGGCGCGATACCCGATGCCACCTGCAAGCAGATCGTGGAGAACGAGGTGATCCCGCATTTCAAACAAGGTCAGTTCTACGAAGGCATCGATGCCGCGCTGGAAACCTTGATGGGCCTGGCCAAAGGGGAGATCAACGAACAGAGCTACGGCAAGAAGAGCTTCCCATGGCCCGTGCTTTTGTTCGCGTTGTTCTTCATCATCGTCATGATCTTCTCATGGCGCAAACGCGTGAGCCGTTATGCACACACCAACAACCTCGATTTCTGGACCGCGATGTGGCTCCTCGGCCAAATGAACAACAGGCATAGTGGTCGCTGGGGTGGAGGTAGTGGCTTTGGCGGCGGCGGTGGTTTCGGTGGAGGAGGTGGCGGCGGTTTCGGCGGCTTCGGCGGCGGTAGTTTTGGAGGTGGTGGTGCTGGTGGTAGCTGGTGACGAATGTGAAGTTGTCAGTTGTCCGTTATCAGACTGCTCCAATGAAAACTCATCCCACCTGCTCACGCCCTGTTCTAATTCCGGTGTGTCCCAGCCTGACAACGGACAACTGACAACTATCAACTGCTCTTACGCATGAGCTTCAGTAAATGGATCGGAGGCGGCCTTGGCTGGGCCTTCGGTGGTCCCATTGGTGGCATTGTGGGTTTCGCGGTGGGTGCGATGATGGACCACATGCAGGGACCGCAAGTGGAAGAGAACGCAACCCAGAGCGCGCGGTCCCGCCCGCGCACTACAACGGGTGGTGATCTGGCCATGAGCCTGGTGGTGCTCACCGCCGCCATGATGAAGGCCGATGGCCGTGTAACGCAGCGCGAACTGGACCATGTGCGCCGATTCTTCTCGCAACAATTCGGTGCACAGCAAGCCGGGCAATTGTTGATACTACTGCGCGATGCACTCAAGCAGGAGATCCCGGTGGACAGCGTGTGCGCACAGATCCGCCAGAACATGCCCCACCCGGTGCGCTTGCAACTGGTGCACTACCTCGTGGGCCTTGCCAACAGCGATGGAAACGTGGACAAGCGTGAGTTCGCGCTACTGAAGCACATCGCACTGAGCATGGGCGTGAACGAGAAGGACCTCGGGTCGCTCGGTGCCATGTTCCGCACTGCCGACCCGAAGGCAGCCTATCAGGTGTTGGAGATCGAGCCGAACGCCACAGACGAGGATGTGAAGAAGGCTTACCGGCGCATGGCCATGAAGTACCATCCGGACAAGGTGGCGCAGCTCGGCGAGGAGGTGCAGAAGGCCGCCAACGAAAAGTTCAAGAAGGTGCAGCAGTCCTACGAGGCGATCCAGAAGGAGAGAGGGATGAAGTGATAGCGTACCGACATTTGCACTTCCCGAACGATCGGGATGGAACACATGCGGATCGGAATCGTTTGTTATCCCACTTTCGGCGGAAGCGGTGTGGTGGCCACTGAACTGGGCATGGCCTTGGCGCACAAGGGCCACACCATCCACTTCATCACCTACGACCGGCCCGTACGTCTTCGCACGCACCCTAACGTGTTCTACCACGAAGTCCGCGTGAGCGATTACCCGCTCTTCGACTACCAGCCCTATGAGCTCGTGCTCACCAGCAAGTTGGTGGACGTGGCCAAGTTCGCAGGGCTCGATCTGCTGCACGTGCACTATGCCATCCCGCACGCATCGGCCGCATGGATGGCACAGAAGATCCTCAATGCGCAAGGCGTGCGCCTGCCCTTCATTACCACCCTGCACGGCACGGACATCACCCTCGTGGGTCGCGACCCCAGCTTCGAGCCGGTGATCACCTTCAGCATGGAACGCAGCGATGCGCTCACCGCTGTGAGCGAAAGCCTGAAGCGCGATACCTATGAACACTTCCCGTTGAAGCGGGAGATAACCGTGATCCCCAACTTCGTCTGCATCGATCAATACGCGCACCACCCCGATCCGCAGCTGCGCGCGCGCTATGCCCCCAACGGGGAGAAGCTGTTGGTGCACGTCTCCAATTTTCGTCCGGTGAAACGTGTTGACGATGTGGTGCTCATGTTCCAACGGCTCCTTGCTATTATGCCCGTGCGCTTGCTCATGATCGGCGATGGGCCCGAACGGCAGCGAGTCGAGACCCTGTGCAGGCAGCTCGAGGTCAGCGAGCACGTGGAGTTCATCGGTAAGATGACCCAACCAGAAGATCTTGTGGCGAGCTGCGATCTCTTCGTGCTGCCCAGCGAGAGCGAAAGCTTCGGGTTGGCCGCGCTTGAGGCGATGGCCTGCAGTGTTCCCGTGGTGAGCAGCAACACGGGCGGCCTCCCCGAGGTGAACGTGCATGGCGTGAGCGGCCTTACCAACAACGTGGGTGACATCGCTGCTATGACCACCAACGCGTTGGCCATCCTCGCCGACCCTGCCACGCACGCACGCTACCGCAAGGGTGCTTTCGAGGAAGCGAAGCGTTACGACGTGGATACGATCCTGCCGCGCTATGAAGCGCTGTACGAGCAATTGCTGGAGACAACCAAGGCATAATGGAGCACCTGAGCGAACGTGTGAGCATCGATCGCCGCGACGGCCGCACCAGCGTGGTGATCAGTGCGCGCACCACACGTGGCAAGCAGACCATGCTCGTCACCTGGGCTCTGGCGTGGATCACCTGCGGCATCATCGTGATCGTGGAGCGGAGCAAATTGCCCGCGAGCGATGTTGCACGCCAGTACATGCTCGCCTTCCTCGCGTTCTGGGCCTACTTCGCCGTTATGATCGGCCGTGCGGTGCTTTGGCGCCTCAAGGGGTTCGAGCTATGGCGCATCAAGGACGGTGCGGTGACGATCAAGGACAGTCTCTTCGGTTACGGCAAGGCGCAGGCCTACTTCGTGGACAACATCCGGAGCTTGGGACTGCTCGTCATCGATCCCAATAGTTGGAAGGCGCAGTGGGACCAGAGCACGTGGGTGATCGGCGGTGAACGTCTCGGTTTCGAACACCTAGGCAAGAAGATCGTCTTCGGTAAGAACCTAACGGACGATGAAGCGCGTGCGCTTGTGCCGATATTGAAGAACGCGTTGCGGAAGGAGAAGACCTTTGCGAGCACAGAGTCGTAGATCCCGGCCAAGAACTCATCCGATCGAGAAGGCATTCCCTTTCAAGCGCAAAGTGCGCTTACCATCGATCGTACTTTCGAGGAGCATTGCTTGTGCAGCCGTGGTAGTGAGGACCTCATCCATCCGCAGAATTGCACCAGCAGGAACACCGGCCGGGATCAAGCGTGCAAGCAGTTCTTTACGATCGTGCAGCACAATTGAAGCGGTGAGGTGTACGGCGAGATCAACACGGTTGCGTACGCGATCGGTGTTCTTGGCAAAGCGCGGATCCAGTATCAGTGTGTTCGTGCCAAGCACACCGCACAACGCACCGAACTGCTCATCGCTGCCCACCGCCAGGATGATCCTGCCGCCATCAGCGCAGGTGAACAGTTCGCCGTACGGCGCAATGTTCGGGTGAAGTGTTCCGATCGGTTTTGCGATAGCACCGGTCATCAGGTGGTTGCTCGCTTGGTTGATGAGACCCGAGAGCGCAGCCTCTTCCAACGAGACCTCAACGTATGCACCCTTGCCTGTGCGATCGCGCTGCAACAAGGCCACCAACAGCCCTTGCTTCAGTTGGTGCGCGGCGAGCACATCGATGAGAGCGATCGGCAACTTGGCCAAGTGATCCGGATCGGTGCCCGTCATGCTGATGTAGCCGGTCTCGGCCTGCAGTACCACATCATAGGCTGAACGCTGGGGCTGATCGGCGAAGCCCTTGATGTGGCCGTGCAACAGCTTCGGGTTCAAGGTGCGCAGGCGATCACGGTGCAACCCGAGCTTTGCGGCATCGGCTGCGAGGTGGTTGCTGATCAGTACGTCCGCCTTGCGCACCAACTCATCGAAGTGTTCGCGGTCGCTGGCATCCTTCAGATCTAGGAACAGATGCTCCTTTCCCCAATTCACGCTGCTGAAGTACGCGCTCACCGGTGATGCAGGATCTTCGGAAGGTAGTTTCCACGAACGCGTGACATCGCCTCCGCTACGCTTGTTCTCCACCTTCACCACGCGCGCACCCAACTCCGCGAAGAACATCCCCACGGCGGGACCGGCCAGCACACCGGCGGTCTCGAGGACCAGGAGGTCGGAGAGGGGGCGTTCCACTGCGAAAAGACCCATCGCGCTCAATGCGGATGGGTCTTCAAAGTGCCCAGGACTGGACTCGAACCAGCACAGCCTTTCGGCCACACGCCCCTCAAGCGTGCGTGTCTACCAATTTCACCACCTGGGCAGGGGGTGCAGAAGCCTCGACTTGCGCCGAGGCTTCTGACTTTCTTGTGATCCCGCTGGGGCTCGAACCCAGGACCCCAACATTAAAAGTGTTGTGCTCTACCAGCTGAGCTACGGAATCGGCCAATACATGATCCACCTTGTGAGCGGACCCCTGCGTTTAGGGTGCGCAAAAGTAGAGATCGCTTCCACCCCGGCAAGTGATGTTCACTTCTCCTTCTTTTCGATGACCGGATGCCGCTCGAAAGGCACCGTGCGATCGAAGAGGTAGCGGTAGGTGGCCAGCGTGCGGTAGTTCTCGGCGCCCAGGTTCTGGCACACCTTGATCATGCGCGGGTTGAAGTCGCCGATCCACGTGAGGATGGTGTCCTTGTAGAGCTTCTTTTCCACAATGTGCTTCTCGGCGTACACGATCATTCCCGCTTCCAACCCTTTGCCCTGCCAGTCCTTGGCCACACCGAAGACGACACCCGTCATTGTTTGTACGGTGCCGCGCCATTTGTGGTAGAGGAACTTCAGTTTGCCCAGCCAGTTGAGATCGCCGTTCACGTACTTGAAGATCTCGTTCAGCTCCGGCAAGCTGATGTACATGGCGATGGGCCGGTCCTTGTAACGGATGAAGATGAGCAGACGCGGATCCATCACCGGCTTCATGGCCTTCACGATCTTCATGGCCGTAGCCAGTTCCATCGGCTTGTGGTTGTCGTGATCAACCCAGCCATCATTGTAAATGGTGCAGAAGTCGTTGGCGAGCTGGTCCAAGCTGCGGCCCCGACCGTCGTGCAGCACCATGTCCGGATCGTTCTTCAGCTGGTTGTACTTGCGGTGGAAGATGGGCTGTGCTCCTAGGGTCGCCGAGCGCTTGAAGAAGAGCTGGTTGAACCATACTTGGAAGCCATATCCCTCCAGAAGATCCTTGTAGTACGGTGGATTGTAGTTGGTGCCGTAGATCGGTGGGTCGGTGTGGTTGTGGATCAACACCCCCCAGAACATATTGCGGTCGCCCAAGTTGATGGGACCGTCCATGGCTTGCATGCCCTGTGCCTTCAGCCGTTCGCGCCCGGCATCGAAGAGCAAGTTCGCTGCGGCTTGGTCGTTGATGCACTCGAAGAATCCGACACCACCAGTGGGTTGCTTCTCGCCCCAGGCCGTTTTCTGGTTCACGAAAGCCGCAATACGACCGATCGCATTTCCGGCCTCATTGTACAAAACCCAGCGGGCCGCTGTACTGATCTTACCGCTCTCCTTATCGGGTTTCAGCAACTTGTTCTTCTCCGGATCGAAGACCTTTTCCACATCCTGCTTCAGATGAGGGATCCAGTTGGCATCGGTGGCGTAGATGCTCCACGGTAGGCGCATCCAATCGTTCAAGGTTCGCGCATCGGCTACTTCAACCAGCTTCATGGACGGCGAAGTTGCGATCTTTCGCCGACGACATGGGACACATCTTCCTCATCGGCTTCATGTGCAGCGGCAAGACCACAGTTGGCCGCATGCTCGCGCCATTGCTGGAAGTGCCGTTCAAGGACATCGACCGGGTGGTGGAGGAACGTGTGGGGGCATTGCTGCCTTTTATTCAGCGTGAGGGAGAGGCTGCTTTCCGGAAGTTGGAGACCGAAGTACTTGGCGAACTGCTCACTGGGACCGATGCAGTGATCGCCACGGGCGGAGGCACGCCTTGTGAAGGCGACAACCTCGCGCGCATGAAAGCGGTGGGCACGGTGATCTGGTTGGATGTGCCGTTGCTTGCGCTCTTGGCACGCATTGAACGCGCTGGCGGTGATCGTCCGTTGCTCTTCGGGTTGAAGGGCGATGTGTTGCGTGCGCGTGTGGAACAACTCCTCGCGGACCGTATTCCGATCTATGCTGACGCGGACGTGATCGTACAAGCCGGTGCGCCACCCGCGGCGGTGGCCGAGCGGATACGCGCAGTGGTAGCGCCTATTTGAGGTAAACCGAATCCTTGCGGCCCAGTTCCACGCTGATGTGCTCCTGCATGGTGGTGCTGAGCGTGAGGCCAACGATGTCGGCGCGCACGGGATAGGCGCGATGCCTGCGGTCCACGAGCACCACGGTGTTCAATCGTTTCAGGGGCACTTGCACGAGGTAGCTGGCGGCGTGCATCAGCGTGCGACCGCTCATGAGCACATCGTCCACGAGGACCACCGTACGGTTGCGCAACTTTTTGGGATCGATCCCCAAGCGCACGGGCTTCTCCAGCGGAAGATCCTTGTCCAGTTGCAGTTCCACAAGTTCCACTTCAAATGCGGCAATGGACTCCAGCACAGTGGCCAGTCGCGTGGCGATCTGCGCACCACGCGGTGCAATGCCCACCAACACGATCCCCTTCTCCAAGTGGTGCTCTTCGTGCAACTGGTGTGCAATGCGGCGCAGCTTGCGTTGCACCTG
Source organism: Flavobacteriales bacterium (assembly GCA_046595075.1). Taxonomy (GTDB): domain Bacteria; phylum Bacteroidota; class Bacteroidia; order Flavobacteriales_F; family PHOS-HE28; genus PHOS-HE28. The sequence continues at coordinate 29,768 of JBKJPT010000251.1, forward strand.
CTCATGGTCAAGGATCACCGTGCGGTCGCTCATATTGGCAAAGTAAGGCGCTCGATCCCGGACGCTCAGCTGCGTACGAGCTGCTTCTTGTGTCCATTGGACCGCGCGGTGGCGTGGCTCAGGTCCAACTGATTACCCGTGTACTTGATCACTCGGTCGAAGAAATCGTAGGTCTCGGGCAACAGCTTCTTGAAGCGGATGCACGCCTTACCGTGGTCGTACACCTTCAGGTCCATCTTGAAATGGCCGAGCAGATCATACGGCATCACGTACAGCACCATGAAATGCTTTTGGCTGCCTATGGCATAGAGCATTTGGCCATCGAGGTGGAAGGTGGGCATACCGTACGCCATGTCCTCGGTGATCGCGGGCCAGATGCGACGGATCATCTTGCGGATCGCGAGCAATGCATCACGCCGTTCACCGGGTAACGTGCCGTAGTAGAGATCGAGTTCGGCATCGGGGTGTTTCATCGGGAGCGGAGGGCAGAGATGGTCCGGAGGCGGAGTGGGCGTAAGGCGATGCAATGTGCGTGATCCCATCGAACGGTGCAACCGTCAACTTTCTTTCACGGCACGCAACCAGAGTTCGCGCCCTGCACGCGGCGGAATGGAATTGTGACAGGGATCGAAGGATAGCTCAGTGAAGCACTTGCTGAATGCAAGCTCGTATTCATCCTTGTTGCCGCCGAAGGGTGGCCTGTCGGTATTGAGCACATCGTTGAAGAGCACACCGGCCAGCGTACCCCTGGGAGCGAGCAGCTGATGCATGCGCTCCACATACCGTGCACGCATGGTGGGGTCTATCGCACAAAAGAAGGTCTGCTCCAGGATCACGTCGTAAGTGCCTGCGTGCGTGAAGAAGTCGCCGACGATGAAGTGCGCCTTGGGGAACGACGGGCAACGCGCGAGCAGATGCTCAAGAGGCTCGTTGGTGAGATCGATGACGAAGACGTTGTGGAAGCCGAGCGCGTGGGCGTACTCGGCCTCGTATGCCCGCCCGCCACCGGGAATGAGGATCCGCGCGTCCTTGTTGGTGAGATGATCCAGATATTCCTTCAGCGGCGTGCTGGGTGCGCCGAGGTCCCAGCCCGTATCGGAGTTGGAATAGCGCTGCGCCCAGTAGTCGCGATCGAGCTTCACTTCGCCTGCAGTGCAAAACGGAAGGCCATGCTGCTGCGCTGCGAAGAACCATCGGTGAGGTCAGTGCCTTCGCTCCGTCGACCGCGGTCCATCTTCATCAGTTGTTCGAAGATGGATCCGTCGCTTTCGCGCATTTCCTCGGCACTGATCAGTTCACCCAAGCCGCCGCCAGCTGCCATGGCCAGTGCCATGGCCTTGGACCTTGCTTGTGTGAAGAGCTTGCTCATCAATCGCGCGTTGGCCGCCGTTGCATCGGAGAAGCGCATGTTCTTCACCGAACCGCCGAAGTCGGTGCCTTCCATGACATCATGATAGCGGCTCATCATCGCCGTGTCCTTCAACTCCACCAGGTAGCTGTTCACATCCATCTTCTTGCCGCTGTCGAAGGCGTAGTCCTCGGCGTGCGTGGTGCCGCTCATTCGGTAAGTGAACCCGTTCGTCTTCATCAGGTCGATGAACTGCTTTTCGCTCGCGCGTGCCTTCTTCTCCGCATCATCCAGCATCTTGCTGAAGTCGGCTTCCTCCTCGGCCCCGGCGCTCATGGCGATCGTCGCAGCATCGAAAGGGTTCACCATGGCCACTTCGTAGTCCATGCCTTGTAGCGCGAGTTGCACCGTATCGGTGACCACCACTTCGATGTAGCGCGGCGCAGATGTTTGCGCAACAGTAACGACGGACATGAGACAACCTGCGAGTGGGAGAAGAGTGCGACGCATGCGGTGGAGTTTGCGCCGAAGCTAAACGGAAAGCCTATTCACGCGTTCCTCACCAAACGCACCACGTTCTCAACGTGGTAAGTGTGCGGGAACATGTCGATCGGCTGCACGAAGTGGATACGGTAGCGGTCCTTGAGGATCGCGAGATCGCGCGCCTGTGTAGCGGGATTGCAGCTCACGTAAACGATGCGCTCCGGATCCAGTTCGAGCAGGTGGCGCACCACGGGTTCGTCCATGCCCGCGCGCGGCGGATCGGTGATCACCACATCGGGCTTGCCGTACTTGCGCACAAAGTCCGCATCGAAGGTCTTCTTCATATCACCGACGGCAAAGCTCACATTGGTGATGCCGTTGAGTTCGGCGTTCACACGTGCATCGGCCACGCTCTCGGGCACGAGTTCAACACCTACCACATGTTTCGCCATACCGGCGACGTAGAGCGTGATGCTTCCTGCGCCGCAATACAGGTCGTACACGTTCTCTGTTCCGGTAAGTCCTGCGAGCTCCCGCACGATCTTGTACATGGCCATGGTCTGCCGTGGATTGGTCTGGAAGAAGGTCTTCGGCCCGATCCTGAACTTCAACGCACGACCACCGGGACCATCGGGCAGTTCTTCAATGATGTGATCTCGGCCATGGAACAGCTGGATGTCAAGATCGTAGATGGTGTCGTTCTTCTTCGGGTTGATGGTCCACAGCACCGAAGTGAGCTGCGGAAAGCGTTCGACCAAAGCTGCGAGCAGGCCCTCTCGCGCTTCCACATCCTCGTGGCCCAGCGCGAGCAGGATCATGCACTCGCCAGTGAGGGTGGTGCGTACGAGCAACGTGCGCAAAAAGCCGACGTGTTCGCGGATATCGTAGAACGAGAGAACGTGTACACGCGCATGCTCGCGCACGAAGCTCCTGATCGCATCGCTCGGTTCCGGTTGCAGGTGGCATTCGGTGATGTCCAGCACGCGATCGAAGCGCATGGGAATGTGGAAGCCGAGTGCGTTCCGATCGGTGAGTTCATCCTGAGTTCCGATCTCTTCTTTGGTGAACCACCTGCTGTTGCTGAAGGTGAACTCCAGTTTGTTGCGGTAGTGCGTCAACCCGGCCGAAGGCATGATCGGTGTCACCGCCGGAAGTTCGAGCCCTCCCAACCGCTCGAGGTTGTCGATCACCTGCTGTTGCTTGAATTCGAGTTGTTTGGGATAGGAGAGGTCCTGCCACTTGCAGCCGCCGCAGGTGCCGAAGTGCTTGCAGAACGGGGCGACACGATCGGGCGACGGGCTCACGATGCGGATCGCCATGGCCTCGGCGTAGCTCTTCTTCTTCTTCAGCACGCGCAGATCGGCCACATCGCCGGGGACCGCGCCGGTAACGAACACCACCAAGCCGTCCACCTTCGCCAGCGACTTGCCGTTGGCGCCAGCGCCGGTGATGGGTATTGCTTCCCAGATGATGGTCTCCTTCGGTTTGCTGCGTCGCATGGTCTTTTCCCTGAGCGGGAGGGCGGCAAAGATGCGCGTTCATCAGAGGCATGTGAACTCGTCTAAATTCGCGCCCGCATGATCCTCCCCATACGCGCTTTTGGCGATCCGGTGCTGAAGAAGGTGGCCAAGGACATAGAGCCTGGCCATCCCGGCTTGAAGCAGTTGATCGCCGACATGTACGAGACCATGTACGCAGCTAGCGGTGTGGGCCTTGCGGCGCCGCAGATCGGGCAGAGCATCCGCCTTTTCATCGTGGATGCTTCGCCCTTCGCCGAGGACGAGAACGGCAATCCCACTGCGGATGCGCACCTTAAGGACTTCAAGCGCGTGTTCATCAACCCGTACATCGTGGAAGAGGAAGGCGAGGAGTGGCCCTTCGAGGAAGGCTGCCTCAGTATCCCGAACATCCGCGAAGAAGTGAAGCGCCAGCCGAAGATCGTGTTGCAATACCAGGACGAGAAGTTCAAAGAGCACGAGGAAGAATTCGAAGGCTTCGCTGCGCGCGTGATCCAACATGAGCATGATCACCTCGATGGCGTGCTCTTCACCGATCACCTACCCGCCCTGCGCCGTCGCTTGTTGAAAGGCAAGTTGCGCGATATAAGCCTGGGCAAGACCGACGCCAAGTACAAGATGCGATTCACCCCTGTGAAATGAACACGACCATGAGAAGTTCCCTGTTGTTGATCCTGCCATTGCTGCTCTTCGCCTGCGGAAGTGATCCTGTTTCCGAAGCCGATGCGAAGAAGTTGGAAGGCCAGCGTCGCATCCGCACCATGGAGGACTCGCTCTTCGAACACCACGCGTTGGACCTGCGCAGTGCACAGGCTATGATCGATGTGTACAAGGCTTACGCGGCCGCATATCCGCAAGACAGTCTGGCACCCGAGTACATCTTCCGCGCAGCGGGGATACATGAGACCATGCACCACACCGATGAAGCATTGGTGCTATACGATCGCGTGGGGAAGGACTACCCGCAATGGGAGAACCGTGTGGTGCTGCTCTTCAAGAAGGCGGTGATGCTGCACAACGAAGGCCGTTTGGGCGAAGCGCGCACGGCGTACATGGAAGTGATCGCCTCGTACCCCGATCACAAGTTCGCCCAGGATGCGCGTGTGCTTGTCGAGAGCCTTGGAACAGGCCAGGATGAGTGGATCAAGAACGCGCAGGAGAAGGAGAACGACCCCGATGCGGGTTCCGGGATCTGATCCCTATCGCGAGGCTACGGTTGCGAAGGCCGGCGCCATTCGCACTTGCCCATTGCCCACTATGCCCACCGCGCGGCCGGTGAAGCGTTGACCCAAGAAGGGTGTGTTGTGCGATTTACTGGGCAGGTCTTCCTCTTTGCAGGTCCAGTCGGCTTCCGGATCGAAGAGCGTGAGTTCGCTGGCGCCTTCGGCCACATGCAATGCTGGTAGGCCGAGGACCGCGCGGGGTCCGTTGCTGAAGCGCTCGATGATGCGGCGCAAGCTCGTGCTTCCTTTCAGTGCGGTGTTGGCCACAGCGAAGGCAGTTTCCAAGCCGATGATGCCGAACGCCGCAGGACCGAACTCCAACACTTTGTGCTCGCGGTCCTCAGGGCGATGATCGCTTACGACGGCATCGATCGTTCCATCTTTCACGCCTTCGCGCAAGGCATCGATGTGCGTGCTGTCGCGCAACGGCGGCATCACCTTGTAGCAGGTCTCGAAGCCGCGCAAGCAGCCATCATCCAGCAGGAGATTGTGAGCGGCCACCGATGCGGTGATCTTCAGCTTGCGTGCCTTCGCCTGGCGGATGAGTTCGACGCTTCCGGCGGTGCTGATCGTGGCGACGTGCAGGTGGCCACCCGTGTATTCGAGCAATGCGATGTCACGCGCAAGTTGCACGGTCTCGGCCATGGGCGGGATCCCGCCCATGCCAAGGCGCGTGCTCATCGGTCCCTCGTGCATCATCCCGTTGGCGCTCAGGTCTGGATCGTTCGGGAATACCATCACGGGCAACTGTGCTCCGGGAAGCCCACGCACATATTGCAGTGCCAGCATCATAAGGCGCGTGTTGCGCACGGTGCGCTGATCATCGCTAAAACCCACAGCACCTGCCAATTGCATGTCGTGCAGTTCGGCGAGTTGTTCACCCTTGATCCCTTTTGTGATCGCACCCAGCGGCAGCAAGCGCACGGCATGTCCTTCGGCGCGGCGTTGCATGTAGTCGATCCCTGCGCGGCCATCGTTCACCGGCGTGGTGCTAGGTAGCACGCACACCGTAGTGAAGCCACCTGCTGCTGCTGCATCAAGACCGTTGGTGATCCCTTGTTTCCATTCTTCGCCGGGATCTCGGAAGTGCGTGCGCAGATCCATCCAGCCGGGGCTGACGTGCAGTCCTACGATCTTGATCTCCTCGGCATCGCTCTTCAAGCGCGATCCGATGCGTGCGATGCGTCCCTTGCTCATCACCACGTCCACCACACTGTCGTGATGCGGACCACCGGGGTCCGTGATCTTCACTTGGCGGAGGACGATGTCTTTCATCGTACGGTGCGGATCAGGATCGTTTCTGCGGCCAGGAAGAGCAGCGCCAGCACGATGAACCACTTCCACAGTTTGCGCCCCTGGTCCAGTGCGGCCAAACGTAGCGAAAGATCTCCGGCGCCTTCCTCCATCACTGAGAAGGTGCCGAGGCCGCGCTCTTCCAACGCGCTCTTCAATTCTTCAACGGTATATGCGCCAAGGTCACTTTCGCGGCGCGAGAGGTTCATGGCAAGGAGCATAAGCGTGTCCTTCTCCACAGTGAGCGCGTAGGGTCCCGGCGGAAGGTCTTCATCGTGCAAAGCAAGGCTCGTGCTGCCCGGTGCACGGCGCACTTCGGGCACTATGTCGATGCCGTCAGGTCCGAGCAAGTGCGGTGGTTGTTCACCGTTCATCTCAATGCCTTCAATTGTTACCACTGCATCCGCGCCGATGGTGTGGTACAGTTCGCCCATGGGCCGTGCGAGTTCGGCCATCCGTAGCAGTGATGTGGCGAAGAGCGCGTGGCGGGTGAGGTTGCCGGCGCTTTCGGCCAACGGTGTGGCAAAGAGGTAAGCGCTGCCACGACCACGATCGGTGCGTGCGAGGTACACTGACCCATCCTGCATCCGAAGCAACGCATCACTACCGGCCGCGGGCCTGATGTTCCACCGTTCGCGCACCAGCGGAAGGTCCACGTTGCGCGGCATTGTCTGGAAGATGTCGCGGTAGAAGGGCTGTTCCAGGTCGATGCGTTCCACCCGTACCTGGTTGGTGTCCATGCGCGCCGGTGCTGCGGCGCCGAACTGGCCGAAGAACGAAGCATAGCGTGTGGGGTCGCCGCCGCTGGGTGGGAACACCGCGATGCTTCCACCGCCTTTCACGAACGCATCCAGCGTTTGGGCGAGGCCGCTCGGCACTTCGGTAAGTCCGTTCAGCAGAACAAGATCCTGTTGTTCAAGAGCTGCGAGGTCCACTTCGCGGAAGCCACGCTGGCTGAAGGTGTGCGTGCTATCGCCACCGAATACCGCACCGATCGCACGATCACCGGCTTCATCTCCGCCGCTGAGCAGGAGTACGCGCAGTCTTTCTATCACACGGTACGCGATGTACATGCGATCATCGAAGATCACGGGCTGGTCGGTGATCGTCACGTCGCCCCAATGATCGCCCACCTCATCGCTGATGAACTGCATGGTGGTGTCCACCGTGGCGCCGCCGTTCACCGAGAAGGTCGCGAGCGCGCGCTGCTCGCCATCCACGCTCAGGCGCAACGGCACGTTCACAAGGTCCTGCGTGCCGCGATTGGTTATCGCCACGTGCAACACTTCGGCCTGACCCAAGCGGCGCACGGGGCTGGCGAACCATACTGAATCGATGCTGAGGTTATCGCGACGATCGGTGGGCAGCGGCACGATCACCGTGGGAATGGTACTGTCGTTCGTCCACGCGGCCACATCGGTGATGCTGCGCTGCATGTCTGTGAAGAGGAAGGCGCGCTTGGTCATTGCCTCGCTCGTGGCCAAAGCTTCGCGTTGCCGTGCCAGCACTTTCGAGAGTTGCCGCGTGTATGCCGAAACGTCCACCTGCGCAGCGGCTTCGAGCGCCTCATCGCGACCCAGCAACACCTGTTGCCTTCCCTCGAAGCGACCGTTCAACACCTGGAAGCGATCGGTGGCGCCATAGGCCATCACGGCATCCTGTGCGCCTTTGCGGGCTTGGTCCAGCAGGCGGCCACCAGCGTTCTGGCCATCCATACTATAGCTATCGTCTATATAGAGCGATACCGCACGCGGCCCGGCCTTCACCGCACCATTGCTACCGGGCAGGTAAGGCTGCGCGAAGGCCAGCACCAAGCAGGCGATGGCGAGGCACCGCGCCAGCAGTACCAACCAGTGCTGGATCTTCTTGCGGGCGCGCGTCTGCTGCGACACTTCCGCGAGGAAGCGCACGTTGGGGAAATCGATCCGCTTGAAACGCCGGAGCTGGAAGAGATGGATGAACACCGGAATGGCCAGGGCGGTAAGTGCCCATAGAAAGGCCGGGTGCAGGAAGGACATCGGGCGCGAAAATAGGTCGGGCGCGGTGGTTCGTTGTCAGTTGGTGGTTGTCAGTTGTTCGGGTCGTCACTCCGGGCGAAGTGAGGCTTTGCGAACTCGACCCGGAGTCTCACCCATGCCCAGTAACGTTTGTTGAGACGAAGCCCAAAGGGCGGCCGCTTTGCGGATGTTCAGCGTAACGACACCCAAGCCACCCCGCATTGTTGAGAAACCACTGGTACCAGTTGCCCCTCGCACCAAGGCCACACTACATTCGAACGACCAAAAACGGAGCACCATGCGCAGCCTCTACTTGCTTTTTGCTTTGGCCATGGTGGAGAAGGGGGTGGCGCAGCAGGCGGGGACCTTGGATAGCACATTCTCTTGGGATGGGATCTTTCATTTCCCGCCAGAACTTGAATTGCAAGACCGCGCCTGGTCGGTGCAAGAGATCGAGCCGGATAGATTTGTACTGATCGATGATTCCATAGCCTACGGTCATGTGCGTGTAGGAGTTCTTGCGGACGTTGGCACGGATACATTGTTGCTCGAGAACGGGCTGTGGAGCGTGGATCTGGCCCCACACCATGGTACTTCCTACGCCGATGGTAGGTTGACGTTCTACTCCGCGATCGATTCGGTATGTACCATTTCTCGCTATTACATCGACGGCACACTGGACGCGGAGTTCGGCGTCGACGGCGAGTTGACCATACTTCTTCAAGGTGAGTTTAACGCTGATGAAGCATTTATTCGTGGATGCACGGAAGCCACGAATGGTGATTGGTATTGTTGGGTTGAAGGTTCTTTTGAGCAGAGCTACAGTACTGGCTACCTGATAAAGACGAATGAAGCTGGAGCATTGGATGGGTCGTTCGGAACCAATGGCGTCAAATCCTTCGGTCCAGTAGATCATTTCGTGGAGGTCAAGCACCTTTCCGGAAGCAATACTCTGGTCTGGCTAAGTCACTCATCAACGACGCCCTTCACGCCACCGCATCATTCCCTGCGGATCATCGACGGGAACGGCGCATTGCTTCAAAACATCAACTTGTATGCTGGGAATTTCGTGGAGAGTGAAATCACCTCGGTCCTGTTGAATCCTGCGGAAATGATCTTGGCTGCGCAGGGAGGTTCGGAATGTCATGCGCGCTTCCGAGCCTTTGAACTGGGTTCCCAGGTCGCAACATACATGGACATTTTCGCAGAGAGCGAGTTCGAATATTATGAGTATCCGTTCGTGAAGTCTTTTGCTGTTGATATGCTTGGAAGATTCTATTACACGGGCGACCCGTCTGTTTTTGATGCATGGGCCCCGCCTTGGATCATTGCCAGACGCAATGGAGATGGAACACGCGACATGGAATTTGGACTCATCGATGAGCCGTTCGTTTCCAATGCTAGCATTCGGGGTGGGCTGGTTCAAGCTGACGGTAAGCTTCTGGTCTACGGATTTGCCTCTGATCAGCAAGTCATTGTTCGCTACCACAACATCCCCGATCCCCGCTCCACGCTTTCTCTCCGCATGTTCCTCGGCGGCGCATACGATGAGAACACGGGCCTCATGCGCGATGATCTCCGCCAGCAAGACCTGATCCCAACACTTCAGCCTTACGCTTCGCCATTCTTCTCTGCCGCCAATGGCGTTGGCTCATGGGCCACACCGCAGCATGTGTTGGAAGTGCAAGGCGACAGCGCCGTGGTGGATTGGGTGTGGCTAGAACTCCTCAGCAGCGCCGACAGCAGCAACGTGGTGGCCACGCGTGTGGGTCTTTTGCATCGCAATGGTTGGGTCACAAGCGCCGATGGTCATTCACCCATCGACTTCAGCGCAGGAGCGGGCAGCTACTTTGTGCGTGCGCGGCACAGGAACCATTTGAGCGTAACGGCATCGCAAGCGATCACCTTGGGGCCTAGCGTCACCACACTTGATGTCACCGATCCCACTACGGCCACCTTCGGCACCGATGCGCAGAAGGAGATCAACGGCGTGCGCATGCTCTGGCCCGGCGATGCCACCAGCGATGGCGCCGTGAAGTACGTGGGCCCGTACAACGATCGCGATCGCATCCTCATCGCCATTGGTGCTTCGGCCACGGCAACGGTCGCCGGTTACCGCACCGAGGACCTGAACCTGGACGGCGTGACCAAGTACGTGGGCACTGGGAACGATCGTGATGTGATCCTGCAAACGATCGGCGGCACCGTGCCGACGGCGGTGCGTGTGGCGCAGCAGCCATGAGTTGAGCTAGGAGTTGTCAGTTGTTCGTTGTCAGGCTTGCGCTGGGGTTGTCGCGAGATTGCTTCCACACAGCCTGACAACTGACAACGAGCAACTGACAACCACACTTCACGCCAACACCTCCTCCACATTCCCCTTGATCATCGCGCTCAAGCGGTCCATGGGTAGGTCGTTGCTATCTGTGCCGAAGGGATCCTCGATGCTCTCGGCGATCAGTTCCAAGCTAGCGAGCACGTAGAAGATGAACATGACAACAGGCACTGCGAGGTAGCCCAAGGTGAACGCGAAGCCGAAGGGCAAGGTGCATACATAGATGACGATGAACTTCTTGATGAAGCTGCTGTACGAATAAGGAATGGGCGTGTTCTTGATGCGCTCGCAGGCACCGGCGATCTCCAGGAATTGCACAAGTTCCCTGTCGAGCGTGAGCAGTTGTTCACCGGCGATCACGCCTTCGCGCTGTAAGCGGTAGGTGCGCTCGGTCATCAATTGCATCACTTGGTTCGGCATGTGCTTGCTGCGGTCGAATCCGGGGATCTCGGGGTGCGGTTGTGCATCAAGTTCCATGCGGGTCTTTTCCAGTTGCAGGTGCAGTCGCAGTTCATGCGCGAAGAGCGGGATAAGCTTTGCATAGAACGCGCGCGTGGTGGCGTCATCAGGGATGTACGCATCGATCTTCACTGCAAGGTTGCGGCTGACGTTCACCAGTTGCCCCCAGAGTTTTCGACCCTCCCACCAACGGTCGTACGCGGTGTTGGTGCGGAACACCAGCAGCATGCTGATCGCGAATCCGAGCAAACTGTGCATCACAGGCAGGTTGCTCACGTAGCTCTCCTTGCCCAAGTGCAGGTACATCACTTCCACCCAGCCGACCACTGCTGTGAAGCTCCCCAGCGCGAGCAACCAAGGCAGCAGCCGGAGGAAGGTGTCCGACCGATGCAGCGCGAGCGCTCGTAGCCAATTGTTCGGGTCGTATGCCTGCATGCTACTCGTAATGTTTGCCCACCATGCGTTGGAACATGCGGCCGGGCAGGAGCTTCTTGGCCAGCACGCTGATGCGTTGCACACCTTCCGCAACGATGTAATGTGTCTTCGGTCGCGGCGAAAAAATGATCCCGGCGATCACCTGCGCGAGTTCCTTCGGATCTCTGCTGAAGTACAAGCTGCCATCGAGGATGCTCATGGCCTTTTCGTATCCGGGCTTGTGATCGAGGATCACGGTCTCGGGCCGCAATCGCTTTCCCGCGATGTTGGTTTTGAACTCGCCCGGTTGTACGTTGACCACGGTGATGCCGAACCGCTTCACCTCGATCGCCAGTGCCTCGCCATATCGCTCCAGTGCCGCTTTGCTTGCGCTGTAGAAGGCGCGATAGGGCAGTCCGAAATTGGCTGCCACGCTGGTGATGTTGATGATGAGGCCGGACTTGCGCGCGCGCATGCCCGGCAAGACGGCACGACACACACGGTGTGCACCGATCACGTTGATGTCCAGCGCCTTCATGGCGAGTTCGGGTGTGATATCCTCCGCTGCACCCTGGATCCCAACGCCCGCATTGTTCACCACCACGTCGATGTGACCTTCGCGGCGCAACACTTCTTCCACGCCTTGCTGGACGCTGGTGACATCCGTGATGTCCATGGGCAGCAGGTTGAAGCCATGTTCGCGCGCTCCGGGGTGCACGGTGCGTCCTGTCCCATAAACCTTGTGACCCAAGCCGGTCAAGTGCGCGCAGATCGCTTCGCCCAAGCCGCTGCTTCCGCCGGTAACAAGCACCACTTTCTTAACGTTTTCCGACATGTGGCCAAGGTAGCGGGGTCGCCCATTGATCAGTTATGGGCAAAAAAGAGGGGCAAGCGACCTGTATCACACCGCTACAACCGCCTACCCTTGCTGCCTTCCGGCCCTGGGGGATTCGACGGGAGCTGATTGTACAGGACTTGCCCCGGCGGCGAATGTAGGTCGCTGCGAACGATAGCCGTCACTGCTTCGTCACCTTCACCACAGAACGATCTCCGTTCACTTCGCTGGTGGCCATGTAAATGCCAGCGGGCAACGTGGTGATGTTGAGGCTGATCTTGTTCATCCCCGCCGACACTTGAACGGATCGGAATGCGACCAACCTTCTGCTCACATCGGTGAGGGTGATCGTGGCGGTGCCTTCCATGGTGGCATCGATCCCCAGCGAAAGTTCGCCAGTGGTAGGGTTGGGGTAGGCGCTCATTGCACCTGAAGCGTTCCGGAAGAAGGCCATCACCTTTCCCGCGGTATGGAAGGAACGTTTCCAGTGCAACTCGGTGCAGGTGGTATCATCGGCGCTGTAGCCCCAATGATCGAACACGAAACCTTCGTTCGGTCGCACGGTGACATCGATGGCGTTGCCGTTGAAGTAGTAGCCGCTGAAGGGCAGCGGTGGTGTGACCGTGTTGATCACCACGGATCCCGCAGCCGGTGGGAACACATCGAACTCCAACAGCGGCGCATTGGGGAAGGCATAGAAGTCGAGCACACTTTGACGCACAAAGCCATTACGATTTTGAGCGAAATGCGGGATGACGCCGAACGCATGGCTGGTGTAGTAATCGAACCAGCAGTTCCACCGCTGGAAGTGGCGCTCGATCTCGCTCGCGTAGGTGGTGGTGATCATGTCCACTTCGGCTTGGAAGTTATCCGGGCTCAGGTCGGTGTTCATCAGGTCGGCGAGGCGGTTCAGGTAGGTGCGCTTGAACTCATCGTTGGTCATAAGCCCCCGGAAGAACTCGCTGTGCACGAATCCGGCGCGGTGCAAGAAGGTCCAGTAGAACATATCGAGGTCTTCGGGGATCCAGCCGTAGAGGTGCATGGTGGCATCAAGGTCGTAGAGCATGTAACGCCATTTGCCTTCGGTGATGGAAGGCTTCCAGTATTTGAGGTTGTTGCTCGGCCAATCCACGTTGCCCGCATGCATTTCCATGGCGAAGTAGTCCTTGGCGCTATGCAGGTCGAAGAGGCTGTCCACGTGCGCCCAGTTCGCTGGATCGTTCAGGTCCTGGGTGTACACGAACTGCATCAGGTTCCAGAAATGGATGGTATCGCCCTGCATGCTGACGTTCTCCTCTTCCATCATGAGCACACTGTCCATGTCCGCACCGTAGTTGTAGTGCAGGTATTGCTCATCGATGCGTTCGCGGATCTCGATCAGTCCCCAGTACTTTCCGTTCACGTAGGCGATCGCTGGGCGGAACCCGAGCTCGTCGATGTCCAGATCATTGTGCAAACTGATCTGGTGGAAGAGCCCGTCGCGAAAGTTGCTGATGCAGAAGTCGCCGCCTGAATTGCGCAGCACCAGCGTATGGTACTTGTCCACTTCGGGCCGTTCCGGGAAAAAGGGGTGCTCCAGCACATCGCTGCCGTATTTGCTCAATGCGGTAATGCGCAAGGGCCGTTGTGGATTGGTGCGGGAACGCCTTCCGCCGTGCACGCGCAGATCCACCTTCTGCACCAGTTGTCGCGCACCGTCGGCTTCGAAGAACTCGATCTGCGCGGGCAGGGATCGTTCCTCCCAATAGTTAGCGCCCCAGAAGGGCCATAACGTATCGGCGTTCGGGCCGGTCATGTACATGCCGTAGACCTCATCGAACATGCTGTCGGGATCCACGGCCAGCGAGACGATCGGCAACTGACGTTGATCGTTCACCACATAGGTGGCGGTGGCGACGGCCGAAGGCAACCAACCCGCGCGGTAGGTGCGGGCTTGCAACACCGTGGTGCTATCGATCGCGATGGTAGCAGTGGCTTGTGGCGAACTCATATCGGGTTCGCGGCCGTTCCAGGTCCAATGAACTACGCCATCGGTGGTGCTGGCACCCACGCTTGCTCCTTGGGTGATGTACCCTGGTGTCCGGTTGAAGACAGGTGCTTCAGCATAACCCGGATAGGCGGCGGAGGTGTTCGCAGAGCCGGGTGTCGGTGTGTTGAAGTAGTACGGCCCTGTTCCCAGTGTGGATCCCGCACCGTATGAATGATCGATCTCCAAGTGGGGCACATAGATCGACTGCACGGTGTTCAGGTCCGCATCGGAAAGCATGATCGTCTCGCCCTCGCCATCAATACCGAAGGGGAAGCCGTCCGAATTGTCGGAGTAGAGCACTATGAACTCGCCTGTACTGAGCAACTGCGCAGGCAATTGCCACTGACCGGGAACGGTGGGCTTGTCGCTCAGGAAGAATTGATCGAGCTGCACGGCCGAAGGTCCGCCATTGTGCAGTTCGATCCAATCGGAATGTTCGCCATCCGGTGCTTGCCATACGCTCTCGTTGCGCGAGCATACTTCATTGATCGTCAGCTGCGCGTGTGCGGCCACGATGCCCAGCAAGCAGGTGATGATGAGGGTCGCTGGGCGCGTCATTATGGTCAAACCGTTACCAAGACACGAAGCTAGTGTGGGCTGTTGCCTCGTGGTGTTGTTCGTGATCGCACGATGAACATACGCTCGTTGGTGCTCTTAGCGATCCGTGCGACTGTTCTTCCACACAAAACCCACGACCAGGATCATGACCAGGCCAATGAAGATGTCGGCAAGCCACTCCGCCATGTGGCTATTTTCATTCATCGCAGGTGGTAGTGCGGAGACCTTCACCTCGGCGGGCGCTGGCGGCGCTGCTTCCAACTGCACTTGCACGGGCGGCGGTCGCCTGTGCCTGAAGCCGTACGATAACGCGCGCTCGTACTCGCGCTTCGCTTGGTTGTGGTAACCGTTCAAGTACAGGAGATCGGCATAAGCGAAGACCAACGCGCCGAAGAGCGGATCGTTCTCAGGTTCGAAGAACAGCCGGTCGTTCACTTGGTAGTGCAACTGTTTCACCATTTCACGTAGGTCCACTGAGTCGGGCTTCGTGGGCAGGCTGTCCGGTCGCAGGTCCATGCCGATCAACGCCCAAGGCGAGACAGCTGCTTCGCCGTTGATCCGTTGTCGCAGGATGTTCAGGTGGATCCACTCCGAGCCCTTGTGCGACTTCGAGTTCAGCGCGATGGCCTGCTCCATGAAAGGGATCGCCTCCCGGATCATGCCGTTCAGTTCAAGCGCGGCGGCGTGCGTGATCACTATGCTGTAGTCCTTTGGGTACATGGCCACGAGCCGCGTGGAGCGCTGCAAGGCGGTGGTGAACTGCCGCGTGAAGAGGTAGGCGATCACAAGGTCGTTGCATTCGCGGTCCGCGTGCCCAGCACAACGCTCTTCTTTCGTGCGGATGAAGGCCATCACGCTGTCCTTGTCCACTTCCACATCTCCGATGTTGTAGAACTCCACGTCCTCGATCATCACGCCCGGCACACGCTGGCTCATGTTGATACAGGCATGCGTACCTGTGGTGATAAGGACCGCGAGAAGAAGATGAAGGCGGCGCATGTGAAGAGGTTGAAGGATGAACCGGATCTGCTTTGATCTACAATGCCGTTCCGGTTCTGCACGTAACGCACGCATGCACGGCACCGATCACTTCGGCTCGGTGGGCAATTCCGCATCCTGCCAGCCGGTGATACCCGCGGACATGTAGCGTACGTTGGTGTAGCCAAGGTCGATGGCAGTGTGCGCGGCCATGCCAGCCGCAGTGCACTCTGGACTATAGCAGTAGAAGACGATCGCCGCGCCGTGATCAGGCGGGAGCTTTTCCGCCGTCACCTCGTCGTACACCGTGAGGATCGCGCCCGGCACATGGGCCCATTCGTATGTGTCGGCCTCGTTGCAGTCGTAGACGAACACCGTGTTGCTCCTGATCATCTCGTAAAGTTCCGCAGGGGCCATATCCTTCACCGCACGTGCCAACTGTTCCGCTTGCGGTCCATTTCCACCCTCCTGAGCGTCGCAGTTCACGGAGCCCAGGATCAGGCAGCAGAGCAGGATGAACGAACGCATGCGTGAAGATCGTGGATCTTTTCCGGATCGTATTCGCGGAACAGGGAAAGTTCATGGGGTGCGAGCATTTTCCCCGCCGAGCCGCTAACCCACCCACACGATCCCTTCCTCTTCAATGCGCACCACGCGCTCTTTGTACAACGCACCCAAGGCTTTCTTGAAGGCCTTCTTGCTGATCCCGAACTCGGCGTGGATTTCTTCCGCGGTGCTCTTGTCGTTCAAAGGAAGGAAACCGCTGCGCGACTGTAGACGCTTCGCGAGCATTGCCGTGTTCACATCGTTGTACTTGCGATAGCCTATCGGCTGCAGAGTGATGTCCAACTTGTTGTCGTCGCGCACGGTCTTCACATAGCCCGTGATGCGATCGCCGATGCCCACTGGCCTGAAGACATCGCTGGCGTGGACAAGCCCTTGGTGCAGGTTGTTCACGATCACGGAAAGGCCCAGGTCGCTGCGGCCGAAGACCATCAGTTGCACCGTGTCGCCGTTCTTCACGGTAAGCGCGGTGTTGTCCAGGAAGTGCTCGATGCGTGTGCTGCCATAGAGCTTGTCCGTTGGCTCATCACGCGCCACGCGCACTACGTACCAACGCCCTTCGTCCAACGCCTTCTTCTGCTCCTCGTGCGGCACCAACAGATCGGCACCAAGGCCCATGTCCATCATCGCACCCGCACCGCGTATGGCCGTCACTTTCAGTTGCGCGAATTCGCCCACTTGTGCCTTGGGTGCGCGGGTGGTCGCGTGCTGCACGCCTTGCGCATCTCGGTACACGAACACGCGCGCAGTCTGTCCGTCGGCATCGTTCGGGGGGCGTTCGACCATCGGCAGAAGAACTTCCGCAGCATCATCGTCGCCAAGGATCAAACCATCCTTGGTGTGGCGCAGTATGATGAGGTCTTGGATGTGGCCGGTGCGTATCACGATGGCGAAAGGTATGAGCGGGGTATTCGTCCGTCACGAACAATATGAATATGGAGTTGCGAAGACCTTAGAGCTGCCACTTCCCCGCATAGTCCAAAGGCGCAGTGCTGATGGACCGCAGGAATCCGGAGTGCAGGTTGTGCCGCTGCCGGAAGTGGTGCAGGTCATGCACCACCCAATTCGTGAGCAGCAGGTCGCAGCACACCGGAACGCTGCTTTCAATGCCCTTTCTCAAAGCACCATCAACGGGTGTACTTCCACACCGGTGGCGGACCGCTCCTGCATTGTTTCATCGGCAGCCAGGACGAAGGTGAAGGGACCGGCCCGCTCGAATGGAACTGAAAGTGTCGGGGATAGTCGGTAGAAAGTCCATCTGGCCGAAGCAGCGCATGGCCTGGACTCAATGCAACTTCTCAGCATATGCTTTGAAGCGGTCCAGGATCGCCTGCCAGCCGTCACGTTGCAGTTCGATGGTGTTCTCCGTCTCCGGATCGAAGGTCTCTGTGACCCGCGTTCCATCTCCGTCCGCTGCGAACCGTACTTCGCAGGTGCGGCCATCTTCCATCGTGTAGGCGATATGCTCATGTGCCTTCACCTCGTTGTACACACCACTGAAGTCGAAGCTCACGCTGCCATCACGCGCGGCCATGGCATAGGAGAAATTGCCGCCTACGCGTAGGTCGTTCGTTGCCTTGGGACAATGCCAGTCGTCGCTGGCGGCGTTCCAGTGTACGATGTGCTCCGGACTTGTCCAGCATATCCAAGCGTGGGCAATGGGTTTGGCAATGTGGGTGCTTACGGTAATGGTCGTGCTCATGGGTACGCGTGTGTGAGCACAATGTAATCGATGGATGATCGCGTCGATATTTCCTGTACGCAATTGATCGACCCGATAGCTTCGACGATCATTAGGCGTGGGTGATGGCCTTGTCGCGCATGGGTAGCTTGGGATGGAAGGAAGTGAGCATGGTTGCGAAGATCGGCTCAGTCATCCAATCCCATCCCTACCATGATCCGATCGATGTTCTTCTCGATACACGCTGCGCGCGTCAGAGCTTAGGCAGCGCCTCTATTACGACAGAAGGGACTCGGCTAGGTAGCATCAGCACAATGTGCAAGCCGGATCGTTCACTGCGGAAGCGCACTGCGCCGATCAGTGAACCATACCCGGAGTGCTTCGATCGCTGATCACGTTCTACGCAGAAGTGTCGATCCCACACCACCCAGCACCAGCAAAGCGGATATTGCCAGCCGTGGTCCAAAAGGCTCCGACAAAACGACCACACCCGACAGCGCGGCCAGCACTGGCACCAACAACTGAAGGGCGGAAGCGCGTGTGGCGGTCAAGTGTTTCAACGCGGCGTACCACGCCACATAGCCCAAGGCGGAGGCTATGGCGCCGGAGAGTATGGCCAGCACCACACCGTTCTTGTCGATCGCATGCCACGGCCCAGCGAAGGCCGAGACAAGGAGCACCATCGGCAAAGCGCGTATGAAATTCCCTTTCGTGTGGAGAAGGGGATCACCTACCGCACGACCTCGCAGACTATACAGGCCCCAAGCGATGCCTGAAACCGCCATGAGGAGCGCTGGCAGTGGCTGCGGTGACTGAACACCGGGCAGCAGCAAGTACACCAAGCCCGCCATGGCCAACACCAGACCGATCCATTGCCCCAGTCCTAGGCGCTCGCCACCACGCCAACCCGCCAGTAGCATGGTGACTTGTACGCATCCAAAGAGGATGAGTGCGCCGGTGCCCGTGGTAAGGCCCAAGTAGGCGAAGGAAAAAGGAACGGCATAGAGGAATAGTAGGAATGCCGAAGACCAATTGCCGCCCATGTCCCGCGTTCCGGGCCGTATGCCGTCGATCACGAACAACGTGATGGCACCAGAAAGGATGCGAAGGGTGGAGTAGGAAGCCGCGTCAACCGCACCAGCCCCTAACGCCATGCGGCAGAGCAACGAGTTCGCTGCGAACAGGAGCATCGCTGCAAGGGTAAGTGCGATGGTCCGCCCTTGAGCTTGCATGCGCGCAAGGTATCTGCCCTCGACTTTGCCGCAACCCTCTCGGGTCAGTAGACCTGCATCAGGACAGACATCTTGCGTAGCCTCAGTCATCCAATCCCTTGCCCTCCAAGATCCGCTCTACGTTCTTCTCTATCCGCGCCTCCCTTGTCTTGGCCTGCTTGGCCGAAGAGAAGTGCAAGAGGTAGCCGCGTTGCCGTCCGGGAGTCAGCGCCTGGAATGCCTTATTCAAAGCGGGCATCTGCTTCAGCGCGTGTTCGAATTCCTCGGGCATCTCGAACTCCGCGGTCTTCTTCATCGGCACTTTCCGCCCCGCTTTTTCCACTTTGATGGCTTCGTGGATATAGTGCTTCACCACATGTTCCAGCTTCTCGATCTCCTTCAGGTCGGTGAACCGGATCTGCCGCGCCGACTGTACGTTCTCTGTCTGCTGGACCAGGATCTTGTGATCATCGTTGATCAGGGCGCCCTTGTGGAACAGCAGCGCGCAATAGTCCTTGAACACGTGGATCAGGAAAACATTCGTGCCCTTGAGCGTATAGCATGGGCAGCCCCACTTGAGTTCCTCCGTGAGTCCGCTGTCCAGCGCGATGGCGCGCAATCGGTTGATCTCTTCCTCCCAGCGCTCGTGCTTTGTGAAATACCAATCGACCTTGGGGTTCATTGTACTGCGCGCCATGTGCTCTTGTTAGAACGTAACCGTCCATAAAAATACGTGCGTGTCAATTAAGGGTCAGGCAAGCCAACCAGGTATCGCCGCCGCCTGCTTCACCCAACTCGCCATCTGCATCTCGTTCAGCTTGTCGCCTTCGCGGATGTCCAGATAACGCACGTCCTTCTGTTTGCTGTTGCTGGGCGGCAGCGGCTTCAGCGTTGCGCCTTTGAAGAAGGCCACCTTCACATAGCTGGAGTAAACATGGAACGAAAGGAACCAACCCTGGCCTTCGATGCCATAGAACGGCGAGTTCCACTTCACCGCTTTCCGCGCCTTGGGTGCTGCCCGCATGATCACCGTGTCCAGCCATTCACCGATCTCGCGCTTCCAGTCCGGCATTGCCGCGATGTAA
>JBKJPT010000087.1:0-2875 GCA_046595075.1 Flavobacteriales bacterium
CCCGTGGTGCTCTGGGGTAAAGCATCACCTGCGTCCAACTATGTGTCGGTAGGTGGCAGTGGTTCGTTCAGTACGCCGGTAGAGGTGAGCGCACCCGGCTGTGTACCGGCTGTGGCCGATTGGCAGGGCAGCAGCATTGCCGCCGCTGGCAACACCGTTTGGGTGGTGATGAAGGCCACACCGGAAGAGAGCAAGCCGTTGTACGTGCGGCGCAGCAACGACGGAGGCTTCTCATGGGGCGACACCATGCGCGTTGAACCCCATGATGGAAAGGTGTCGCGGTTCCCATCTGTTGCGGTGAGCGATCCGGACATGCCGCTTGTGCAGTACATGCAGTTCGACAGCGGCTACTATGGAGCGCGCCAAGTGGTCTCGCACATGATGGGCAGCGGCTTCATGCCGCCCGTACAAGTGAGCGCACCTTTCGCGCCGGGCGATGTGTGCGACTGTTGCCCCAACCAGATCATGGTGGATGGCGAAAAGGTTGCCGCGCTCTACCGCAATGCGGGATCGAACATCAGGGTGATGTGGAGCGCGACTTCGACCGATGGCGGTTCGAGCTTTCCCGCCGGGGCCGTTGTGGACACCACGGGTTGGATGTTGGGCCAATGCCCGAGCAGCGGTCCCGATGGTTTCATTGCAGGTGACAGCTTGTACTACGTGTGGATGAGCGGCGCGAACACCGGGACCAAGGTTTACTTGGGCAAAGCTGGTATTGATGGACTTGGCTTGGGAGAACAACGGTTCATGCATGGCGGCCAATCGCAGACCACACAGCAGAACTTTCCGAGGATCGCTGGTGTGGGCGACACGCTCGGTGTTGTTTGGCAGCAGATCAAGAACGGCGAGACCGAGATCCTCTTCAGTTGGAGCGTTGCCGGGATCCATGGCTTCGGACCTCCCGATACGGTGAACACGGAACTGTCTGGTGTGCAAAAGACGCCGGACATTGCTTACGCCGATGGAACCTTCCACCTGATCTGGCACGAAGTGACCATGGATCAAGTGCGCTATCGCCAGGCTTCGCTAACCACCGTTTCATCGGTGTCGGAAGAGAACTCGATCGATGCAACGGCTCTGTGGCCCAACCCCGTGGCCGATGTGCTGCACGTGAGCGGTGGTGCATGGGTACGAGCGACGATACATGATGAGCAAGGCAAGGTGGTGCGGACGGGGAAGATCACTTCCGGTACCGTGAACGTGCAAAACTTGGCGGCTGGGAAATACCTCCTCCGCCTTAGCGACAACAGCGGCCGAACGATCACTCAGAAGTTCACCAAAGAATGAGCAGATGAGGAAGCGAATGCGCATGCGCGGCATTTGGATCGGGTGTGCCTCCGCACTTGTTCTATCCGCCTGTGAACACGATGCGGAAGAGCTGGTAGTGCCGGTGCTTCCCGTGCACACGGTGCAGCTACGCATGGCGGTGGAGTTGCGCTATGATGGCCACGTCTACGACATGAGCAGCGTGTACGAGGACGACTTCGGTCATGCCTTCGTGCTGGACACGCTCCGCTTTCTCGCCTCCGGTGCGCAAGCGTTGGCCGTGGGGGATGTCGTGCTCGCGGATTATTCGGACACCTATCTGGTGGTGGATGCCAGCCAGGCCGGAAACGAACTTCTGCTGGGCGAACTCACGGCGTCCTCAGTGCATGAGATCTCCTTCAACCTGGGCTTGCAGCCCGGGGTGAACCATGCCAACCCCGCACTTGCGCAACCACCATTGAACGATGTGACCATGCACAGTGGTTCCATGGACCTCGGCTATTCCTTCCTCCACGTGGCCGGTCGTGTGGACAGCAATGGGGATGGGATCATCGATGCAACGGATCAACGGTTCAGTCATCGCTGCATTGGTGACCAGCTGATCTGCCCTGCCATGGCCACCGTACATGCCGATGTGCCGGATGGCGGCGTGCTCACCGCACCATTGCCCATCGACATGGGTCTGCTGCTGGCCGATATTGATCTGCTGAACACGCCCTCCACCGCCGGTGATGGCGATGTGAACTGGGCCTGGATGCAGCGCCTGATGGACGCCTTGGAACAAGAACATTGAACAGTATGGGCCGTCCGTGCGGCCCCGACGACCCACCCACGAACAGGAACATGATCATGAAACACTTCTTCGCACTCACTGTGGCGGCCACCACCGGACTTTGTGCCCATGGCCAAATGGAATGTCTGGACCGGTACCTCACTGATCCGCTCACCTACACCAACATCGTTACCAGCGCCGATCAGGTGAGCCTGCCACGCGACCTGGACTTCAAACCCAACAGCAACGAATTGTGGGTGATGAACAAGGGCACGGCCAGCAGCGGTGGAAGCATGGTGATCGTGAAGAACGCCGGGATGCCCGGCCAGACGGATGTGTACAAGAAGGACACGCACAGCAGTCACTTCATGATCCAAGCCAGCGCCATGGCGTTCTCCGAGAACGGCGAATGGGCCGCCGTGAGCGAAGTGCAGAATACAGCTTCCGCAAGCAGCACCTTCATGGGCCCCGCATTGTGGAGCGGCGATCCGAACATTTTCGCAACCGTATTCCAGAACAACTGGGTGAGCGGCTTGCCGCTTGGTAGCCACCTCGACATGCTGCACCAGAGTCCCTTCGCGATGGGCATAGCCAGCGATAGCGCCAAAGTGTATTGGGTCATGGATGGCCACTTCGGCAACATCGTCCGCTACGACTATGTGGAGGACCACGGACCCGGATACGACGACCACGGCGCTGGCAAGATATGGCGCTACACCGACGTGCCCGTTTCGCGCGTGGCCAACATCCCCAGCCACATGGCGATCGATCACGAGAACCGTTGGTTGTACTACATCGATGGTGTTTCCAAGCAGATCCGCCGCATGGACATGAACA
>JBKJPT010000145.1:0-5511 GCA_046595075.1 Flavobacteriales bacterium
ATGAACCCGCACTTCATCTACAACAGCCTCAACGCCATTGCCAACCTGGTTAGGAAGGGCGACAGCATTGGTGCCGGCACTTACCTCGATGGCTTCGCGCGACTGCTGCGGATGGTGTTGGACCATAGCGTGAAGGACCGGGTGTCGCTGGAGGATGAGGTCGCCTTCCTGCGGCAGTACCTGAAGATGGAGGCGTTGCGCTTTGCGGATGGGCTCGAATATTCCGTGGAAGCGGAGGCATCGTTGCTCAACCCGGAAGATGATGTCCTCGTACCCACGCTCCTCGTGCAGCCCTTCGTGGAGAACGCCGTGTGGCATGGGCTGGGGCCGAAGCAGGGAGAGAAGAAATTGAGCGTGCAGTTCTCGCAACGCGATGGGAAATTGGTCTGCACGGTGGAGGACAATGGAGTAGGCCGTAATGCCGCACCCAAACGCGCCCATCCGGATGGAAGTGCAAGCGTTGGGCTGCAACTGACCCATGAGCGTCTTCAACTCCTCTCATACAAATTGGGCGGCACGGATCGCGTGACCTTCTCCGACCTGATGGATGGGGAGGTGCCTATGGGAACGCGGGTTGTAGTGGTGATGAGCGAGGAGTGAACACCAGAACGCAACGACGCAATGGGAACGGTTTCTTCCTTGCATTCCGACAGGCAGATTCGTTGCGCGACTGCGCGGAAAAGATCACCTACTGGCCTTGCCCGTTCCTCCCAAGCAGCCAACCGCTCAGGGATCGATCACCTGCAATGTGCCACGCCCAAGGGTTGACACACCATCGGTTATGCGGAAGACATAGCTGCCAGCAGAAAGCGCATCGCGATCGATGATCGTTGCTTCCGCTCTGAGGCTTCGTGTTCGTACCGAACGTCCCGTAGCATCGAACAGTTCAAGCTTGGTGCGCGAACTGACCACGCGCGACGGTATGTGCAAGGTGGTGTGCGTTGTGAACGGGACCGGTGCGAAGAAGATCGATGCATCCCGACCGATGTCCTCAATGCCCACCGTTCCACAGACTTCCGCGACCACTTGTGAAGTGAAGTCCGTCACGGACAAGGTGAACGGTGCTTCCACAGCCCACGGCCCAGCTTCCATGAAAGTTCCTTCCAATGCGATGATGGGTGTGAGAGCAGCAAAGGATCCGCTATCGGCGCTCGGACAATTCGGGCAGGAGCTACCGTCCGGAGCAAGTTTGCGCAGCACTTGCGGATAGTTCGTTTGCCCAGTACACCGCCCGGTCACGAGCAGATCGCCATCCGCCGCCATGGACGCACGGGTGAACCAGGACCAAAGCAGATCTGGATGTGGGTAGCGCTTGCTCCATTCCAACTGTCCGTCGCTAGCCAGCTTCACCACCACCGGTGCGATCTCGTTGAATGGTGAAATGCTCTCCGTGGATCGGCCCACCAGGACATAGCCGCCATCGGGGTGTGCCATCACCTCGAACGCCTGAACGTTGTCGGCTGTCGTTACGCGGGTCATCCACAGGGGCGTGCCATCTGGCGATAGTGCAAGAGCGGTGAGGTGGATCGGGTTGTTCGGCAGTGGGACGTGCGAGCCACCGCCCAGCACGATCGTACTGTCCACACCGATGGCCAAACCGAACGCATCGACATCCTCGGCGGCACCCTTGTACCAATGCATCCATTCGGTTGTGCCGGTCAGGCCGTCCTTGCGCAAGGTGAGCGCAGCTCCGTTGTCGCTCCAACCCGTGAAGATCAGGTCGCCATTTGGCAACGCGGCCACATCCGATGCCTCTTCCGTGTAGCGGAGTTCGTCGCTCCATAACAGGTTGCCATTCGCGTCGGTGCGCATCATGCAATAGCTGGCATCCGGAAAGGACTTGTACGCGTTCCATGCGAAGCCCCCATCGCTGGTCTGCACGAATCCGTCCGCATAAAAGCTACCCAAGAGGTTGAAGGAACTACTTGAGTAGGTCTTCGCCCAAAGCACGGTACCTGCCGCGTCCAACTTGGCGATGAACACACCGGCATTCGGCGATGTGAAGTTCTGTGGACCCGCTATCACCAAGCTGCCATCGGATTGCGGAATGAGGGACTGCGCGATAACGCCGAGGTTGGCACCTGCGCTCAGCTTGTGCATCCATTGCACCGTGCCGTTCGCATCGAATTTGGTCACACCGATATCGCTGTAGCCCGAGTTGCCTTCGGCGAAGGCTCCTGCCGAGGCAAAGCCACCATCGGCGGTCTGCACGAAGCCACCAACACTGCTGTTGATGAAGAAGGGTTCGTTCACGTTGATGCAGGCTTGTTGCAACTGCGCATGCGATGCACTGGTCAGCAAGGCGGCAACCAGCGTGGCGAGGGTCGATCGTTTCATGGCCTGGGTTCTATTGCAGATCGAATCTAACTCATCGGTCCGCACAGATCGGGCTGACCTTCACACGCCGTTGCGGAAATGACACGTTATACGTACACATCCGGAGATGCTGCTGGGCGTGGCATAACTTGCCTCCATGATCACGGCCGTACAGGTGGATGACGAAGCGAACGCGCGCGAGTTCCTGCGGTCACGGTTGAGTGAAGTAGCGCCCGAAGTGCAGGTGCTCGGCGAAGCCACGAACATCGCCGATGGCGCCCTCCTGATCGCCGAGAAGAAACCGCAACTCGTCTTCCTCGATGTAGAGATGCCCGGCGGCGATGGCTTCGAACTGCTGAAGCGACTTGGCCGCTGGGACTTCGATGTGATCTTCACCACGGGCTATTCGAAGTATGCGATCCAAGCCATCCGCTTCAGCGCGCTCGATTACCTGGTGAAGCCCGTGCAAGCCGATGAGCTACGCGCCGCGATAGATCGCCACATCGCCCACAAGGGAAGCGCACCTCTGGAAGTCCAGCAACACTTCCTCAGCAACATTACCGAACGCGATGAGCACGCGTTGAAGCTCACCCTCACCCACGGCGATCGGACGCACGCCATCGCCCCGGCCGACATCGCGTGGTGCCAAGCAGACGACAACTACACCGCGCTGCACCTAGCCGATGATCGTCGGTTCGTCTCCGCACGCACGTTGAAGGATTATGATGAAATGCTCAGCCCCTTCGGCTTCATCCGTGTACACAAGAACGCGCTTGTGAACCGCCACTACGCGCAAGGCGTGGACGGCGAAGGCCACGTGCGTCTCCACAACGGGATGCGCGTGGGCATCAGCCGGAGAAGGTTGGAAGAGGTGACGCGTGAGCTGGGCGGCTGAGCCGTAGCCTCGATCAGCCGCCGCAGCCTCGGAAATGTTTGCGGCCTTACTCCTGATCAGTTCTATTTGAGGTGCAAACCCGAAGAGCCATGCGTTACACTATTCTTCTAGCCGCCATTCTCTGCGGCCTTACGGCCTCAGCCCAACAGAACTACAACGACAACTGCGCCAATGCGCCCTTGCTCAACGTTTCGCCAACGAACGTGCCCACCGAGTGGACCTTGGCCCACATGCAGAATGCTGCAACCGCCATCGCACCAGCGGCCTGCACGGGCAGCGGATACAAGGATGTCTGGTTCAAGTTCACGGCCACCGCCTCAACGCACTATCTCTTGCGCGTCGGACCCGCTCCCAGCCCTTCCCGCCTGGAAGCGTTCAGCGGCACGTGCGCTTCGCTCACCAGCATCGGATGCACAACAGAAAAGATCCTGGCGCTGACCGGCCTGGCAATAGGGGACACCTATTTCTTCCGCTTGCACACCATCAGCACAGCGGCCTCACTCTCTCAATACGTTGCGGTGATCAGCGAGCCACTGAACGATGAATGTGCAGGGGCCATGGTGCTGCCCGTGCAGGATGCGTACACCCAAGTAGCAGCCACCAACAATGGCGGCACCATCGGTGCGACAATGAGTTCGCTTGGTTGCTCACCGGACGAGTCGGATAGCGATGATGATGTGTGGTTCAGCTTCGTGGCCACGGCGGTGCGACACCTCATCCGCATCGAAACGGACCAGCCGCTCGGTATACAAGTGCTTGATGGCCCATGCGGGAGCCCGGCCATGCTCTGCGACTATAGCGCCGCCCGGAACGTGCCGCTCTCCGACCTTACCGTGGGGCAGACCTATGTCTTCCGCCTCTATACCGCCGATACCGACCCGGCAGTGCGCGCGAACTTCCGCGTGAGCGTGCTGAACATGGCACAGAACGATGAATGCGTCGGCGCGATCCCCATCCAAGCTGATGGGGGAAATACGCCCCAGCGAATGCTCAACGCGGCCGTGGCGGCATCATCAAGCTCGATCGTAGGCGGATGTGCCGCGATCACTTACGATGTCTGGTTCAGCTTCACCGCACCATCGTCCGGCATTTATGTGCGAAGCGAGAGCAACAGCGCCCGGTTCAGCCTTTACTCCGGGGCATGCGGCGCGCTCACCTGCATGTTCGATGATAGTGTTTCCCCCGTATCGGCCACGGGCCTCATCCCCGGCAACACGTATTACTTGGTGGTGGGGAGGTCCAGTTCGCTCGATGATGTACAGTTCTTCTTGCGCGATATCGCCACGAACAATGTTTGCACGGCAGCGGTACCCATACCGGTGCAATCCGGAGCGGCACCGACCGACTGGGCTTCTTTCGACACCTACTTCGTAAGTGGCGCGGCTGATGCATGCACGGGAACGGTGACCGCCACGGACGACAACCTGTGGTACAGTTTTACCGCTACTACCCCCACGATCAAACTGCTCCTGCTGGAGGAATTCCCAAGCGGCTTCCCACTGGTGGAAGTGCTCAGCGGTAGTTGCGGCGCGCTCACCAGTGTGATCTGTGGCGCGACCGGGACCATGAGCGGTCTCACTGTTGGCACCACTTATTTGATGCGTGTGTACAGCGCGAGCACAGGAGCCACCAACCGCCTTACCTGCCGTGTCGCATTATCAGCAACGCTCAATGAGGAATGTGAGGGTGCCATCACATTGGTACCGAATGCGCTCTCCGACTACACGTCGATCGAGCGGGTACGGACGACCCCCGGTGGGGTAAGCGCTGTGCCCGCTTGCAATGGCAACGCGGACGACGACCTGTGGTACACCTTCATCGCCAGCAGCACCTCGGCCGCGTTCGTTGCGGACAAGTTCTTCGCGACCACCGCCATGACCGCTGAATTGTTCGGGGGAAGTTGCGGGGCGCTGACCAGCCTCGCCTGTCAGTATCCTCTGATACCGAACGATGGCAATCGCCTGCATATGGAAAGCCTGATCCCCGGCGCGCAATACTGGTTGCGCATCCATACGAACGACACCGGCATGGGCACGTTCACGCCGATGTTCTTCGATGCACCCGTGAACGACGGGATCTCGGGTGCCTTCGATATTACCCCAAGCGGAACGCCATACGCCGTTCCGATCACCTCGGCATACTGGACCTACGGAGCCTCCAAGAGCTTTGGCAGGATCTGTGGAACACAAGGCGTTACGGATGATGATGTCTGGTTCCACTTCACTGCGACGCAGACCGCCCACACCATCATCGCCGAGTCCAACAACCCCTTGTTCACGCAACCCTCTACCACCATCCGC
>JBKJPT010000164.1:0-68794 GCA_046595075.1 Flavobacteriales bacterium
CTCGGGCAAAGGAAGAGCGGGGTCCACTTCCCGCCACTTGGAAGCCAACAAAAGCGCCCACTCATCCACCACCGGCCGATCGAGGTAGCCATGGCGCGTGGCATGCAGTGCATCGGTCAACGGCCTACCATGTCGATCCTTCGGTATGGGCGACCATTCCTCGTAGCGGTTCAAGAGGAAGAATGATGCAGCGAACGGATCGAACGGCAAAGCACCACCGACGACGGGGAAAAGGCACAGGCAGTCGTTAGCGGTCACCAGTTGCGGATCGATGGGATCCAAGGTGCTCTGATCCAACCAGCCACATGGAACAAGGTGCAGCGCACCGGGGAATGGATCCTTGCTGTACGCGAGCTTGGGGCCGGTGGTCGCAGCAAAAGTCCCAGCATCATCCACGAAGTGCATTTCCCAACCCAACATGTCGCCCAAGACCTGCCGCACCGCATGGCGCGCACGAGGAGTTACATGCCCGATATGTACGTGGACGATTGGCAACGAGAAGGGGACGTGGGAAAGGTAGATCTCGCGCGGATGAAGGCCTCGCGGTGAACTAGACTATGCCAACAGTGCTTCGCAGATCCTGTCGGCAGCATGGCCATCGCCGTAGAGATCGGGGCAATCCGGGGCTCCCTCTTTGATATAGTGCGAGACCGCATCGATCATCGCTCGCGGATCGGCGCCGGTCAGGCAGGCCTGTTCGTACTGCACCAGTTCCACCCACTCGGTCTCTTTGCGCAATACCACGCATGGCTTACGAAAGAAGAATGCTTCCTTCTGCACGCCACCGGAATCGGTTATCACCACCTTGGCGTTGCTCTCCAATGCGATCATATCGAGGAAGCCAACCGGTGCGATCACCTTCACCTCCTTGCTTTCGAAAAGTCTCTTCCGGATCGTTGCTGGCAACAGCTCATCCACGAGCTTTCGTGTGCGCGGATGCATGGGTAGAACGACCGGCACACCATGCATTCCGCCGATCTCGCATAGCGCTTCCATGATCGCTGCCAGATGCTGGTCATTGTCAGTGTTCACCGGTCGGTGCACTGTGGCCAACAGGAACCGACCAGGATCCGCACCGATGTCGGCCAGCACGGTCGATCGCTCGCGAGCCATGTTCGCGAAATACAAGCTGTTGTCATACATCACATCGCCGGTGAGCAGAACACGCGGCGCATCTACACTAGCGCTACCATCGTGATGCACGTCGAATCCCTCATGGGTGAGATTCTCCACGGCCCTGGTCGTGGGGCAGAACAACCAAGTGCTGCAATGATCGCAGACGATACGATTGATCTCCTCGGGCATCGCTTTGTTGAACGACCGCAATCCGGCTTCGACATGCGCCACGGGCACGTGCAACTTGGCGGCGGCAATAGCCCCAGCAAGCGTGCTGTTGGTATCGCCGAAGAGCAAAACGAGATCATGTCCTCGTCGTTCCAATACGCTTTCGATACCCTCGATCATGCGTGCGGTCTGCATACCATGTGGACCAGAACCGACGCCGAGGTCGACATCGGTGCGCGGCACGCCCATTTGATCGAAGAAGACTTGGCTCATCTCGGCATCGTAGTGCTGCCCTGTATGCAACAGGGTTTGCACGATGCGCCCTCCTGTTCTTGCAACGGCCCGTGAAATGGCAGCGGCCTTTATGATCTGGGGCCTAGCCCCGACTACGGTGAGCATACGCGTTGGGGCCGCCATCAGAGCATTCCGTTGTCAGCGAAACTGTAGTAACCGGTGTGTGCCACGATCAAGTGGTCTTGTACGACAATATCGAGGAGACGCGCCCCATCAATGAGCTTGCGCGTTAGTTTGATGTCCTCTTCGCTCGGTCGTAATTGGCCACTGGGGTGGTTATGGCAAAGGATCACGCTCGATGCGCGTTTGTCGAGCGCCAGTTTGAAGATCACCTTGGGATCGGCCACCGTTCCATGCAACCCGCCTTTGCTAACCGGTGAAATTGAGATCAACCGGTTACCGCGATCGAGCAAGAGCAGCCAGAATTCTTCGTGTGGCAAGTCGGCCAGTTTGCCCCGCATGAGGTCATAGGCCCCGGCGCTGGTGGTGATGCTCGGTCGCTCGGTCACCTCGGCTGATCTTCGTCTTCGGCCCAACTCCAGCGCCGCTATGATGGACAACGCCTTCGCCTCGCCAATGCCAGTGTAACGTGTGAGTTCATCGGCTCCTAGGCCAGCCAGTTTGTGAAGGTCGTTCCCGGCATCGGCCAAGATCCGCTTGCACAGGTCCAAAGCGCTCTCCTTTGTGGAGCCCGAACGTATCAAGATAGCCAGTAGCTCCGCATCAGAAAGCGCACCGGGGCCTTGGGTCATGAGCTTTTCGCGCGGGCGATCGTCCACCGCCCAATCACGTATGCTCAGCCTTGTTTCCTCTGTGCTGCCCATTAGTGCAAAAACGAACAGGTCCCCACGAAGAGGACCTGTCCAAGATAGGTTGGAGGTACGATCACTTCAGCCCGTTCACGTGCTTCTTCACACTGGACTTGAGGTTGGCCGCTTTGTTCTTGTGGATGACATTGCGCTTGGCCAGTTTGTCCAGCATGCCGGTAACCTCGGGTAGCAGCTTCTCAGCGGCCTTCTTGTCCGTGGTCGTTCGTAGATCCCGCAGGGCATTACGGGTGGTCTTGTGCTGGTAACGGTTGCGCTCATTGCGGGTCTCGGTCTGGCGGACGCGCTTCAGGGCTGACTTGTGATTGGCCATTGCTTGCTTGTTCCTGTTCCCCGGAAAGGGGTTGCAAATATAGACGGGTTCTGCATGTGTCAAGGCCCGACACCAACAAAATGGGCCAAGACGCCGATCACTAAGAGCAAATGGTTCAGTAAGCGTTGGCGTCCTTGCCCAACATGTTGGTCAGGGTCTTCACCACGATCCGCAGATCGAGCCAGAACGACCAGTTCTCCAAGTACCACACATCCAATTCGACCCGGCTCTCCATCATTTCCGGGGTTCGTGTCTCGCCCCTGAAACCGTTCACTTGTGCCCAGCCTGTAATGCCGGGGCGCACGAAATGGCGCACCATGTACTTGTCAATGATGTCGCGGTACTGGTCGTTAAGGCGCAAGGGGTGTGGGCGGGGGCCTACAATGCTCATGTGCCCAAAGAGCACGTTGATGAACTGGGGCATTTCATCAAGGTTGCTCTTGCGCAGGAACCGGCCAACTACGGTCACCCTTGGATCGTTCTTGGTGGCCTGCTTCACATCGGCCTCGCGGTTCATGCGCATACTGCGGAACTTCCAGCAAACGAATTCCTTGTTATTGCGGCCCAGTCGCATCTGCTTGAAGAAAACCGGACCCCGACTGGAGACCTTAATCAAGATGGCCAGCAGCGGGAAGAGCCAAGTGAACACGAAGAGCACCACCCCCAAAGAGAAGGTAATATCGAATGCGCGTTTGATCCGACGATCAATGGAATGGTCCAACGGCTCGCGGCGCAATTTGCTAACAGGCACGGCGCCATGGAACTCCAAGTCGGTGGTCTTGAGCACAGGGATGAAACTCTCGGCACTTGGGATCACACGGAACCGGATGGTGTTGCGCTCACAGAACTCCATGAGGTCGGTGATATCCGCACGGCGGGTACCGGGCAATGCGCAGTACACAATATCAATTCTGTTCTGTACCGCAAAGGTCTTCATGGCCTCCACATCCCCGATCCGTCGAGCGCCCAGCATTCCATCGATGGGCTCATCGTTGAACACACCACAAAAGCGATATCCACGAACGGTCTGATCCTCGCAGTATTGAAAGATCTCCTCAGCCGCAGGACCATCGCCCACGATGACCAAGTCCTTGACCGAGGTCAGTGGGTCCAGTGTAAGCACCTTGTTAAACCCGGATTGCACGTTCTGCAGGGAAACCCGCCCTGAACGCAGCAATGTAGAGAGTTCGTTCCCAAGCTCGGCCCCGCTGAGGCCGCGACCAGCTCCTCCTGTATTACCCGGTGTTATGATCCTCTCCATGTTCGCGTTGCGGTGCAGATTTTCCTTGGGGTGGACAAATGTATCCCCCAACCAGCGAAGTGTCAAGTTTGTCGAAGACTATTGATGTTTCGTCGACATATTGTTCGATCCGTCGATCACGCTGATGAGGACAGTGTCTGTTCTTCAGGCAGTGAGGCTCTAGCTTGATGAGCCATGTGTTCTCGTGGTGAACAATGATCTCCATGCTGCTGTGATGTAAAGTATGCAGAAGGCGGAATTAGTGACCAAGTAACGCTTCCACAATCTCCTGGGTTCGAGTGACAGACGGTAGAGCCATTCCATTGACAGCCGGCGCATCCATTCAGGTGCCCGGGTATCGACCCCTGCGTACACTAGAAAGGCTCCGCCAAGGCCAAGCATGATGGCGTTCACCTTGCCCTTCATGAGCCACATCCATTGCTCCTGTTTGGGGCAGCCCAGCGAAACCATGAC
This sequence comes from Flavobacteriales bacterium, assembly GCA_046595075.1. Classification (GTDB taxonomy): domain Bacteria; phylum Bacteroidota; class Bacteroidia; order Flavobacteriales_F; family PHOS-HE28; genus PHOS-HE28. Next base: position 4,433 of record JBKJPT010000164.1, read on the forward strand.
GATATGCGCCCCGCTGGAATTGATCCGCTGCGCTTCCACATCCATATCGAGGGCGCTCAATGGAGCGAACGGTGGTGCGTGTGTTCCTGCAATGACGAGGTGCGGCAGTTCCACAGCGACGCGATCCACGACCTTCTGAAGTACCTCGTTCGCTCCGCCGTAGAAATAGACCGAAAGGCCTTTCGCCTCGGCCTGCCTCAGCAAAGCAGGCATAATATCGTTTCCAGCAACGCGCTCTTGATCGATCCGATGGAACCTGCGAAGGGCGATCAACACCGGCATACCATCGGCGGTGGCGAAATCGGCCGAACGAACGACCTGGCCGAACTCCGGATTCCGCGCTTCCACTGTCATGTGGGCGTTCACGCAGCACACATAGGAGGAGCAATGTGCGGCGCCATAGGCCGCGAATGCGTTGATCTGCTGCGTGAATGGCCCGACCGTGATGCTCGTGGTGAGCACATCCAGTTTCGGTAGTACCGGCAGGTGGGCGTTCATGCGTTCGCCGGAATGGGTTCTCGAACATCCTTCCGTAGTCCGGCCTTGAACCGGTCGCTGCCCGCATCGTACCAACGCACGGTCTCACGAATGCCTTCCTCCATGCTGAAGGGTGCCTCGCCAAAAGCCTCGATTGTGCGATCCATAGGAGTGATGTAGTCGGAAGTCATGCTGCGGAAACGACCACTCGTGATCGGGAACGGAAGGCGGACCCACTTCAACACGTCGCCACAGACCGCAAGTGCACGCACGAGCCAAGTGGGGATGTAGCGCACGTGCTTTCCGGTCAGTTCGCGAGAGACGGCCTCCACCCACATCTTCAGATCAATGGGCCGATCACCTACATAGAACACCCCGCCATCCACCACCGCTCGAGGCGCGCTCAACATGCGATCGATCTGCCACACCACGTTGCCGACGTATCCATAGGAGCGCACCACCTTCTTACGGCCGGGATGGAAATACAGTCCCTTGCGCATCACTTTGAACATGACATCGCGGTACCGTAATGACCATGGACCCCAGATCGTGGTGGGGCGTATCAACGTCCATGAGCATGTGAGCCCCGCTTCGCGTGTAATCTGTTCAGTCCGACGCTTCGATTCGCCGTACACCGTGAAAGGCTTGTAATCCTGATCGTGTTTCGGCTGATAGCCGGCCTCGCATACGAATTGCGTGCTCGTGACGATGATCCGATCGATCGACAGGACCTCCTTCACCACTTCCAACAGGATACGTGTGCCCTCGTGGTTCTGACGATAGGCGTCCACATCAACGGGTTCGTCGGTATCGGTGCGCGCGGCGAGGTGCACCACGTGGGTGGGAGCGAACTGAACGACCGCCTTCCGCAACAAGGCTTGATCCATGAGATCGACCTGTTGCCATTGCGGCATGTGCGCAGGGTCCAGCGGCGAGTTCCAGTCAAGGTTTATAATGGGAACACCTCGTTGCAGAAAGAACTGCACCAAATTGGTCCCGATGAAACCGGAACCACCTGTGATCAACAAACGCATGCCCGTGTTCTCCCTCATGCCAGCTTCGCCAATTCGTCCTCCATGGAGCGGTGAAAGGCCTCCAACGTGAATTGACGCTCAAAGATGCGTCGGCCCTCGGTGCCCATACGCTGGCGCAATGCGGGATCAAGCGCGAGCTGCTCCAGCCGTAGGGCCACAGCCCCGGCATCCTGCACCGGAACCAAGAAGCCGTTCACTTCGTCCAGTACCACGGATGGGATGCCCCGCCACTTGGTACTGATGACCGGTTTGGCGAACTGCATCGCTTCCACTAGCACGAGACCGAAACTCTCCGCCTCGAAAAAGGTAGGGAAACAGAACACATCGCACGCGGCAAAGCGTTCGAACTTTTCCTTATCGCGGAGTACACCGATGAAGCTGACCTTCTCCTCCAGATCGTTCGCCTGGAGGAAGTCCCCACACCATTGGCGCAATGAATTGTCGTTCCACTTGCCCATCAAGTCCAACCGAGCATCGACCCCCCGATGGATCAACATCTCAAACGCTTCGAGCAGCACACGAATGCCTTTGCTTTCGACCAACACACCTGCAAAGAGTATGGTGATCGGATCGCCCGGGCCCGCACTGCGTTCGGCAACAGTGCCCCGTTCATCGCGGATCCCGTTGGGCACTACAACACAACGTGTTGCGCCGAGGACCGAACCGTCCTCCGGGTTCTGAGGAGCTGTACGAATGGCAAGAGCTGGTTTGTTATAAGCCCAACGGAAGAAGGGCCTTACCATCCACGGTAGCTGCGCTTCAAAGCCCGACACACCACCCGCGTGGAAATGGAACACCACCTTGCTGAACATCCATCGCGTGGCGCAGAGCAGGATGATATCTCGGAAAACCGGCACCTTGTTGGGGCCGCTGGGTGGGTAATACATCACCGGAGTAGCGTAACGAAGGCGCGCGCACCAAACGGCGAGGATCGTGGCAAAGAGCTTCCAAACCTTACCTAAGGCGAACTTACCAACGCTCTCCATATCTGCCGAGAAGGCCATGCGCACATGGAAGAGCTGGATCCGCTGATATTGGCCGGCCAACAGGTTGGCTATCATTACCGACTGGCCGCCGAAGGGCGGTGGCGTCTGGCCCACCACTAGGATACGCAGGGGTCTAGGATCGTGCACCAGCCAAAAGTATCCCCACCCCCCACGCTCATTCGGTTCTCGTCAGCAAGCCTTCAACAGTGCGGGGTGGATGTTCCGTCGAACCCATCCACGGTCCGTCGATCACAAGTCTGCATCTGCCGAGAAAAGTGAACTGCGAACGACCGGGGCAGGTTGAAGGGGCCAAGACATTCTCCGATGAACACCAACTGCCACCGCTACGGATCGCTCCTTGCCCTGCTCCTCACCTCCACCCTCACGTGGTGCGCTACCTACTATGTGAGTCCCGCAGGGAGCGACAGCAACAACGGCACCAGCCAGGCCACTGCTTGGCAGTCCATCTCTCGAGTGAACCAGATCTCGTCCTCGTTGCAACCCGGCGATCGCATCCTGTTCCAGAAGGGCGGCACTTATCGCGGAAAGCTCACGATCTCTTCCAACGGTTCGGCGGCGGCGTACATCGAGATCGGCGCCTATGGCAGTGGTGCTAAGCCGGTGATCAGCGGCAGCGTGGCCGTAACTGGTTGGATCAACCACAGCGGCAACATCTGGCGCGCGCCGATCGGTCAGCGCCCAAAACACATTTACGCCGACGGTGCGCTGCAATCGATCGCCCGTTTCCCCAATACCGGCTGGTTGCGCGTAGACGCTGGAAGCAGCACCAGCCTCACGGACAGTGAACTGAACCAAGCAAGTGGATACTGGACCGGTGCCACCGCGGTGATCCGCACCACCAATTGGAGCTACGACACAGCCTACGTTTCAGGCTTCAGCAACAGCGTTCTCGCTCACAGCAGCACCGGCAACGGTTTGAGCAACTACGCTTGGGGCTATTTCCTGCGGAACAAGCTGGCGCTGTTGGATGCACCGGGCGAATGGTACTACGACGCGGCTGCTGGCCAACTCTATTTCTGGTGCGCGAGCAATGCGAACCCGAACAACGTACTGGTGGAAGCCGCAGTGCTGGACAATGCCATCTACATCAGTTACCAACGCCACCACATCAAGGTGGACGGCGTGGCCATGCAGCACAACACCGATGCTTCGCTGCGCCTTGCAGGCAGCACCGATCTGGAGGCCATGAACTGCACCATGGCCGACACTTGGCAGGCCATCCGAAGCACGGGCTCGCAACAGAGCTTCCACGATCTCGACATCGCGCGCACCTATGGAACGGCGGTGCACCTGATGGACGACAACAGTACTTTCAGCAGCAACAGCGTGCACGATGTGTGCCTGCACGCCGGTCTCGGCGAGAACAACTGGGGCTACTTCGGCTTCCGTGCCACGGGCAACAACATGGTGATCTCCGACAACACATTCGACAACATCGGCTACATCGGGATCGTTGCCGAACGCAACGCCGTGATCGAACGCAACGTTGTGCACGCAGCCCTAACACTGCTCAACGATGGAGGTGGCATAGCGTTGGACAACGCCGATGGCATGATGGTGCGCAACAACATCGTGAGCGACCTCATCGGCAACATCGAGAGCAGTGCGACCAACTACTACAACGCGCACCCGATGTGCCATGGGATCTACTTCGGCAACATCAGCATCAAGAACACCACGGTGAAGCGCAATACGGTGGCCAACTGCTCGGGCAGCGGGCTCCACGTTGACCACACCATGGTGAGCAGTGGCAACCGCATCGAAGAGAACGTGCTCTTCAACAACACGGTCCAATTGAGCATTTCGGACTACAGCAACTACAACGGCCCCGGCGCTACGGCACCGTACCATGTGGCAGCCTACGACGACCAGTACATTGGTAATATCATGTACTGCCTCACCAAGGACCAGTTGTGCATGCGCCAATACCACGTGTACGCCAATAGCTGGGTCGACTATGGCACATTCACCAACAACCGCTACTTCAACCCCTACAACGACCGCAGCATACTCCTTCACAACACCTTCACCGGCGAGCAGCCCTACTTCACGTTGGAGCGCTGGCAGACCGAACGCAACGAGGACGCTGGTAGTACTCGGAGTGCATTGTACTTGGAGGACATGGAAGTGACAGATGCGCCGGGTAGCAACCCTGTGCCGAACAATTCCTTCAACAGCAGCGTTAGCGGCTGGAGCGGTTGGCCCACACAGGGACAGATCACCCACAACACCACCCAATTGGATGGCGGAGCACTGAAGGTGAACTTCACCAACAACGCCAGCTACAACACGTTCGGGTTGAAGCACGACACCAACGTGCCTGTTCAGAGCGGCCAATGGTACCGCATGCGCTTCAGCATTGTGAGCAGTATGATGGGCGAAGTGCTCGTAGGCTTCAAGGGCCAAACCCAATTGAGCGGCCCCGAGATGGAAGGCGATCGCTACATCCCCTTCGATGCCAACCGCCGCGATGTGACGCTCTTCTTCCAAAGCACCATCACTGACCAGGGCTTCTGTTCATTCACAAACAGCTACACCGAGGGCGTGTACTACCTGGACAACGTTGAGCTCCAACAAGTGAACGTCCTCCCGCTGGATCCGCATGACAAGCAACAGTTGCTGGTGAACGATCAGGCTACAACGCAGGCCTTTGACCTCGTGGGATGCTGGAGCGACGTGAACGGCACGATCATCTCCGGCAGCATCGACATACCCGCATACAGCTCCGTAGTACTGGTGAAGGAGGACGACAACACATGCATCTCCACTGGTAATGAAGAGGACCCGGAACCCACAGCGATCTCCGGTGCGACCATCTTCCCAAATCCCGTTGGGGGCACTAGCACGATCGCCGTGCGCGGCAGTTCCATCACCTCGGGCATGATCGAGATCATAGACATGCAGGGAAAGTTGGTGTGGACCTCGCGCTTCAACGGCAATGGCTCTTCCATCGAACTGCCTTCCGCACTGGGAAACGGCGCCTATCATGTTCGCATCGTGGACGGCTCCACGGTTGAGCAACAGCGGTTGGTGGTGCTTTGATCACCACCTGCCCGGAACGCGAACACCCCGGTCAATTGGCCGGGGCGTTCGTGCGTGGATCACGCCGTGTTCGCGGTAAGAGGCGGTTTTAGGCATAGCGGCGCCATCATGGCGAAGAGTATCGAATGGCCTATGTCCACGCCGTAGCAGAAAATGTCCAATTGCCAGATGAAGAGCAGGTAGGCGAAGCCCGCGAAGAGCGGAGCCTGTGATGTCTGTTCGAGATAATGCCTCCGGTAAAACTTGAAACCACGCCAGAGGACGAAGTACAATAGCACCACACCTAGGATGCCCTGGCCCACCAGCACTTCGGTGAAGGTGCTGTGCGAATGCAGGTTGTACGCGTGGGGCTCATTCCAGAGCACGGCCACGAAATCAAGGAGGTGCAATTTGTAGTGCCCCTTGAACCCGTTGCCAAAAAGCAGGCCCGTTCGATCGTAGATGGCCCAATCACCGATGGCGTTCCAGATGTAGCTACGGCCGTTGAAGGTGGTCACGTCCTCCTTGCTCACCCGCTCCAGTATGCTCTCGAAGAAGGGCGTGCTGAGGACACTGTATACGAACAACGAGAAGCTCAACAATAGCGGCATGGTGAAGAGCGATATGGTATAAAGACCGCGGATCGCCTTCATGGCCTTGGTGACAAAGAATACCGCGAGCAGGAGAAAGATCATGAACGAAAGGCGACTGTTGATCTTCATCATGAAGACCACGCAGATCAACAGGGCAACAAGGAAAAGCACGAACGCCACGGGCCGCTTGCCGAAGTCGCGCAGCTTGAAGAGCAGCATGAGGCAGAACACCGCCAGCACATGCGCGCCGGTGTAGATACCCCGGATGTAGGGGAAATTCGCACGACCCTCGAAGCTGTGCCCCGCGCTCTGGACTCCGGCCAAAAAGCCCAACATGTTGATCGCCAGCAATGCGCCCAGCCCGATGAAGAGCATGCGCGAGAAGTTGAAGTCCGGATCGTCGCGGTTGTAGAAGTTGACGACCACCGCTGCCGCGAACGGCGCGAAAAAGATGAGGCAGGAGAGAAGCATGTTGCCGGTCTGGACCCCGGGGATCCCGCCCTCGAGCGCTACGAACATGCTGAACACCAACGTGCCGATGTACGCCATGCACAACCACCACGTACCGGTGAGCAGGTTGCCCAAGCGCTTGCGGTAGAGCGCATCCAAGAGATAGAAGATGACGATGAGCGCAAAGGGCGCCGCGGAGATCATCATCCCCTTGGAAATACCGTTCTTCAGGCCATAATAACTACCATAGCCGAACACCGGGAAGCCCACGAGGAAGAGGGCGTTCACGAGTTGGGTCTTGCGGATCACGGGATCAGGGCTTGAGGGTACGCTTCATTACCACCAATGCACTACTGATCGCTCCATTCTCGCCACCGGGCAACATGCGCTTGATGGCGTACTTGATCCGGGACATGGCCGTGCTTCCGATGAATCGTTTGAAGTACTCCGCGTCACGTCGCACATCGGGCATGATGAAGCGCGGGTGCCGCAGTGGAAAGGCGATCGTAAGCGCCGTGCGTTTGTTGCGCGGATCGGCGAGGCTGGTGGTGTGCGTACCATCATCACCAAAGCCGATGTTGTCCACCAAATTGGTGTTAGGGATGATGTTGAGGCCGTGGTTGGCGATACGCGTGATGTCCAGCTGATAGGACCACGAATTCATGCGCCCATCGTGCACGCGATCGAACATTTCGTGCACATCGCGTTCCTCATCGGCATTGAGGAAGAAATCCTTGAGCGTGGAACTCGCCTTCAGCGCAGGCCATTGACCCATGCTCACATCGTAGTGCTGCCACACACGACGCCAGCTGGCCCAACCCCACGGCGCACCGTAGCCATGCGCACTGAAGTAGTAATCGCCTTCTGTAGGCGTGGGCCATTCGTCCATGAGGTTGTTGGCGAGCACCACCCAGATCCGCTCGTCGTTGCGGTAACGCTCCAGCATTTCTTGGCAGAAACGGAAGAAGGACGGAACCGGGAGCGTGTCATCCTCCAGCACGATCCCTTCGGCTTCGTTCTCGAAGAACCAGGCGATCGCCGAGCTCACACCCTTGCGCAGACCGAGGTTCACTTCATTGAAGCGGGTGAAGACCTCGCATGGCCAGTCCACCTCCTTGGCCATGGCGCGCACCTCCTCGCACCGCGCGCGTTCTTCCTCGTTGCGCGGTCCGTCGCCGGCAAAGTAGAGGCGCGGTGGGCGGGCTGCGCGCACCGCCTCGAACACTTGGCGCAACGGGCCCACACGGTTGAAACCGATGAGCAGCACCGGTGTGGTGAGCGTGAATTGCTTGTCGGTATCTGCCATGGTCACGGTACGTTGATGCGGTTGTTGCGGTGGAAGACCGTGAAGTCCGAGAACATCGATACGGCGTGGCGGGCCACTTCACGTGCCGAGGCGAACTCGTCAACGAAACGATAAAGGAAGAGCTGCATCACATCGTTGCAGCGCACTGCCACGTCCTGCACGATGTTGCCATAGCGATCGTGCGGCAATACTTCGATGCAACCACCGGCGAAGGCAGTGGGCAACAACATGTTGGAGCCGTGCACGCCCACCACGATCTGGCTTTTTGCATATACCCGGCACCACTCGAGTTCGGTCTCCACGTTCATCGCACGTGTGCGCAAGTCTGTTACTCCCGCTGGAACGGATCGCTTCGCACCCAGGCCCACGATCGTCGCTTGCACATCCGGGTAACGCGCTTGGATCCGTCGCAATGAACCCATCGCCAAGCGTTGCTGATCGGTGAGGAAGTACCACCGTGCAATGCCCTTCAGTCCCACCTTCATCAACGCACGGTACTTGAACTTGTGCAGAGCCGTGCGGAACCAGAGCCGGTCCTCGCGCAGTACGAAGGTGATATGCTTGGGCGCGGAACTGAACTTGTCTAGATGGAACGCAGGCACACCTGTGAAGCGCTCAATGTCCACCTTGGACTTGTCCGGGTGTGCGTAGCCCTTGCCGAGGAAAACCTCATCGAACTCCAGTAGTAAGGCGTTCACCTGCCGGTCAATGGAACGGTACCAGCCGTGTGCCTTACCGAGCTTCTGATCCACGAGCCACACTTCGGCCGTTCCCTTCGGTACCAGCCATTCGAAGGTACGCGGCATGATCAGCACAAGTCCAAGATCGGGATGTGCATCCAGATAGTATTGCGCATTCCACAATTTCAGCACCACATGACCGTAGAGGAAGTCGAGCGTGTTCAACACCACCACGCGCTTGCTCGGTTTCAACACCTTGCGCTCGATCCGTACCTCTTCATCGCTCGGCGATCCGAACGCTTTCATCAGCGGAGTGGTCACCCAAGGTTCCGCTCCTTGCGCATCGTACATGGCACCATTTTCCTTGCCGATGGCGATGCCATGATCCACCGCGAAACCAACGGGTAGGTCGGCGATGAACGTAAAGCTGCACTGTGTGCACGCATATTCTCCCAGCACGTGCACACCGGGGAAGAGCACGCCCTTCGCCGCAGGCGAAGCAGCGCCGCATTTGGGGCACACCAGCTCGTTCCAGAGCTGCGGCTTCACGGGGACAAGGTGCTTGCTCATGCGCTAGGAGGCCCGGTGGAAACGCCAGAACGTGCCTATACCCTTCACCATGAGGCCGAGGTTCTCGCGCATCCTTGGAACGAAGAGATCGAGCAGGAAGATCTGCACGAAGAAGGAGATCATCGCGGCATAGAGGGCACCAATGGAGAGGAACTTCGGAATGAGCAGGTAGTTGACACCGATGTTCACCGCAGCACCGACCACTGCGGTGAAGAGCGAATACTTGAACAGGCTCTCGTTGATTATGAAGCAACCCTTCGCCGTGCCCATGTTGGTGAAGAACAAGCGTACGGCGAAGAGCGAAAGGAGAAAACCCGCGGGCTTGTACTCGGGCCCGAAGAAATACACGATCAACGGTTCAGCCGTGAAATAGATCGGCACTGCCACCAAGAGGAAGAGCAGGAACATGAGGCGGTAAAGATTCAACAGCCTATCGGTGTAGAGCGCATGGCTGTGGGCCTTTGCCTTGGTGATAGCAGGTGCCAACGATCTTTTCACGATATCCGGCAGGAAACCGAGCGCTTCGATCATGCGCAGGGCCACTGAGAACTGTCCCACTTCAGCGAACGCCAGTGCTTCGCCCTTGACCTTGGTCAGCAGGTCCTTGATCATCACTTGATCGACGCGGGCTTGCACATAAATAGCCATTCCGTACACGAGCATGGGCCATGATTCGCTCAGCAGATGACCGGTCATAGCCCGCGTTGCACGCCACTCCCGCCAGTGGCCGCCCGATCTTTTGAACGCAAGCAAATAAGCCAATGCGACGACCGTGTTCTCCACCACATAGGTCCACGCGAACCAATGAAGTGCCTGTGGTGCTGTCAGCAGGCCGAAGTGCATGGCGCCTATGATCGCGAACTTGACCATTGAACTGCTCAGTACTCCCACCATTTGGACCTTCACCGCCTTTCTAGCCTTCATCTCGGACATGAACCAGTGATCGATCACCGTGAACGGGCGCAACAGCTCCGCAAAGGCGATGACCGTAACGAGCATCACCGAAATGTGGTCCATACCCTTTAGCAATGATCCCGCAACGGCCAATATGATGATGAGCGCGGAACCGACCAGTTTGATGATCGCCGCAGAGCCCATGAGTTCATTGCGCTTCGCGGGCCTGCTCACCATTTCGCGGACCAGGATATCATCGATACCCGCTTGGCCCAGTGCGAAGAACAGGCCCACGAAACCCGTGGCGTAGTTCAGTTGCCCGAAGAGCGTGCCGCCCAATGAACGGGCAACGAAAATGCCTGTAAAGAGCACCACTGCCAGGCGCAGCACACGCTCCACGAAAAGCCACGAAACGCTATTGAGGACCTTACGTGCGCCTTCGGAGCGGATCATCCGTTCGTTGGCCGTGCTACGTGGTGTAGTAACCGTAGCCCTCGGGCTTGTCGCTCTTCACGTCGTTCAGCAGCAGGTCCACACGACCCACCTTGCCGGCCTGCACCAGCTCGTTGATCAGGCGCATGGCACCCCGGCGGGTGCGGCGCTCGCGCACCACGTACAGGCTCACGTCCAAGTGGCCCATGAGCACCACGAACTCGCTCACCAGACCGATCGGCGACGCGTCCACGATGATGTGATCGTAACGCTGGCGCAGTGTGGCCATCAGTTCGGTCATGCGCGGGTTCTCGGCCAGTTCCGAAGGATTGGGTGGAATGGGTCCGGCGCTGATCATGTCCAAGCCAGGCACATCGGTGCGGCGCATCACGCCATCCAATTGTGCTTCACCTATGAGCAGGGTGCTGAGGCCGGGGCCGTCTTCCAAACCGAGCGTACGCGCCACGTTAGGTCGGCGCATGTCGGCATCCACGATCACCACCTTCTTGCCCCCCAGCGCCAACACGGTGCTCAGGTTCACAGCGCAGAATGTCTTGCCCTCGCCACTGCTGCTGCTGGTAAAGCCGATCACCTGCCGTGGTGCATCGGCGTTGAAGTACTGCAGGTTGATACGAACCGTGCGGAAGGCCTCGGCGAGCATGCTCTTGGGCTCGTCGGCGGTAATGCGTTTGCGTTTGCTCGCAGGTATCATGCCCAGCAACGGCAGGTTGGTGGCGCGCTTCAGATCATCCAGATCGTTCACCGTGTCATTGAAGAAGTCGCGGCCTAGGATGAAGGCGATGGGGATGAGCAGCCCTAGCAGGAGCGCTCCAGCGAGCACCACTTTCTTGTCGGGTCCGATGGCGTCGCCCCCTTCGATCCGAGCTTCGTCCACGACGTGCTTGTCCACCTCATCGCTGGCGATTGCAATACCCGCTTCGGCACGCTTCTCCATGAGGTAGGTGTAAAGGTCCTCGCTGAGTTTGAACTTGCGGGTGCTCACGCCGAGGCGGCGCTCTTCTTCGGGCATCTGCCCCAGTTGGAAGGAGATGTTGCCGATGCGCGAGTTGATCTCACTATACGCGATGTCGGCCTGTTGCTGGATGTTCTGCGCGGTCTGCTCCAACTGTCCCAGCAGGTTCTTGCGCCTGCGCTGCATGGCCATCGCCGCGGGGTTGGTGCGCGAACCGGTCGATACCGATTGCGCATCGATCTCGGCGGTGAGACGACTGATCTCGATGATCAGGTTGTTGAGCGCTGGTTCATCGAAACCGGTGGGTGGTGGGAAATCACGCACATCGTCCGAGGAACGCAGGCGTTGTATGATGGAGGCGCAATACGTGCGGCGCGTGCTGATCCGTGATCGTTCGTCCTGCAATCGGCTCTTCTCCTGTAACAACGCCTCGACCGCACCTGCTGAACTACCCAGCACCGGGCTGTTGCCACGGTTGTTCTCCAACTCCTGCTCGGCTTCTTCGAGCGAAACAGAGACGGTATCCACCTGCTTGTCTATGAAGTCGATGGTGCGGATCCCCTTCTGTTGTTGCTTGTGCAGTTCCCACGCGATGTAGGTCTCCATCAGTTTGTTGATGAAGGCGACCTCCTTTGTAGGTACGGGTCCGGTGAGGCTCAGCTTCACGATGTGGCCATCGTCCTCGGGCATTTCCACGCCCAATCGCGTGCTGTAGTTCATGAACTGCGCTTCCAAGCTGTTGATCTTGAAGAAGTAGTCGCTGCCCTTCTCATACTCACGGTCCTCAGGGAAGACGATCTTGAAGTTGAGGTGATCACCGCTGAAGGCCTCGCCGATCTTGCGCGTCTCGTCCAACTTGTAATTGCCGATGAAGTCGTCCATCAGCTCTTGCGTCTGCACGTTGTACAACCGCACGTTCTCGCCTTTGGCGGTGATGCGGTAGGTGCCAGCGGTGCGATCCACCTTCACGTGCACGGGCACGCTGGTGATGACCACGGCAGCGGTATCGAGCACCACACGGAACGGCGGGTATTCGTACCGCTCGTTGGTCATGAAGTTCTTGGTCTCGTAGTATGTTACTCCGAAATCCAGGCGCTGCAACGTTTTCAGCATGTTGCTCCGCGATGTCATCAGCGCGATGTCGTCCTCCAGTTGCGAACTGGCCTTCCCCAAAGACATGCCCTTGAGAAAATCCTCCTTTTGCCCGAAGCCGTTCTTGCTGCCCTCACCCATGAGCATTTTGGCTTGCACCAAGTAGCTCTTCGGGGTCACCTTCAGGTAGGCAACGCCGCAGACACCGGCAATGGTGCAGGTGATCACGAACCACCACCAGCGCGCGAGCAGCTTCTTTACGATCGCGCGCAGGTCGATGATGTCAGCAGCTGGGGTGGTGGCCATACGCTATGGTTTGCTGTTCTGGATCACGGTGAAGACCACCGCCGCGGTGCTCAAGGTGGCGAGGAGAATGGAGAACACCTCCAGATTCAAGCGAGTACTGCGCGCGCGCATTGCAGGAACATACACAATGTCATTGGGCAGCAAATAGTAGTACTCGCTGCGCAGCACCTCGGTGGTGCTCAGGTCCACATACAGCGCTTGTACGCCGCGATCGCTCTGTCGCATCAGTGTCACGTGGCTCTTGTCCGCGAACTCGTTGGGGCCACCAGCCAGGGCGAGCGCATCAAGGATCGTGATCTGGTTGCTGTACACCATGTATGCGCCGGGGCGGGAAATGTTGCCCAGCACGCTCACACGCCAGTTCACCATTTTGAGGATCACGGTAGCGAACGGGAAGTACTCGGCGATCTTCTTCTGTACCAGGTCCTGGGCTTCACCCACGGTGAGGCCCTGCAATTTCATTTTACCGGCCTGCGGCAAATGGATCTGCCCGTTCTTGTCCACACTGAAACCGTTCACGAACAGGCCCGCATCGCTGATCATGGTCGAACCCTGCTGTGATTCCACGTTGAACTGGCGGTGCTGTTCGTCCTGCAAGCCCAGTACCCGTATGCTCAGCACATCGTTCACTTGAATGCGGTACTCGAACTTCTGGTTCTCGAACAACTTGCTCGCGCCGGGCGTGAGCGACGGATCGTTGAGGTAGTTGATGTTGCGGCGGCCAACGCATGAACCCAAAAGCAGCAACAGGCCCAGGGCCAGAAAGTAGAAAGAGCGTGATCGCATCAGTTGGGGCTTGGAACGCCGCGTAACGGGGTAAGCGTATTTGGGCAGCGGCACGGCCGAAAGATAGCGGGGGTGGCTACGAACGCCGATCCACAGCGACGAACGCCTTTCAACGATCGGTGGTGGTTATCACAGCAGCGACGATGGGCGGCTCAACCCTTCAACACATTGCGGCTGATCACGATACGCTGCACCTCGCTGGTGCCCTCATAGATCTGCGTGATCTTGGCATCGCGCATCAGGCGTTCCACGTGGTACTCCTTCACATAACCATAGCCACCATGTACCTGCACGGCTTCCACGGTGGTGCGCATGGCCACCTCGCTGGAGAAGACCTTCGCCATGGCGCTGGCCTGGTCGTAGTTCAAGTGTTGGTCCTTCAGCCAAGCGGCTTTGAGGCATAGCAGGCGGGCGGCTTCGATCTCCGTGGCCATATCGGCGAGTTTGAAGGCGATGGCCTGATGCTCGCAGATCGGCTTGCCGAAAGCCTTGCGCTCCTTGCTGTACGCCAGTGCGAGTTCATACGCGCCGCTGGCGATGCCCAGTGCTTGTGAAGCGATGCCGATACGGCCTCCGCTCAACGTCTTCATAGCGAAGGTGAAGCCGAAACCATCGGCACCGATGCGGTTCTCCTTGGGCACTTTCACATCCTGGAACATGAGCGTGTGCGTGTCGCTGCCGCGAATGCCCAACTTGTCTTCCTTGGCGCCCACCACGAAACCGGGCATGCCCTTCTCCACGATCAAGCAGTTGATGCCTTTGTGGCCCTTTGCTGCATCGGTCTGCGCCATCACCAAATAGGTGCTGGCTGTGCCGCCGTTGGTGATCCAGTTCTTAGTGCCATTGAGCAAATAGTGATCGCCCATGTCGATCGCCGTGGTGCGCTGGCTGGTGGCATCGCTGCCGGCTTCGGGTTCGCTCAAGCAGAACGCGCCGATCACTTCGCCCTTGGCGAGAGGCACTAGGTACTTGCGCTTCTGTTCTTCATTTGCGAACTGCTCCAGGCCCCAGCACACGAGGCTGTTGTTCACGCTCATCACCACGCTCGCGCTCGCATCGATCTTGCTGATCTCTTCCATGGCCAGCACGTAGCTGATGGTGTCCATGCCACCACCGCCGTACTCGGGGCTCACCATCATGCCCAGGAAACCGAGCTCGCCCAGTTGCTTGATCTCGTCCTTGGGGAAGCGCTGCTCCCGATCGCGATCGATCACACCGGGCTTAAGCACGTTCTGCGCGAAATCGCGGGCGGCATCACGCACTGCGATCTGCTCTTCACTGAGTTCGAAGTTGAGTCCGGCGAGGGTAGCGGTGTCTTGCATGGTGGTGAGATCCCGGGTCAAGCCCGGGAGGGGCGCCAAAAGTAGCCGATACATTCGCCCACACTATGCCAAAGACAAAGAGGAAGAATACTTCGCGCACCGACCGCTACCGCGTGATCGGCGTCATGAGCGGCAGCTCGTTGGACGGGCTGGATCTGGCGCTTTGCACCTTGGAGAAAGGGCGCACGGGCTGGACCTATGCCATGGAGAAGGCCCGCACGGTGCCTTATGCACCCATGGTCCGCGAAATGTTGTCTCAACTCATGCATGGGAACGCACAGCAATTGGCCGGCATGCACGTACATCTGGGCGAATTCATCGGCAAGGAATGCAAGAAACTCATGAGCGGTAAGGTGGACCTTATCGCTTCGCACGGCCACACCATCTTCCACCAGCCAAGAGCATCCTTCACTACACAGATCGGTTCAGGTGCGAGCATCGCGGCCATCACCGGCATTACCACAGTGTGCGACTTCCGCAGCACTGATATGGCCTTGGGCGGCCAAGGCGCTCCGCTCGTCCCGCTCGGGGAGAAGTTGCTCTTCCAGCATTACAGGGCGTTTCTCAACATCGGCGGCATCTGCAACATCGCCTTGCACGCACCCACACGCGTAACGGGTTACGATGTGTGCATTGGCAACCAAGCGCTCGACCACCTCGCACAACAAAGCGGAGCGGCCTACGACAAAGGAGGCAAGTTGGCTTCCACTGGCAAGGTGGATCCCGAACTCTTGAAGCGACTGAACGCCCTCCCCTTCCATAAGCAAGCGCCACCGCGATCACTCGGTCGCGAGTGGTTCGCCAGCGACGTGCGGCCCTTGATCGACAACGATCAGATCCCATTGGCCGATCGCCTATGTACGGTGGTGGAACACATCGCCCAGCAGCTGGGCCCCGCCCTGCGCAATGCGCGTACGCCTGTCCTCGTCACTGGCGGCGGCGCGCACAACACCTACCTCATTGCGCGGCTGCGTGCGCATGCGCGCGCCGAGATCCTTGTACCAGATCGCACCGTGGTGAACTACAAGGAAGCGTTGGTGTTCGCCCTGCTGGGCGTGCTGCGCATGCGGAGCGAGGTGAACGCGCTGGCGAGCGTAACGGGCGCGAGGCGGGATAGCGTGGGCGGGGCGGTTTATTTGCCCAATTAACAGCCAGCTTTGATAACCTGCTCAACGCGTTCCGGACCCGCGGAATGCACGCGGTTACATTCGCCCCGACCCCGAACAGGAAGTGATGCGTGATGCCCTGAAGCGCTTTGAAGAGCGCGCGCCCGAGATCGTCTTCGAGTGGACCGACGCGCCCACCGGTGCGCGGGGCTGGGTGGTGATCAACAGTTTGAGGGGTGGCGCAGCAGGCGGTGGTACGCGCATGCGCAAGGGCCTCGATCGTCGCGAAGTGGAGAGCCTAGCCAAGACCATGGAGGTGAAGTTCAGCGTCTGCGGGCCGCCCATCGGTGGTGCCAAGAGCGGCATCGACTTCGACCCCGCCGATCCGCGCAAGCGCGAAGTGCTGGACCGCTGGTACAAGGCCGTGATGCCGCTGCTGAAGAACTACTACGGCACGGGCGGTGATCTGAACGTGGATGAACTGCACGATGTAATCCCCATTACGGAGCGCTATGGCCTGCGCCACCCGCAAGAAGGTGTGGTGAATGGGCACATCGGTAGCGAAGAAGGACCGAAGACCAAGGCGATCGAGCAACTGCGCACCGGCGTGAGCAAGATCGTGGACGATCTGAACTACGTGCCGGTTGCGGGGAAGTACGCCGTGGCTGACATGATCACTGGCTGGGGCGTTGCCGAAAGTGTCCGGCACTACTACAGCATCTATGGCGGTGATCTTAGCGGGAAACGCGTGATCGTGCAAGGCTGGGGCAATGTGGGCGCAGCAGCAGGCTACTACCTCAACCGTGCAGGAGCGCGCATCGTGGGGGTCATTGATCTCGTGGGTGGCGTCCTCAAGCCCGAGGGTCTTTCCGCAGATGAAGTACGCAATGCTTTCATGCAGAAAGTGGGCAACGCCTTGAACGTATCGGGCATGGTGCCCTTTACCGAAGTGAACGAACGCATATGGGACATGGGCGCGGAGATCTTTCTGCCTTGTGCCGCCAGCCGGTTGCTCACCACGGACCAAGTGGACCGCATGGCAGGGAGCGGCCTTGAAGTGATCAGTAGCGGTGCCAACGTGCCCTTTGCCGATCCGCAGATCTTCTACGGCCCCATTGCCGAGCATGCCGATGGTCGTGTGAGCGTGATCCCCGATTTCATCGCCAACTGCGGCATGGCGCGTGTGTTCGCCTATTGCATGCAACCCGGCAACGCCCTTAGCGACGCCGCCATCTTCAACGATGTGAGCAACACTATCGCAAGCGCGTTGCAGCGCACACATGCACGTCACGCATCCCGCACGCACCTAACCCGGACCGGTTTCGAGATCGCACTCGCACAGCTCAACTGACAATTCCACGCACATCAACCGCGTTCAATCCCACACACCGCCATCATGCTCATCGACCTATTCGCACAGATCCAGGAAACCACCGACGCCGCGCGCCAATTGGTGGACCAGGCCGTAACCACACCCGTGGTGCCCACCGAGACCACGCTCTCCGTGTGGGAACTGATCAAGATGGGTGGCTGGTACATCATGGGCCCGCTCGGTCTCATGAGCGTGATCGCTGTGTACATCATCATCGAACGCAGCATGGCCATTCGCCGTGCACTGCGCGATGAGAAGGATTTCATGGCCAAGATCCGCGACTACATCACAGAAGGGAAACTGGACAGCGCGCGCAACCTATGCCAGACAACCAACACGCCTGTAGCCCGCATGCTGGAGAAAGGTATCAACCGTATAGGCAAGCCCATGAAGGACATCGAAGTGAGCATAGAGAACCAGGGGAAATTGGAGGTTTACCAGTTGGAGACCGGCATTCCGATCCTCGCCACCGTAGCCGGCGCCGCGCCCATGCTCGGCTTCCTCGGAACTGTGGTGGGTATGGTGGTCACCTTCCACGTCATGGAAGTGAGCGGCGCGGGTGTGGAACTGAGTCAACTCAGCGGTGGTATGATGCAGGCCATGATCACCACCGTAGCGGGCCTCATCATCGGGATACCGGCCTACATCGGCTACAACCTGCTTGTGGCGCGGGTGAACAAGGTGGTGCAGAAGATGGAATCGCGCACCATCGAGTTCATGGAAGTACTGGAGTCTCCGGCGAAGTGACCCTACGATCGTGAACATACGCAGCAGCAATAAGATCGATGCGGGCTTCAGCCTGAGCAGCATGACCGATCTGGTCTTCCTGCTACTGATCTTCTTCGTCATCATCAGTACCATGGTGAGCCCCACCACATTGCCGGTGGATCTGCCCATAAGCGCCAACAAGACCAAGGAGAAGCCGCAGGTAGGGCTGCGCATCGATGCCGATCAGCGCTTCAGCGTGAATGACCAGTTGATCGAACCCGCGGACCTCGAAGGTGTACTTCAGGACAAGATCAAGACCGCCGGTGACCGACCCATGCTGGTGCTGCACGTGGACCAAACAGTACCTGCCGGGCTCACCGTGGGGGTGCTTGACATCGCCAAGCGCAACAAGTGGAAGGTGATCATCGCCACACGCCCCAAGTAAAATGCCCATTCGCACCACGCATAAGATCGACGCGGGCTTCAGCATGAGCAGCATGACCGACCTGGTCTTTCTGCTACTGATCTTCTTCGTGATCGTGAGCACCATGGTGAGCCCGTTCGCGTTGCCGGTTGAACTACCCAAAAGCAAGCCGCATGCGAACCGGGAACAACCCAAGGTGGCTGTGCGGCTCGATGCTCCCGGGAGTGCCTCCATAAATGGCAGGACCGTAGCAGCAGGTGATCTCGAAGCTGCGCTGGGCTCCGCCATGAACCAGTTCGGTACTGACAATGCGGTAGTGCTGCAAGTAGCGCAAGATGTACCCACCGGTGAAATGGTCACCGTGCTCGACATAGCCAAGCGCAACAAGTGGAAGATCGTGCTCGCATCGGCACCCGTGGCACCGGGTGAGCCACCAACACAGCCGCAGCCATGACAGCCATCGCATTGGAACAGCAGCGCCGCGATCGCACCACGGGGATCATCACCACCGTGATCTTCCACGTGCTGCTGCTCATACTCTTCCTCTTCATCGGCCTGAAGCAGTTCGATCCACCATTGCAAGAGACCATGATCCCGTTGGAAATGCTGGAGAGCGCTGGTGGGTTGGATGGGGGAATGAACGATCCAAATAGCGGTGGCGGACAACCCGCAGCAGCACCAGAAAGCGAGCAACCCGAAGAAGTGGCCACTGAGGAAGAAAGCGAAGTGGAAATTGTAGAACCGGTGAAACCCGCCAAGCCTAGGCAGGAAACTCCCAAGCCTGCGAAGCCCGATCCCAACGCGCTCTTCAACCCCTCGGACAACCCCGGTCCGGCAACCGAAGGCCCACCGGGCGATGGACCAGGACCCAACAAAACTCCGGGCGGTGGAGGCGTTGGCAAATTCCATGGTACAGGCTTCGAAGGAGAACTCAATGGTCGTGGATTGGCCACAGTGCCAAGTTTTCGCAATGACAATACCGATGCAGGTGTCGTAGCAGTGGACATCAAAGTGGACGCCACGGGGAAAGTGATCTACGCCAAGGGCAAGCTCGATCGCCCTACAACGACCACCTCGCGCCAATTGCACCAATTGGCCGAGGGCTACGCCAAGCAGTTCAAGTTCTCGGCACGGCAGGGATCCGGACTTGACCAAGTAGGCTACATCGTTTTCGTCTTCACACTGAAGTAAAGTGACCTACGCGGAGACGCTAGCGTACCTCTACGCGCAGCTCCCCATGTTCCAGCGCATCGGGCAGGCGGCTTACAAAGCCGATCTCGCCAACACCCACGCGCTCATGGACCTGCTTGGCCATCCCGAGCAGGGACTGCGTTGTGTGCATGTGGCCGGCACCAACGGCAAGGGCAGCACCTGCTCGCTCATTGCCAGTGTGCTCCAAGAAGCGGGTTATAAAGTGGGACTGCACACCTCACCGCACCTGAAGGATTTCCGCGAACGCTTCCGCATCAATGGCACCATGGTGAGCGAAGAAGCGGTGATGCGTTTCGTGCATCAACACCGCGGTGGCTTCGAACCCATCAATGCTTCCTTCTTCGAATGGGGCGTGGCCTTCGCGCTGTGGTGGTTCCGCGAAGAACAGGTGGACATAGCCGTGATCGAGACCGGCATGGGCGGAAGGTTGGACAGCACCAACGTGATCACACCGGATGTGAGCGTGATCACCAACATCAGTTGGGACCACATGCAGTTCTTGGGCAGTTCATTGGAAGCGATCGCGAGAGAGAAGGCCGGGATCATCAAAGAAGGCGTTCCAGTGGTAGTCGGCGAAGCAATGGGTGAAATTGAAGTCGTATTGCTCGGTACAGCCGAGCAAATGCACGCGCCAGTGATCCATGCAGCACAGGGACCCGGGGCGATCCTGCCGTGTGGCTTGCGCGGAAACTATCAAGAAGCGAACAAGCGCACCGCGTTCGCTTCGGTCACGGAGCTGAAGGAACGCGGCTGGAAGATCGACAACCACGCGATCATGAATGGTTACATCAACGTGGTTGCCAACACGGGGATCCGCGGTCGATGGGAGGTGCTTTCCAAAGAACCGCTGAACGTCGCCGACGTGGCGCACAACGTAGATGGCTTCCGCGTAGTGAAGGAGATGATCACGAGCGTTGCCCACGAGCAGTTGTACATCGTGCTGGGGATGGTGGCCGATAAGGACATCGGACCAGCGCTGGCCATGCTGCCCCAGCACGCCACCTACTACTTCTGCAAAGCCGACATCCCGCGTGGCCTGGATGCAGAAAAATTGATGAACACTGCAGCTGACTTTGGGCTGAAAGGGCACAGCTGCCCTTCGGTGCCAGAAGCGTTCGCTGCCGCGAAAAGCGCCGCCACCCCCAGAGACCTAGTGCTTGTTACGGGTAGCGTCTTCGTTGTTGCAGACGTGCTCTGAAACAGGCTTCTATATTTGCCGCCCGTTCTTTTGGAGGCATAGCTCAGCTGGTTCAGAGCATCTGCCTTACAAGCAGAGGGTCGCTGGTTCGAATCCGGCTGCCTCCACCCTCACCCCTAGCACCAGCTACGGGATCGACATTTTGGGATGTTAGCTCAGCTGGTTTAGAGCGCGTGCTTCACACGTACGAGGTCACTGGTTCGAATCCAGTACGTCCCACCAAAGCCCCTGTTGATCAGGGGCTTTGTCGTTTTTGGATGTATGGTTCAGCGCATCTAGCTTCTGCCGATCCACCCCTGCGCACCCCCGTGCTCCACCGCCGCTCCCAGCCTGGCTCAGTTTGGGATATTTTCATTTTGTTCATCTTTTTAATAATTATCTTAGACAACGTTCCCTTCCTTTGTGCTGTCAAGAGAGTCAAACACATCCCAACCGTGTCAACCATTGAATTCCAGCAGCAGCTCGTCGGTCTTCGCCAACAGCTCTACTATTTCGCCCTAAGCCTTACCAAGGACCGCGACAACGCGTTGGACCTGGTGCAGGAAAGCCTAACACGTGCCTTGCTGTACAGGGACAAGTTCCGCGACAACACCAACTTCAAGGCATGGGTGTACACCATAGTGAAGAACCACTTCATCAACGGCCACCGGCGCAACAAGCGCACCCTGACCTTGATGGAGAATATGGGCCGCAGTACCAATGAAGCCTACACCGCCCGTGCACCTTACAATGCGGAAGGTAGGATCCAGATGGCCGAGATCCAACGTAGTTTGGAACACTTGGACCCTACCTTCCGCAAGCCGTTCATCATGCACCACGAAGGCTACAAGTACAACGAGATCGCGACGCACCTTTCCATTCCGATCGGAACGGTGAAGAGCAGGATCTTCGAAGCAAGATTGCGGCTGAAGCACATGCTCACAGATACACCTGCAAAAGATTGAGCAAGCGCATCATCGTCATTGGTTCGGGTTTCGCAGGTCTTGCTGCAGCGGCATCGCTGGCGCAAAAGGGCCATGCCGTAACGGTGGTGGAAAAGAACGCCGAACCCGGCGGCAGGGCACGCGTGTGGAAGAAGGATGGGTTCACCTTCGACATGGGGCCGAGCTTCTATTGGATGCCGGAGGTGTTCGAACGGTTCTTCGCACGATTCGGCGAACGTGTGAAGGACCAGTATGACCTGGTGCGTTTGGACCCGTCGTACACCATCGTTTTCGGCCCCGGCGTGGAATGGTCGATCCCAGCCAACAAGCACGAACTACGCTCCTTTTTCGAGCGTACGGAAAAGGGGGCTGCGGCTAAGCTTGATACGTTCCTTGCCGATGCCAAGTTGAAGTACGACCTGGGCATGGGCGAACTGGTGTACAAACCAGGGCTCAGCTGGTCGGAATACGCGCACCTTGGGGTTATCACCGGCTTGTTCCGCACGCGGATATTCCGATCCTTGCGCAAGCATGTGCGTGCCCACTTCAAGGACGAGCGCTTGCGCTCGCTGATGGAATTTCCCGTGCTCTTCCTCGGAGCCGCTCCACAGAACACACCAGCGTTGTACACGTTGATGAACTACGCCGACCTGGAATTGGGCACTTGGTACCCAATGGGTGGTATGGGGAACGTGGTGGATGCCATGGTGAAGTTGGCCATGCGGCAGGGCGCCACCTTCCGGATGAGCGCATCCGTGGAACGGATCGATGTGAACGAAAAAGGCCAGGTGACCGGTGTCATTACCGCAACAGGAAAGATCGACGCTGACATGGTAGTGGCCACAGCAGACTACCACCATGTGGAGCAGACCATGCTTCCCGTAGGTTACAGGACCTATACAACAGACTATTGGAAGCGTCGCACAATGGCACCTTCTACATTGATGTTCTTCCTCGGCTTCGATCGGCGGTTGGAAAAGCTGGAGCATCATACCCTGTTCTTCGATGAGCCGCTTGATCCGCACTCGGCTGACATCTACGATAAGCCTCAATGGCCGAGGCGACCATTGTTCTACATCAGTTGCAGCAGCCGAACCGACACAGACGTGGCTCCCACAGGAATGGACAACATGGTGGTGTTGATCCCTATTGCACCGGGACTGCAAGACACCGATCAGATCCGCGAGCAGTACTTCAACATCATCATGGAGCGAATTGCTCGCCATCTCGGCTTTGACCCACGACCGCACATCGTGCTCAAGCGCAGCTATTGCATCAACGACCTTATCGCTGACTACAATGCCTTCGGCGGCAACGCCTACGGCTTGGCGAACACCTTGCGCCAGACCGGTCCGCTACGCCCAAGCGTAAAGAGCAGAAAGGTGAAGGGCCTTTATTTCGCGGGGCAGCTTACCGTGCCGGGACCGGGCGTGCCGCCAGCGTTGATCAGCGGGCAGCTCGTGGCAGATCTCATCGAACGTGAACTAGTGAACGTGCCCACATGAACACCCTAGCCCAATATGATCGCATTTGCATGGCTGCCAGTCGGCACACCACGCACACCTACAGCACTTCGTTCTCCATGGGGATCCGCTCGTTGCACAAGCGCTTCCAAGATCCCATCCACGCGATATACGGCTTCGTGCGCTTCGCCGATGAGATCGTGGACACCTTCCACCAGCACGACAAGGCCGCGTTGCTCGCACGTTTCCGGGAGGATGCGCACCTGGCCATCCAGCAGGGCATCAGCCTGAATCCGGTACTACACACTTTCCAAACGGTGGTGAACAGGTACCGGATCGAAGCCGCGTTGTACGACACCTTCCTGGATAGCATGGCCATGGACCTCCAGGATACCGCGTATGACAAGAACACGTATGAGACCTACATCCTCGGTAGTGCCGAAGTGGTGGGCCTCATGTGCCTGCGTGTGTTCTGCGAAGGAGAAGATGCCGTATACGAGCAGCTCAAGCCCGCAGCCATGCGGCTAGGTGCGGCCTTTCAAAAGGTCAATTTCCTACGCGACCTAAAGGACGATCACCAACAACTTGGTCGCACCTATTTCCCGGATGTCGATGCAGCGAACATGAACGGCGCCACAAAAGAACGGATCGAAGCGGAGATCCAACTCGACTTCGATGCGGCGCTCGCAGGCATTCGCGCCTTGCCCAAGGGTGCCCGCTTCGGCGTATACATCGCCTACGTGTACTACCTCAATCTTTTCCGCAAGATCAAGACATTGTCTTGTGATCGGATCCTGAAGGAGCGTGTGCGCGTCCGCAACCGCAGGAAGATCGCCTTGCTCACCACCAGCTACCTGCGCCACAGCTTCGGCGCACTTTGAACCATCATGGAGCCGATCACGATGGACGAGGAAGTGGTTCTGGTGGATGAGAACGATGCACCCATCGGCTCCATGGCCAAATTGGCGGCGCATGAAGCAGGCGCGCTGCACCGTGCGTTCTCGGTGTTCTTGTTCGATGGAGAAGGACGTTTGCTACTGCAGCAGCGTGCACGCTCCAAATACCACAGCGGTGGCCTCTGGACCAACACCTGTTGTGGGCATCCGCGACCAAAGGAACCCACGTTGCTCGCAGCGCAGCGCAGGCTCATGGAAGAAATGGGGATCGATGCGATTCTCGAGTCACAGTTCACGTTCACGTACAAGGCCAGCTTCGAAAACGGCCTGCAGGAACACGAGTTGGACCATGTGTACTTCGGCACCTGGACCCGAGGTTGCGCGCCGGATCCAAGCGAGGTAGAAGACCACCGGTACATGGCGATGCAGGAATTGGACGCCGACATGAGCAAGCGACCAGGGCTCTACACAGCATGGCTGCGTGTGTGTTGGCCCAAAGTGATGAGCACTCATCTAACATGGATGAAGCGTATGCCGCACCATCCGGATCCCGGATGACCAAGCCTCGGGTGACGATCCACTGGATGCGCAGGGATCTACGCCTTCACGATAACCATGGCCTCTGGCGGGCACTCGCCGAACATGGCGACGTGCTTCCAGTGTTCATCTTCGACAGCGACATCCTTGATCGGCTGGAAGACAAGGCGGACCGCCGTGTCGACTTCATTCACCGCACGTTGGCGGAATTGCGTCTATGCTTGCAAGAAGAAGGATCCTCGCTCTTGGTGGAGGTCGGTGACCCGCTCAGAGTATGGCGTGATCTGCTCTCTCGCTTCACGATCACGGCTGTTACCGCCAACCATGATCACGAGCCTTATGCCCTTGCGCGCGACCGAGCAGTAGGTGAACTACTGGCCGGGGCCGGTGTTCCGTTCAGAACATTCAAGGACATCAGCATCTTCGAACGCGCCGAGGTGATGAAGGACGACGGTGCGCCCTACACTGTTTGTACACCATACATACGTAAGTGGCGATCCCTGTTCCAGCCGCACATGGCTGATCCGCATACGAGCGAGCAATTGCTGCATCGGCTCTTCCGAAGTGCACCGCTCCCCTATCCTTCGCTGGAAGCGATCGGTTTCCGGAAAACCGACGTGGACGTGCAGCCACCTTTGCTCACCAATGAATTATTGAGCGCATACCACAACACGCGCGATATACCGGCAGTAGTCGGCACGAGCCGAATGAGCGTGAATTTGCGCTTCGGTACTGTGGGCGTGCGCGAACTGGTCCGGAGATCGTTCGATCGCTCACCCGCCTATGTCAACGAACTCATCTGGCGGGAGTTCTTCATGCAGGTGCTCTGGAACTTTCCACACCCCGAACGCGCCTTCAAGCCCGCATACGACCGGATCGAATGGCGCAACAACGAAGCAGAGTTCGAGGCGTGGTGCTTGGGCCGCACAGGCTATCCCTTGGTTGATGCGGGTATGCGAGAGCTGGCCGCCACAGGTCTTATGCACAACCGCGTGCGTATGGTAGTGGCCAGCTTCCTATGCAAGCACCTGCTCATCGACTGGCGCTGGGGCGAAGCATGGTTCGCCAGCAAGTTGCTCGACTTCGAACTGAGCAGCAACAACGGCAATTGGCAATGGGCGGCGGGTTCCGGTTGCGATGCGGCGCCGTACTTCCGCGTGTTCAATCCCACACTGCAACTTCAACGGTTCGACCCAAGGTTAAACTATGTGAAGCAATGGGTGCCAGAGCTCGGCACGGCAAACTATGTGCAGCCCGTGATCGTTCATGAAGTAGCACGCGATCGCGCACTTGCGACCTACAAGGCAGCATTGTCAGGTGCGAAAGCGTCGATCGACAACAGGAACGAACAAAACGCATAGCCATGCCACGCAAGAAGAAGGTACTGATCCTTACACAACCGGTGAAGCAAGGTCTCAAAGCCATCAAGGTTAGGTTGGACGCTCGCACCGTGATCACAATCGCCAGCCAGAAAGCGCTCGAGTTCTGGCGCCAGCGGTATCCGAAGTTGGAAGTCATCGGATGATCCATAGGCATTGTGCTCCGGAGGCGATCCGCGTTCGCCAGCACGCTCCTATTGTCTCCTTTCCAATCGGGGTAACAACGGACTACTTTCGACCTTTGATCAACGAAGAGCAACGAACACTCCAGCCCGCATCATTGTTCCTTTCGGCATGAACACTTGGGCCATCATCGGCATCGTTGTCAGCACAGCCTGTTCCATGGAGTTCGTGGCGTGGGCCACACACAAGTACTTGATGCATGGCTGGCTCTGGCATTTGCATTCGGACCACCACCGCAAGGACCACTACGGCTTCCTTGAACGCAATGACACCTTCTTCCTGATCTTCGCAGTACCGTCGATGACGCTCTTTATTGTCGGTAGCATCAGCGGCTTGCACACGCCTTGGCTTTGGATAGGCTTGGGGATCCTGATCTACGGCATCCTCTATTTCTTGGTGCACGAGGTCTTCATCCATCAACGCATCAAATGGTTGCGCAGCACCAACAAAGCGTACTTCCTCGCCATTCGCAAAGCACACAAGGCGCACCACAAGAAACTGAGCAAGGAGGATGGTGAGTGCTTCGGCATGTTGGTGGTACCGTTCAAGTACTACATGGAGGCCAGACGAACACTGGCGCAACAGCGCGCCGCTTCCTGATCGCACCGCACCGCTATTCTGGCTAGCGCGAAAGCATTCGTGGGACCTCGATCCACCCCACCTATTTTTGCGCGCAATGAGCGAGCAGTTGCGTCAGTTGGGTAGTTACCTCGGCCATTTGGTGAAGGCACGGAGCCGCCATGGCGTGCACAGCCCGTTCGTGTACGACCTCATCGACAAGGTGTTGCGACAGCAGCCTGCCCTGTCGGAATACCTCGCCATTGAAACTCTCAGGGATGATCTTCTGCGCAGCGAGCAGACCATCCGCGTGAACGACCTGGGCGCCGGATCGCACGTGCTCGATCTACCTGTACGACGCGTCTCGGACATTGCGCGCACCGCGCTCAAGGGTCCGCGCCAAGCGCAATTGCTGTTCAGGCTGGCGCGCTACTTCAGGCCGAAGCAAGTAGTGGAACTCGGCACCTCCTTCGGCATCAGCACGCTGTATTTGGCGCGTGGAGCTGATGAAGGCACGGTGCACACCATCGAAGGCTGCCCACAGACCTACCGTATTGCACTGCACCACTTCGAGCAGGCGCGCCAACGCAACATTGTACCTGTGCTCGGCAGTTTTCAACGCCGATTGCCGGAACTGCTCACCAAGATCGGTCCGCTCGACCTTGTGTTCATCGATGGGCATCATGCCAAGCAGCCCACATTGGACTACTTCGAACAATGCCTCGCTCACGCACACGAAGACACCGTCTTCATCCTGGACGACATACACTGGAGTCGTGGCATGGAAGAAGCATGGACCGCGCTGAAAGAGCATTCGCGCGTGACCGTGAGCGCGGACCTGTACAACATGGGCCTGCTGTTCCTGCGGAGCGGTCAGGCCAAGGAACATTTCAAGCTGCGGTACTGATCGCGGGCGTCAACATGTGATGTGCACAGCTCACCGCCCGGAACCCATTGGGGTGCCGGGCATTGGCATACATTGCAAACTACTGCACAGTGCAACCGGTGACACTGGTCCGATACATACTGCCCGCTGTGGCACTATCCATAGCGCCGAGCGCGATGGCCCAATTGGCGAAATGGCTCCTGCGCAGTGGCGCTGGCGAGGTGCGGACCTTGGACTTTCCCAATGGTGATCCAGTGCGCGGCGGCTTGATCCCTTCTTTCGGCCTTGGCGGCAACGAGGACGTGAACCTGATGACCGATGCCGAGGGCAACCCGCTCATTCACACGGCCGTGGGTGAGAACAACATGGTGCAGGTGTGTACAGCGAATTTCAGCTTAATGCCCAATGGCAACGGACTGATCGATCATGCGAGCCGCCGGAGCCACGGCTACGTGGTACTGTTGCCTTGAATAGCGCAACAGCCAGAACACGTCACTAATAATGAAGATCTACACACGCACCGGCGACAAAGGCGAGACCGGATTGCTCGGTGGCACGCGCGTGCCCAAGGACCACGCAAGGCTGGAGGCATACGGCACCGTGGATGAACTGAACAGCCACGTAGGCATGCTGCGCGATCTGGCGGCACCGCACCACGGCGACCTGCTCGTCTCCATCCAGAACACGCTCTTCACGATCGGTTCACGCTTGGCCAGCAACAGCGCCGAAGAAGCGATCAGGTTCAAGGTGCCCGTGATCGGCGACATGGACATCACCGCATTGGAGCACGCCATGGACGCCATGGATGAAGACCTCGCTCCCATGCGCAATTTCATCTTGCCCGGTGGTCACGTGGCGGTTTCGCAAGCACACATCTGCCGCACGGTATGCCGCCGCGCCGAGCGCCGCACAGTGCATCTCGCGCACGCGACGGACATCGACCCTGTACTCATTCGTTACCTCAACCGCCTATCGGATCTGTTCTTCACCCTGGCCCGCCACTTGGGTCATTTGAACGGAGCCGTGGATCGTCCGTGGAACCCGTCCGGCGGAACTGCCCGTCACGCTTAGAAATTCCAGGGCTCCAGCCGCTTTGCCGAACGGTTGAAAAGTCGCCGTCCGTCGGATCCCCATCCGTCTATATTTGCCGCCAATTTCACAGACCTTAGAACCGGCGCATCGATGTATTGGACACTAGAACTCGCCTCGTACTTGGAGGACGCACCCTGGCCGGCCACCAAGGAGGAGCTGATCGATTTCGCCATGCGCACCGGCGCTCCGCTGGAAGTGGTGGAGAACCTGCAAGCCATAGAGGATGAAGAGGAGGTCTTCGAGACGATCGAAGAGATCTGGCCCGATTACCCTTCGAAAGAGGACTTCTTCTTCAACGAGGACGAATACTGACCCACTTACCGACGATCACCGAAGCCCCGCCAACGCGGGGCTTCTTCGTTCCGTGTGACGCATTGGCAGAACGCCCCTTCTGGCAAGGTCCGTGCTCGACGTGGCCCGCTACCTTTGGCACCCTTTCGCGCATGGCACATTACAAGGCCGCGCAACAACACCGCACGAGATGATCGGTTCCCTTACCAAGGCCCTCAAGAAGGTCTTCGGCGACAAGTACCAGCGCGACCTGAAGGAAGTAATGCCACTGGTGGAACTGGCCAAGGCCGCTTTCGCCAAGGTCGATGGTATCACCAACAACGAACTGCGCGAGCGTGCACAGCAACTGCGCAAGCGCATTGCCGATGCCACGCGAACCAACGATGAGCGTGTAGCACAGTTGCGCGCAGAGATCGACGCCGATGCGCACATGGAAATGGAGGAGCGTGAGAAGCGCTACGAGGAGGTGGATGAACTGGAAAAGAAGAGCCTCGTGGTCATCGAGGAGGTCCTGCTGGAAATACTGCCCGAGGCCTTCGCCATCGTGAAGGAAACAGCCCGACGTTTCGCCGAGCACAGCGAAGTGCGCGTTCGTGCCAATGACCGAGATCGCGAGATCGCCACCAAGCGACCCGATGCCGTTCGCATCGAGGGCGACGATGCCTATTGGAGCAACACATGGATCGCGGCCGGCAACCCCACCAAGTGGGAAATGGTGCACTACGATGTGCAGCTGATCGGCGGTGTCGCCCTGCACAAAGGCAGGATCGCCGAAATGGGAACCGGTGAAGGCAAAACGCTGGTGAGCACGTTGCCCGTGTTCCTCAACGCACTTACTGGCCGCGGCGTACACGTGGTGACCGTGAACGACTACCTCGCGAAACGCGACGCCGAGTGGATGGGGCCCATCCATGAATTCCACGGCATGCGCGTGGACTGCATTGACAAGCACCAGCCCAACAGTCCCGAGCGCCGCAACGCATACCAGGCCGACATCACATACGGCACCAACAACGAGTTCGGCTTCGACTACCTGCGCGACAACATGGCGCACGCACCGTCGGCACTTGTACAGCGCAAGCACCACTTCGCCATCGTGGACGAAGTGGATAGCGTGCTCGTTGACGATGCGCGTACACCGCTCATCATCAGTGGCCCCACGCCCAAGGGCGACATCCACCAGTTCGATGAGTACAAGCCGCGCGTGGAGCGCTTATACAACACGCAAAAGCAACTGGTGACCAAACTGATCTCCGAGGCCAAGGACAACCTGAAGGGATTGGGAGACGGAACGGCGACGAAGGATCAATTGGAGAAAGGCGGCATGGCCCTGCTGCGCGCATACCGCGGCCTTCCGAAGAACAGCGCACTGATCAAGTTCCTGAGCGAGAACGGTGTGCGCAACCACTTGCAGAAGACCGAGAACAACTACCTGCAGGACCAAGGCAAGGACATGCCTAAGGTGGATGCCGAGCTGTACTTCACCATCGATGAGAAGATGCACGGTATTGAACTGTGCGAAAAGGGCGTGGACCTGATCAGCGGGGACATGAACGACACCTCGTTCTTCATCATGCCCGATGTAGGATCCAACATCGCCGAGATCGAGAAGAGCGCCGCAGCAGCCGAAGAGAAGGCCCGGCGCAAGGATGAACTACTGCGCGATTTCGGTGTGAAGAGCGAACGCATCCACACGGTGAACCAGTTGATCCGTGCTTACGCATTGTACGAGAACGACGTGGAGTACGTGGTCATGGACGGCAAGGTGAAGATCGTGGACGAGCAGACCGGCCGTATACTGGAAGGGCGCCGTTACAGCGACGGCTTGCACCAAGCGATCGAGAGCAAGGAAAAGGTGAAGGTGGAAGCTGCCACCCAGACCTACGCCACGATCACCTTGCAGAACTACTTCCGAATGTACCACAAGCTCGCGGGCATGACCGGTACGGCGGAGACCGAAGCGCAGGAACTGTGGGACATCTACAAGCTGGACGTGATGGTGATCCCCACCAACCGCGCGGTGGTACGTAAGGACAACGAGGACATGGTCTTCAAGACCAAGCGCGAGAAATACACCGCTGTTATCGATGAGATCGTGGCACTGCGAGAAGCGAACCGCCCGGTGCTCGTGGGTACCACCAGTGTGGAAGTGAGCGAACTCGTGAGCCGCATGCTCACCCTGCGCAAGATCCCGCACAATGTGCTCAACGCCAAACAGCACCAGCGTGAAGCGGAGATCGTGGCACAGGCCGGGCTGCCGGGCACTGTGACGATCGCCACCAACATGGCCGGTCGTGGTACCGACATCAAGCTCGGACCCGGTGTGAAGGAAGCAGGTGGTCT
The DNA here is from genome assembly GCA_046595075.1 of Flavobacteriales bacterium. Taxonomy (GTDB): domain Bacteria; phylum Bacteroidota; class Bacteroidia; order Flavobacteriales_F; family PHOS-HE28; genus PHOS-HE28. The sequence continues at coordinate 35,947 of JBKJPT010000164.1, forward strand.
GGCGATCATCGGTACCGAGAAGCACGAGAGCCGCCGCGTGGATCGCCAGTTGCGCGGTCGTGCAGGTCGCCAAGGTGATCCGGGCAGCTCGCAGTTCTATGTGAGCCTGGAGGATGATCTCATGCGCCTGTTCAACAGCCAGCGGATCTCGAAGATCATGGACACCATGGGCCTCAAGGAAGGCGAAGTGATCCAGCACAGCATGGTCACGGCCAGCATCGAACGCGCTCAGAAGAAGGTGGAGGAGAACAACTTCGGCATTCGCAAACGATTGCTGGAGTACGATGACGTGATGAACAGCCAGCGCACGGTGATCTATAAGCGCCGCCACCACGCGCTCTTCGGCGAACGCCTGAAGCTGGACATCCTGAACATGTTCCACGATACAGTGAGCGCTACCGTGGCCGAGTACCATTCCACCGGCGACTTCGATGGATTCCAGTTCGAGTTTCTCCGCAAGTTCTCCGCCGAGAGTCCAGTGGATGAGGTCGGTTTCGGGAAAATGAAGGCCGATGAGCTCATCGACCGTTCGTTCAACGCCACCATGGAAGCGTATGATCGCCATATGGCGCGCACCGCAGCACAAGCCATGCCTGTGATCACCGATGTGTTCCTGAACCAAGGTGCGCAATACGAGAACATCGTGGTGCCCATCACCGATGGCATCAAGACCATGCAAGTGGTGACCAATTTGGAAAAGGCCTACAAAAGCGAAGGACGCGACCTTGCTTCGAGCGTGGAGAAGTACATCACGCTGGCCATTATCGACAACGAGTGGAAGGAACACCTGCGCGAGATGGACGAACTGCGCCGCAGTGTACAGAACGCCAGCATCGAACAGAAGGACCCCTTGCTGATCTACAAGCTAGAAAGCTTCAACCTTTTCAAGGCCATGATCGACCGAATGAACGGAGAGGTGGTCGGTTTCCTAGCGCGTGCCGCGTTGCCCAGTGCGCAACCGCAAGTGCAGCAAGCACCAGCACCGCGTGCACCGCAAGAGCGCTTGCAGACCAGCCGCACGGAGACCCCGCAGTTCGCAGGTGCTTCGCGCAGCGCGGCCCCGCGCCCCGCAGCAGGTGGTGGGCCCATGCGTGGGCCCATGCCTCCGCAAGGCCCGCCACAACCCATGACACCCGTGCGTGTGGAAAAGAAAGCAGGGCGCAATGATCCTTGCCCGTGCGGTAGCGGGAAGAAGTACAAGCAGTGCCACGGGAAGGACGCGTGATCGGCCTAGGCCAAAGCAGGGCTTGGTAGGCGAATGAAAAACGCAAAATGAAAAATGTAGAATGCTCAACGCAGCTCACTCCACCACCAACTTCACACCGCTGATCCAGCGGGTGTTGTCGCTGAGGTGTACATGGTAGAGGCCGGGCGAGAAAGCTGAAAGTGGAAAGCTGAATGTTGTTCCTTCGCTTTGCTCGGAATGACCAACGCCTTGCGGCACTTTCTGTCGCTGCACCACACGACCGTCAGCGCTTACCAGAGACAACTCAAGATCCTTGGCGCTCACGCTCGGTGGCGGGGTCAATTGAAGTGTTGCGTTGCTGTTTACTGGGTTGGGGTAAATGCTGATCGCCTACATAACATGGGGCCGCCCCCTGTAGACCAGATCATCGATGCACCAATTCATCCACCCCTCATGCGGTCGCTTCCGGAATTAATGCGGAATCGCGGACCATTCGATACAGCACGTAAACGAGTGCTGCGCAGGTGACGACAATGCCGAGTTGGTTGTGGTAGGCCGGATGATCCGGTTTGATCTTCGAATGGAAGGTCTTCATGATGAAGTAGCTCACGTTGAAGAGGTGGATCAGCAAGAGCACATTCCACAATGGCCTGGAACGCTTGATGAACCACACTGCGATCGGTACCGACAGCAAACAGGCGAACGTTACGGCGCCATGCAGGTTCTCAGCCGCGCTAAAGACCAAGTGGTGATGGTCGAAATTCCACAGTACGAACGCCAAGTGAACAACATGGTTCACCGCGAACACGGTTATCAAAACGCGCAGGGCATCCCTTTTTGCTTCATCGCCGTAGATCTTCACGAAACCATTGTAGCCGATCAAGAGCAGCGTGCCCAGGTTGATGAGCGATGAAACCCTACATGAGTTACGCGCACACTTATCGCATACGAATTCTGGTTCGGTGGTTCCGAGCGCCCAGAGGTAGATAACCAGTTCCAAGCCCAACACCAGGATGATCAATGTGGGCAACGTACTTCTGGACGGCATGGCCATGGATCTTGGATCCGCCCCATCCAACGAGGCGCATCTGGCATTATTGCCTGAATAGTTGGGCAGGGTCCTGACGTGCCATCGAGTGCTCGCCGCTAATGGACCACAGGGCTCCATCCAAGCCGGGTTCACCGCCTCACTCCACCACGAGTTTACCTCCCGTGAGCCACTTGCCGCGTTGGGTAACATGCGCGTAGTACAGCCCAGAACCCAAGTGAGAGAGTGAAAGGGTGAAAGTGTTGCTACCGCCTGCAAGCTGCTCTCGTTGTACAATGCGGCCATCCGCTGCAACAATGCTCAACTCCAATGCACCGCTCACACTTGGCGGTAGCGACAACTGAATGGTAGCACTGCCATGCGCCGGGTTGGGATAGATGCTGAACGCATCCAACAAGTTGGTGGCTTGCTCGATTATGCCCACGTTGTTGCAGCCGGGCACTATGCACCCGTTACCATCCACCTTAACCACCCAGGTGTCTTGGCTAATGCCTTGCGGGTTGTTGCCGCTTGCGCTGAAGTAAGTGGCGCCTGCGGCAATGAAGCCGCCATCGGCCGTGGGCAACACATCATAAAAGCGGCCGGTGCCATCGGTGAGTGAATCGTGCTGACTGTAGTACGCGAACATCCACAGGCTATCGCCCTCGCTGGTGGTGCGGCAGAGCAGACCCTTTTGCCCGCTGCCCATGTTCATATTGGCATATGTTGCTCCAGCCGCGATCAAATCTCCATTGGAGCATTCCTTCCCAGCAAGAAATAGCGTTGATGGCGCCGTTGGGCCGTACTCGCGGTCCCAAATGATGCCTCCATCTGTGCTGTCGAGCTTGGCGATGTAGCAGCGCATCGCCGAGCTGTTGGTGGCATAACCCCTGGCGCTGAATACTAGGACATGCCCACTTGCACCGGTAATGATCTGCGTGCCTGCCTCGGAGAATGGACCGCCCCATCTGACACGCCACTTCATGTTGCCCAAGCTGTCGGTGCGTTGCACCCAATGGTCCGTATTGCCTATGGTGATGTTATGTGAGCCTGCCATGAAGAGGTCGCCTAAATCGCCAAGGGAACAACTGAGGAAGCCTGAAAATGGATTGCCTGGCCATGAATAGGTTCTGCGCCAAAGCTCTGTCCCGTTCTCGTCTGTACGTATGGCGAATGCCTGATAGGAGCTCAGTCCTTCCGGACCAGTGAAGCCCATGATGACAAACCCACCATCAAGTGTCCGTTTCACTTGATAGCCGATCCAAAAGTCGCTCCCATTGGGATCACCGAACACCTTGGTCCATAGCGTATCGCCATTGGCATCGAAACGCATGAGGTACACCTCGTCGAAGCCGGTGGTGTCCTCGCTGGCGCCACCCACCACGTAGCCACCGCCGGGGATCGTGTCGCAGCAGTTGCTCCAGCCGGGGAGTGAACTGTGATAGGGGCGCCAAGAGCGCTTTTCCCAGAGCTTGACCCCATTGCCGTCTATACGAGTCAGCAATACCGAGGCATGAAAGAAGTATTCACCGGGGGCAATGCTATCATAGTCGCTACTCCCTGATGCCACCAGATATCCATCGGTAAACGGTTCAACACCGAACGCTGTTTGCGCGAATCCCCAATTGAACGCATCATACCGTTTGTTGAAACCCTGAGCTATGCTCAGGGTTTCAACAAATAGTAGCAATATGCCCAACAGGATCCGCATGGTCGCTTATTGCACCACCAATCGAGTTTGGTGACTGGGTTGTTCCGGCCGCACCACTTCAATGATGTAGACCCCAGCGCTTACACCTTCTAGCGGGAGCGTCGCAATGCCCTGCGCACCACTGATTATCTGGGTGCTCAATTGGCGACCATTCACATCCAGCAGTCGCAATTGAGCCGATGAACTGCTCGCACCGAAATCGAAGACCACATAGGCGACGTTGATCGCTGGGTTGGGGAAAACCTCTAGCACATCTTCCTCCGCCCACTGCACCGCTTGCACCGTGCGATTTCGGCCTGCGCTCTTCGGGCCGGTTTCTGGCAGTATGATCACTTCTTCGGGCAGGTCTTCACCCAAGGCGTGCAACCATGCGTTCGCCCAGGTGCTGCCAACTACATCACGTTGTTGGCCAAGTCCACTTAGCCACGTGCGCAGGTTTGCATCGGCTTCGCTCCAACCTTGCTGCTGTTCTAGTTGTGCAAAGTGCTTCAGCACGGCATAGCGTTCGGTTGCATCGCCAGCTATCTCTTCGGCCAAGGCCAAGGTTTCCAGTGCGCTGTAGTCCGCTTGCGCAGCCAGCACACCACCTATGGCCAGTGCATGATTGTTGGCGGGCAACGCTTCGTGGAAAAGCCGCAGGCTATCCAAAGATCCGCCCAGATCCAAGCTATCGAGCCAACTCATTCGGCCCAGATCGGACAAGGCTTCAGCCTTGTTGCCACCGTGCCGGGCAACAGCACTGGCCAGTTGGGTGAGGATGTTCACGTCACCAGTCTGCGCGGCAAGAACCATGGCCGCATAGCTGCTGGGCAATGCGTACTCGTCCACCATACGCAACACATCGCTCTGCAATGGGCTGTTGCTCAGCAGGCCTTGGGTGATGTGCCAAGCGCTCATGGCGGGCGTGCGTTCGAACGCCGCCTGCCACACTTCGGCGCTCACCTTGGGTGCCACGCTTTGCAGGGCGTTGCGCACTTGGGCGCTGCTCTTGGTGGGGTCGCTTACATAGCCCAGCAAGCTGTAGGTATCGCCATTGTCCTTGTTGGCATCGTAGGCATCCTTGCTCGCTTCGTATTCGCCGTGCTCGCCTTCGGCCAACAGGCGTTTCTCCTCCTTGGTGTCGCCTTCGTGCAATTCGCTGGGACAGGCGATCTCCTTTGCGGGCCAGAACACGGATTGGTCCGTGGTGCCGATCTCGTTCGGAACGTCCGAGTAACTAGGCTTGGTCCGATTTCCTGGTGAAGGGGTGTGATGGAAATACTCCACGATCGTAGCGGTCACCTGCACATGCCAATCCTCCTCGGGGTCGCCGCTACCGGTGTGGTCCACGCTGAAGCGGTTGCCAGCGGGATTCTTCCATTGTGTTTGATCGAACTGATCAGTGATCGGCTGCCCTTGCATTTTCTGCACGCGCACAACGCCGCCAGTAAGTGCCACATCAAAGGTGTTCTGGTCCACCAGGCCGTAGTCGTTGCACTTCACTTCCAGGCCGGTCTCATCGTTGGCATCGGCATTCACGCCTTGTAAAATGCTGCCGGTATAGAGGTTCTCGAAGCTGTTGTTGTAGAAGGTGTTGTAGTCGCTGCCGCTGTCCTTAATGATGAGGCCCACCTTACGCGGGGCGCCTGGCTGGCTGGTGTAGAAGCTGTTCTCTTGGATGCGGTAGCCGGTGCATTCATCGCTATACACGCCGTACGTGACCCCCACAATGCCGGAGGTGAGTGGCGTGGGCACGTTGAATTCGCAACGCGTGATGCTGGCGTCCTGCACGCCTTCCATGCGGATGGCGTAGTTGGTACCGGTGAAGGTGGTGTTGTCCACGCTAAAGGTCTTGCTAGGATCGAAGGTAACGGCCTGTATGCCGCGGTGCAGGTTGAAGAAGCTGCTATGCGTGAGGTCCTGTGAGGGGCAGGGCACACCGGGGTCTGGCCAGCTGCCGCAATGGTCGGCCACCACGAAGGTGCTATTGATGCTCTCGATGCCCTGGCCTTGGTCACTGGGCAGCACATCGGGCTGGGAGCCGAACATATCGTTGCCCCATGTGCAGCCTTGGAAGGCGATGCGCCGCACACCGCTCATGAACACATGCTCGCGGGGGATATCACCTGCCTTGGGCATGTCGCCTTGGGTAACAAAGCGGCAGAGGGTGAAGTAGCTGAGATTTGGCCACACTTCTTCGGGGAGTATCACGCCGTGGTTCTCGTAGGGGGAGAACGCCACATCCCACCGATTATTGATGAACTGGCAATCGTAGGCGGTAATGATGCCGCCGCTGCGTGCGCCGGGTTGCGGCGCCAAGGGCGGAGTGAAGAACTCGTTGGCGGCCACGGCGCCCATACGCGCGTTGCTGATGGTGCTGTACTTCATCTCCAGAACGCCTTGCTGCACTCCACCGGGTTGCCAAAGCTGTGAGGCGAACTCATCGCCCTGCACCAGAATGCCGTCCCAGAGGCTGTTGGGGCAACTGGTGATGGAGGTGAGCGTGGAACTCTGCACGATGAGCTTGCCACCGTTCTCTACAACGATGCGCGTAGGCCATGCCACTTGCTCACTGTCAGCAAAGCGGATGGTGCAGTCGCTTATGGTGAGGGTTAGGCCATCGGGGATGATGATGGTGCCGACGATGTTCTTATCGGCGTCCCAGATCTCGTCGCTCGCCAGGGTATAGGAATGGTCCACGGAACCGGCCACGGCCTCGAGGACAACGAAGTCGTACTCGACACTGCTTTGGCAGTCGTTCAACTTCACCAAGTAATAATCATCGAAGTTGTGGCTGGTGTTACCGCTAAGGACCAATCCACCGCCGGGTGCTTCTGTGATCTTGTACACGCACTCTTGGTTGCGCAAGTCGCCGGGGCTGCACTCGAAAGTGCTCGTGGGGTCGGCGTCCCAAGAGGTTTCCCAGATTACCGTTCCATCAACGGGGTTCAATTTGGCCACGTAGGCGTCGGTGTTCCAATAGTTGTAGTTAAAGCTGAATGCCCAGTCATGCGTGGCGCCATCAGGCGCTTCCCCGAAATCATTCACCAAGCAATCAAAGGTTTCTGTCGGTAGCTGCCAGCCTTGCAGAATCTGCTCGGCCCCCCATTTGGAGCTGACCACTGCGACTTTACCATCGGCGGTTGCCTGCATGTCGGCTTGCAGGTCATAGGCACGGACAGCCTCCAGATCGGTCGTCCACGTCAACGTGCCATCTGGCTGGAAACCATGTACTAGCAATGTAGCCTCCTTGGGTCCACTATAGGTATTGCCGAAACTGAAATTTGCCAGCACGGGGATAACTACCGTCGTTTCATCCGCCAAGGGGACGAAACCCCCGCCTGTCGCGTAGCTCGTTAGACTCGGGTCGTGCCCACCAAGGAGATCAAGTGGGCCGCCCACTCTACCGGCGTCCACGTACCATGATGGCAGTAAATCGCCCGTTCCCGCTTCAACGACCATTGCGAGCGCGTGCGCCGTGCCACTCGCCCTGTACCATCCAGAGATCAAAACCAATTCGGACGAAGGGTCCTTTTCTATTGACATGAACACACCCTCATCCATATCGGGCCATTCTGCGGGCAAGGCAGGAAATGCAGCACTCGAGTAAGTCGCATAACCGAGGCGCACACCGTTGACATCCAACCGTGCTACGTAGGGTAGGTTGTCTCCTGGGGTGGACCGACCCACCACCCAATACTCCACTCCGTTCACGCCATTGACTTCCACTACGTCATGCATCTCGCCCCCGGCCAAAAGTCCTGCGGTCGTGCTTGTCGCGCTGTTCAGCATCGTACACCACAACACGTCGCCAGTCTCGGAGAGTTTGGCCACGTACCCCATGCTCGACATGATCTCGTCGGTGAAAACGGAGCACTCGAGCAGGTTGATGTCAGTCACAAGGTCGTCGTTCATGCGTATCGTAAGTTCATCGCCCATTTCGGAATCGCTGGGCCAGCGTGATGTATATGCAACGCCTGCGCATAGGAAACCACCATCACTCGTCTGGATGGCATTCCAGATCTGGCCGGGGAACAAATGCCGGTACCATACCTCTTCGCCATCGGGGTCCACTTGTGCGACAAGGCCTCGCGTATGACCCTTGCGGTAATCCACCTTCTCGAACTCTTCGATATTTGGTCGCCAGTCGCCGTTGTTATTCAATGGTTCGCCAATGAGGGGGTTTGGGCGCGAGCAGTATTCAGGCCCCGCCCACCAGCAATTCGGCCAACTCGAATAGCCCGCAGTGATGAATCCACCGAAGTTGCCGCCGATCATGATATTCTCATGGCCGTAGAACCAGTCCTCGCCGGATTCGGCCCGGCTTTGCGGGTCGCCATAGTGCTGAGCGCTCAGTGGCAACGGCTCGTTCCGGTATCGCTGTATGGTCGCATCGTAGTAGTGACTGTAATACTTTCCGCTCTCGCTTCTCTCGTCCTCGTGAGTGTACGGGCTTACCCACTCCACCGCCCCTGCCGAAGGTGGAGGCTGTTGAGCTTGGCAATTCGATCCATACGTACAAAGCAAACTGACGCTCAACGCGGTCAGGTACAAGGGTCGGCGCTTCTTCATGGCTTTAGGATTTGATCGCGGCACAATTACCGCCCACCAAACCTGAGCACAAGGGTCCCCGTTCCTTACGCGCCGATCACTCTTTCGTTATGCGCCGCGCATGATCGATCGGATCGGCCGTTATCTTGGCCATTGACCAGATCGCTCCAACGTTCGGCAGATGCGCAACCCCCTACACCCCCGCATACCATGGAGAAACTGGCTCGTGAGCTTAAACGCTTGCGCGAGAACAAGGCATTGCCGCAGGAAGCGGTAGCCGAAGGCATTCACCTTTCACAAACAGGCTATTTGCATTACGAGAAGGGGCGGGTAATTCCGCCGCTGTATCGCCTGCAAGCCTTGGCGCTTTTCCATTGTTGTAACGTGCTGTCGTTGATCCGGTGCCTGCCCAGGAAGAAACGCCTTGCCTATGAAAGGCAACTGCGCGCCCAAGGACCCAAGGATCTCCATAGCCCTACGCCCGTTGGTTCTGCTGCGCCATTGGGCGAGCAGGGCCGCATGTACCGCTTGGAACAAAAGATCGATGCCGTGTACGCGATCGTCCGCCAAAAATTGGGGGGGGGGGGGGGTGTGAGTAAACCCATTCTAGGACCAAGCCATCTCGTGCATCTGGTCCTTGCTGCAAGCACGCGACACCTGAACGCCTAGAAGCCGACCTTACGGGGTCGGCTTCGCAGCTATTGGTGTATTTGGTGTGGTTCTAGAACTGGACCGGCACACGCATTTGCACGCGCACGGGGCGGCCTTGCTCGGCGCCGGGTTGCCAGGGTGAAGTAGCCTTCACGGCTTCCACCAGCTGGTCTTCGAAAACACTGTTCTTGCCATCGATCACGCGCACATCGGTGAGTTCACCGTTCTTCTCCACCACAAAACTCGCCATCACTTCGCCCTTCAGCTTGTCGCCGTTGATCGGGCTCACTTTCTCGCGCAGGTGCCGTACGAACGCACGCTCATCACCGCCGGGGTACCGGGGCATGGCTTGCGCACGCGTGTGTATGATGTTGGCGAGCGGCTCGGGGTCGTAGATCTTTTCTGCAAGGGCACCACCCCACACATCGAAACGTTCCCATATGCCGGTCTTGTTACCGTCCGCGTAGTTTCCCCGACTTTCCACCTTGCCGTTTGCGTGGTAGTATGTGAAGAGTCCATTGGGTAGCGTGAGAGCGGCATCCTGGTAGTGGCCTTCGGCCTTCAGCTTGCCCTCCACGGTGTAGATCTTCCCGATGTACAGTTCGCCGTCCTTGCCTTCGTTCACCCGGTAGTACTTCGCCTTCTTCACTGTGGTGCTGGCAAGCACTTCGTCAAGGTGCTGTCGTTCGCCGCCATCCTGCGCCATGGCAGGTGCTAGGCACAAGAAGAACGCCACAGGAATGAAGAGGAACTTGGTGATCGGCACGGATCGATGGGTCGCTGGTCGGCCCCCTCGAACGGGCGATCACCGCTTTGGGTTACGCGGTGCTCAACCGGCCCATCCCTCGCGGTCCAAGCTGCGATACTGGATCGCTTCGGCGAGGTGCTCGGTGCGAATGTCCGGGCTGCCCACCATATCGGCCACGGTGCGCGCCACCTTTAGGATGCGATCATAAGCGCGTGCGCTAAGGCCGAGGCGGTCCATGGCCTTCTCCAACAGCGCCGTGCCGATGGCATCGATGCGGCAGATCTCGCGCAGTTCCTTGCTGCCTATCTGCGCATTGCAGTGTATGGCTTTGCCCGCGTACCGATCCTGTTGCACGCGCCGTGCGGTGATCACCCGCTCGCGCATGTCGACGCTCTTTTCGGCCTGTCGCTCGGCGCTCAGCTCCGCAAAGGGCACAGGTGTTACTTCGATATGGATGTCGATGCGATCGAGAAGCGGACCGCTCACCTTGTTCAGGTACTTCTGCACCACACCCGGCGCGCATACGCACTTCTTGTCCGGGTGATTGTAGTAACCACAGGGGCAAGGGTTCATGGCGGCGACCAACATGAAACTGGCCGGGTATTCCACTGAGAACTTGGCCCGACTGATCGTGATCACGCGATCCTCCAGCGGTTGTCGTAACACCTCCAAGACCTGCCGTTTGAATTCCGGCAGTTCGTCCAGGAAGAGCACGCCGTTGTGTGCAAGGCTGATCTCGCCCGGCTGCGGAAATGATCCACCACCCACGAGTGCCACATCGCTGATCGTGTGGTGCGGCGATCGGTAGGGCCGCACGCTCAGCAGACTGTCATCCTTGCGCAGTTTGCCGGCAACGCTGTGGATCTTGGTGGTCTCCAACGCCTCTTCGATCGTGAGTGGCGGAAGAATGGTAGGCAAGCGCTTTGCGAGCATGGTCTTGCCGGAACCAGGCGGACCGATGAGAATGATGTTGTGGCCACCGGCAGCGGCGATCTCGAACGCGCGCTTGATGTTCTCCTGCCCCTTCACGTCAGCGATGTCCACTGGATAACTGCGACTACTGTTGGCGAACTCCGCTTCGATGTCCACCGTGGTGGGCTGCACGGTTCCTTCGCCTTTCATGAGCGCCACCACTTCGGTGAGATGCTCCACACCGTAAACGGCCAGTCCGTTCACGATGGCTGCTTCGCGTGCGTTGGCCGCTGGCAGGATGATCCCCTTGAAGCCTTGCTTCTTCGCTTCCAATGCAATGGGCAGTGCGCCCTTTATCGGCCGCACGCCACCATCGAGCGAGAGCTCGCCCATGACGAGGTGCGTCTCCAACAGTTCGGCAGGTGCTTGTTCGGTGGCGGCGAGGAGGCCCACGGCCAATGGCAGGTCGTAGGCGGTGCCTTCCTTTCGGATATCGGCAGGTGCTAGGTTGATGGTGATGCCCTTGCCGCGCGGCATAGAGAAGCCGTTGTTGCGCAGCGCGGCATCCATGCGTTGCTGGCTCTCCTTCACAGCGCTATCGGGCAGACCCACGATCATGAAGAAGGCGCCCACCTCCACGTTGACCTCGGCGGTGACGATGGTGGCGTTGATACCGAAGACCGCGCTGCCGAATACCTTGACGAGCATGGCTCAGTAGCGGTCCATGCGTTGTGGTGCCGCCATATCGCGCTCGATGTGATCGATCAACGCGTGGATCACTTTGATGTGCACTTCCTGCACACGGTCAGCATAGCCATCATGTGGCACGCGCACTTCCACGGTGCAAAGCGCAGCGAGTTTGCCACCGTCCTTGCCGGTGAGGCCGATAACGTGCATGTTCTTCGCCCGCGCCGCTTCGGCCGCGCGCAAGACGTTCGGGCTGTTCCCGCTGGTGCTGATCGCCAAAAGCACATCACCCTCCTTGCCATGTGCTTGCACAAAACGCGCAAAGACCTGTTCGAAGCCATGATCGTTGCCCACGCACGTGAGGTGACCGGGGTCGCTGATGCTGATCGCTGCAATAGGCTCGCGATCCTCACGGAAGCGGCCGGTGAGCTCCTCAGCGAAGTGCATGGCATCGCACATGCTACCGCCGTTGCCGCAGCTGATCACCTTGGCACCCTGCTTCAGGCAATAGCTCATGAAGGCAGCGGCCTGTTCCACGGCGGCGATGTTGGCCGGATCGGCCATGAAACGCCCGAGTACCTCGGCGGCTTCGGTGAAATGCAGACGGACGCGGTCGGTGCTCATGGGGGAAGAGCGAAGATCGCCTTTTGGCGGAATGGGTAACGATGCAACAACTACTCTTTGCGGCTCGCCTCGGCCTCCAACAGCTGCATGCCCTTGATGCCGCGTTCCAAGAAAGCCTTGTACTCGTCCACATCGGGCGTGTAGCCCACGGGGTCGGTGAGTAGTTTGCCATCGGGGCTCAGCAGCACGTAAAGCGGTTGGCTAACGCTGCCGAAGGATTCGCTTTGTAAGGTGGCCCAACGGTTTCCTTCGGTCACGATCAATTTCTTCTGGCCGCGGCAACTGATGTACACATGTTGATCCGCCACAGGTAGCTCGCGCTTGTCATCCACATAGAGGGACACCAGCACGTAGTGGTCCTGCAAGGTCTTTAGTATCTCCGGTTCGCTCCACACAGTCTCCTCCATCTTGCGGCAGTTCACGCACGCCCAGCCGGTATTGTCGATCAACATGGGTTTGCCGCTCGCCGTTGCGGCCTTCATGCCTTCTTCCAAACTGTGATGACAGACGAGTCCAAGTGGGCATTCGGTCTCCTGATGATAGTAGCTATAGAAGAGCGGCGGCGGGAAGCCGCTCAAGAGCTTTAGGTTGCGCCATGGCCCGTTGGTAAGGCCGGGGATCAAGTAGGCCACAAAGAGCACGGCGATCAAACCTAAACCCAAGCGCATCGGAGCCAGTCTCTTCAGCGGGCTATCATGTGGGAAACGGATGAGGCCAAAGAGGTAGAGCGCAAGTCCTGCGCCGATGACGATCCACAGGCCAATGAAGAGTTCACGTTTGAGAAGGCCCCAGTTGAGCACCAGATCAGCATTGCTGAAGAACTTGATCGCCAATGCAAGTTCAACGAAACCAAGAACCACCTTCACAGTATTGAGCCAACTACCGCTGCGCGGGAGGCTATTGAGCCATTGTGGGAACAACGCAAAGAGCCCGAATGGCAATGCAAGAGCGAGGCCGAAGCCACCCATGCCTGCTGTGAGCTGCCATGCACCACCATCAGCGGTGAGTGCCCCGGCGAGCAATGAGCCAAGTATGGGACCCGTGCAACTGAACGAGACCAGCGCGAGGGTGGAGGCCATGAAGAAGATGCCGATCATACCACCGAACTTGCTGGCATTCTGATCCATTCGGTTCACCCAACTGCTTGGCAGCGTTATCTCGAAGTAGCCGAAGAAAGAGATCGCGAAGACGATGAAGATGACGAAGAAGAAGATGTTGAGCCAAGGGTTCGTACTGATCTCATTGAAGATCTCGTCGTTCACCGAACCGAGCACATGGAACGGGACACTGAAAATGAGGTAGATGCCGAGGATGAAGCCCGCGTAAATGATCGCGTTCTTCAATCCCTTTTTAGGGTCCTCACTGCCCTTTGTAAAGAAGCTCACCGTAAGCGGGATCATAGGGAATACACAGGGCGTAAGCAGCGCGAGCAAGCCGCCCACGAAACCAAGGAGAAAGAGCATCCACAAGCTGCTCCTCTTGTGGTCTTCCCGCTCGCCGGGCACAACGGGCTTATCCAGGTCCACATTAGGGATCCGGTAAACACCATCTGCACAGCTCACCACCTTGTAAGCACTCAGATCGAAGGGCACGAAGCTGAGCCGGAAGGTGCCACTGTCCGGGTTCATCTGATAGAAAATCTTGGCAGGGGGAAGGCAAGTCTCGTCATTGCACGTCATGTACTCGAACACGCCCGACAGTGGGATCTCCGGAGCAAGTAGCTCCACCTTTCGCTCGAAATCGACATCATGCTTGAACTTGCGTACCTCCATATCAAACACCGGATCGACACCCTCGATGCTATGGGTACTCACCTCTTCAACCCCATCATGGACCACCACATGGACGAGCGTGTCGAAGAGGAAGGAACTGGGCCATGGGCCCATGTCGCCGAAGTTCTCGGTACTGTATACTGACCACCCGTCGTCGATCTCGGCATGGAATGAGATCTTCCACAGATCTCCATCGAGCGGGGTGGCGATAACGGCCCACGCAACACGATCATTCTCCGGGTCCACCTTGATCGCACGTTCATCCCGCACCTGCTCGTTGCCACAGCCTCTGACCATAAGCAATGCAGCGACAGCAACCACAAATACCCCACCCCAGATCGCTCGCTTCATTTCGTCTTCGCTGGTGTTACGGTGATCTTGAACGGCACGGCCACGGGAGGAAGACACGTATTGCCGTTGCAGGTCATGTATTCCACTTCGCCTTCCACCGTGAACTCACCTTTCACGGCCGGTTTCACCGTGAGCGTGAAGCGCGGTTCGCCGCTGTGATAGCGCACTTGTACACCGAAGTTCTCATCGTATTCCTCTATGGGTGCAGGCTCCACCAACGCACCAATGGCCATGTATTCCCGCGAAGGGGTGAACCGGAAGATGGTTGGCAATGGACCCACATCGCTGGGTAGTTCGGTGGCGTACAAATGCCAGCCCTCTTCCATGTGCGCGATGATCTCCACACGCACACTACCATCAGCCGCTACCATCGCAGAGGTGGTCCAGGTAACGGGACTAGATGGCACTGGACCGGAAAGCAGACCCAAGAGGGGGAGAAGGATGTTCATGCGTGATCGGGTCGCGAAACTAACCAGCCCCTTACACCGGGTAGCCGGGACGCTTCAATGATCCTAGGGATCCTGCCCTATTGGGGAAAGTCGATGGCCACCACACGCGCCACGGGAATGGACATACCATGCTTTAGCACGATGTACTCCGGGTCGTATGCCCAGATCGTGGTTTCCACGGCCTTCAGCCCTTCATCGTCCTGGAATATGATACGGCACTTGCCATGCTCGGCGTTGCCCAACTTGGTGGCCTGTTCCATCTTGAGCATGATATCGCGGTGCTCGACATCGCTCAGCGGAACCGGTTGGCGCGGGAAGCGAAGAGATGGTATGCGCTCCTTGGGGATCGTGGTGTGCAAAGCGGGCATGGCAAAAGGTATTGGGTGCCTGAAGATAGGCATGCACTAGCGAGAAACAAGCTCCTATGGAATAGGATCGATGCTCAACCGCACCGGATCCAGAGCACCGGGTCGGTGTCCTGCTCGATCTGAAAACCCTCACCGATCCGATGGCCAACCAGCCAAGCGATCACATTGCCGCTCACGAGCACATAGGTGCGATCCTTTTCGTGCAGGGGCACTTTGGCGTCTATGAGGATATCGCTGACGAGCTTGCTGCCACCTAGTCCGATGGGCCGCATACGGTCTCCTTGGTGCCATGGCCGCAGCACCAAGGGGAACAAAAGGCAGCTGGCATTAAGCACCACTTCGTTCATGGTTCTTGGGATGCTGATCGGTCCATGGTCATGGAAACGCCACTCGAAGGGTCGGACCCTTCCCTGAAAACCAGCCAGATCGATCTCAACGACCTCGGGTGCGGAGTGGTCTTGTGTGATGAACAGATCGGTGCGATCCATTACTACGCGCACGCCTTCAGCGGTGAACTCGGTACCAGTGGCACGTTCGGCGATGGCGTTGTGAACACGGTCGATCACATCGGGGTGGAAACCCCTGTTGCGCAGCAAGCTGTATAGCTGGATCCCACAATACGGCGATGACTCCAACTCGGCGAAAGGGATGCGCATGACCTTGTCCGGCTCCATACTGAAGCTCCGGATCATGTCGCCGAGAGCCCCGTTGCCCAAGCGCGCTAAGTCGCGCAACAAGCGCACTGATCGTGCCATGGCGCGCGAGGCACCCGGGCGCAACTGATCGAGCAAGGGGATCACTTCGTGGCGGATGCGATTGCGCAAGTACTTGTCACTGGCGTTGCTGCTGTCTTCGCGGTATGCTACGTCATGCTCCTCCGCGTAAGCGAGCACATCGCTTCGGTGCACGCATAGCATAGGTCGCAAGTACCCGCCACTGACCGGCTGCATGCCTTGCCACCCAAAGGTTCCGGTCCCGCGCAAGAGATGCAGCAAGAGTGTTTCCACCGCATCATCGGCGTGGTGTGCAAGGGCGATCTTGTCAACGCCTATGCGTAGGGTCGTCTCTTCGAAGAACCCATAGCGCAGCTCGCGCGCTGCCATTTGCACGGAGATACCATGCGCGTGCATGAACGGCTCAACTTCTACTCGACTCCAGTGGAACGGGATCCCCTCCCGGTTGCAATGTGCTTCAACAAATTCGCGATCCCCATCGCTTTCGGCACCACGCAAACCATGATCCACGTGCACTACCGTGCACGCATGGCCGAGCTTGCGCAGCACGTGCAACAACACCATGCTGTCGACGCCGCCGCTAACGGCCACGATCACCGGTTCCATGGTGGAGAGCATGTGCTCCCGGCGGATATGGCGACCCACTTCATCAAGCATGGTGCAGTGCATTGATCACCGATCGCGCTTTCAATCCGCACTCTTCCCACTCCAGCGCGGGATCGCACTGGGCCGTTAGCGCGCTGCCTGTGGTGAGCGAAAGCTGCCCCGTTGCGGCATTGAAGAGTACTGTGCGGATCACCACGTTCAGATCGGCCCTGCCATCCGGAGCAAAGTAACCCAGCGTCCCACTGTACAGGCCACGTGAACGATCCTCCACAGCATCGATCAATTGCATGGCGCTGCGCTTGGGTGCGCCGGTCATGCTAGCCATGGGGAAAGCGGCCCGCACCACTTCGAAAGGCGTGCGACCTTCGGCTATCCGCGCGGAGACCGTGCTAACCATCTGGTGAACTTGCGGGAAGCTGCGCACCGCGCACAGTTCCTCCACCTGCACGCTGCGCATGGCGGCAACCTGCGAGAGATCGTGCCGCATGACATCCAGTGCCATGATGTTCTCGCTGCGTTCCTTCGGATCGTTCAGCAACTCATCGTGCAAGGCTTCATCCTCCGCCATGCTGCGGCCACGTGGTCGCGTACCCTTCATCGGCTCACCGATCACGCGATCACCGCGAAAGGCCAGGAAGCGTTCGGGGCTCATGCATAACGCAAAGCGATCATCCATGCGATGGAACGCGGCGTAGGGCGCATCACTGGAGCGGATCAGCTGAGCGAAGGCTGTGAAGGGGTCGAAACGCGGTTCCATAGATACACGCGTGATACAATAATTCACTTCGTAGGCATCGCCGCGTTGGATGTGTGCCATGAGACGAGCTGCGTGGTGCAGGTAATCTTCGCGGGTTGTGGTGCAGGTCCATTGGAGCCTTGCATTGGAAGTACTCGCGGGCGAAGGTGCTGCGAGTTTCGCAGCAAATGCCCGCGCAGCTTCTTCATCGCCGGGCATGGCGTGCAATACCGCCTCGTCCCGCTCCCACTCCACCACCCAGCGCGGCACCACCCATCGCGAGAGCGGGAGGCCCCACGAAGACACGGACCTGCTCGTGAGGCCGTGCCAAGCATCCTTCAGATCATAGCACAGGTGGCCGAAGGTCCAATCGCGCACCCGGCCATCGTCACCGAACACCGGATGGTCGGTGCTCTCCAGTTCGCCCACGCCCAGCACCGCAAGGCCTTCGCCTAACCTTCGGTAGAGGAAGCTGGTTTCGGATCGCAATGCTTCCGGCCGGAAAGCACCGATCCCGCCGAGCGGGATGCGCGTTCGCATGATGGCGGCCAAGGTATCCCAGCCTCCCTTCCACGTGGATCCGCGGACCGATAACCGGCGGGCCACATTCCTTCGCCTATCTTTCGTCTTATAGACCAAGAGCAGCATTCGATGCGCACGCAGATCGCTTTCCGCTCGATCATCATCGGCCTGGTGTTCGGGTTGCTGTCGATCGCCTGCATGAGCCAGGCCCGGTTGGTGATCAATAACAACGCATGGGTGCGCATCGACAACGGCGCATGGGTGGTGTTGGAGAACCCCGCGAACATCGCGTTGCAAACTCTTGGCACCGGTGGCAACATCCGCAGCGAAGGTGAATTCAACCGCATACGCTGGCAGATCCGCAACAGCACGGGAGTGTACATAGTGCCATACACCACGTCCAACGGGGTTAAGATGCCTTTCACATATGAAGTGACCGCAGCCGGCAGCAACGATGCTACTGCTTCCATCGCCTTCAGAACCTTCAATTACGGCGCCGTGGGGCCGAACAACTGGGACAACGATACGTACCGCCCCGGTGATGTCACCCACATGAACAATTACTATTTGGGCGCCGCCCTGCCCAACTCAGACAATGTGGTGGACCGCTTCTGGGAAGTTGATCCGGGCGTCAACGGTTACGCTTACACGAGCAAACCCACGATCCGACTGGGCTTCACCTACGACCCTGGTGCAGCCACCGGTGATGTGCGCACGGGCAATGCGATCACCGGAGCCAGCGTGGTCGGCGCACAACGCTTCAACTCACCGGTGGACCAGTGGGGCGATTTCTTCCCTGCGGGCGTCTGGGCAGCAGGAGCGGTGAACAGTGTGACCAATGTGGACGTCGTGCCCGCGCACTTCTTCCGCTCGTGGACCTTGAGCAACATTCTGGAGCCGCTACCCGTGGAACTCGTCCGCTTCGATGCGCAATGCAACAATGGTGAAGTGCTCATCTCGTGGTCCACTGCAAGCGAAACCGGATCGCAGCACTTTGATGTGCAGCGCAGTGCTGATGGCATAGGTTTCGAGACGCTCGGCGAAGTGGCCGCTGCGGGCTTCAGCCAGAGCATGATCGATTACAGCTACGTGGATGACAGACCCTATTCCACAGGTTACTATCGCATAGTGGAAGTGGACATCGATGGCACGCAGCAGGAAGGTCCGATCGCTGCCACCGGTTGTGACAAGACCGGCGAGACGCACATTGTTACCGCATGGGATGGTGGCGACGACCTGAACGTGCTGGTCGAGGCGGCTGGCGATCAAGTGCATCTGGTGCGCCTCTACGATGCCACAGGTAAGGAAGTGTGGAACGCTGCGAAGGTTCCGCTTACCGAAGGGCAGAATACACTGACGATACCGACGTCTTCGTTGGCCTTCGGCATGTACACCGTGCGCTTCGATGGACCCGAAGGCCCGATGGCGCGGCCTGTGGTCCTACACTGATCCGCCTTGCCGGATCCTGCGCACGAGTGCGATCACGAAGAAGATGCATGCTGTGAACACGGAAATCGGTCCGATGAGATCGCCGTGCTGCACGAAGAAGGTGATCTCCGTGTTCTGCTGAACGGAGTACCGCCGTGCATCGGGGGTCCACCACGTGGTGGAACCATGGATCACGCCCCGTTGATCGATCATGCAGGAGATCCCGGTGTTCGCTGAACGAACCACATCGCGTCGCGTTTCGATCGCACGCAATGGGGCGAAGGCCAGGTGCTGACGATAGCCTGGTGAATCGTCCCACCAACCATCGTTCGTCATGATCGCAATGAGGGTGGCGCCGTTGCGTATATGGGCAGCCACGTGCTCACCGAACACCGACTCGTAGCAGATCACTGGCGCAACGGCTAGACCGGAGCTCCCATCGCGCAGCACCGAACGTTCCTCCTGTTGGCCCAGACTGCCGGTGGTACCGCCGAGATCCACTGAAAGATCACCAAGCACACCTAGGACTTCCTCGTAGGGCACGAGCTCCGGGCCCGCCACGAGCTTCGACTTGTGGTAGCTCACGATCGCGCCCTTCGCTGGCATCCACAGTGCAGCGTTGTACGCCTCGTACCAATGCTGCCCATCGCCGAGCGGTCGAGCAGTGGAAGGGAGTTCGCCACCGCGGAACCACCGATCGCTGCTCATACCGCACAGCACGGCCGCATGTGGATAAAGCTGCTGGAACCGGCGGAACCGCTGCACGCTGCGCGAAATGTCTAGGTCGTTCTCCCACAAACCGTTGAAGAGCAACTCGCCGGATCGCATGTCAACGGTTGCGGCTTCTTGTAAGGCCGTCTCCGGGAAAAGCACCAGCGTCGTGCTGTCCGTCATCTGGCCCTGGGCAAGTGTGAGCATGTACTCCAATTGGTCCAATGGATCCATGCCGCCGAACTTGGCGTTGTACGGATCGATGTTCGGTTGCACGACCACCACCTCTACTGAACGATCGAGCCCAACGGGGTAGGAACCAAAGCGCCACTGGGAGATCAGGAACGGCAGTGCGAAGAGCAACGCTCCGATCGACGCGTGGACCATGGCCCGGCGGCGCATGCTGCTCCATGTGATGATCCCGCGATCAACGCACCACGTGATCAACAACACCCAAAGCGATCCTCCAAGCACACCCGTGACCTCGTACCACTGCACCCACGCCGGATGTGTACCGAACACGTTCCCGATGGCGAACCACGGCCACTGGAGATCACCACTGTGCCGCAAGCATTCCCCCGAGAGCCAGAAGAAGACCAAGGCGATCATGGAAACCTTCGCTCCATACACGCGATGCACATTACGCTTCAACCACCAAGGCACAACCATCATCAGCGTTCCGATGATGACCGGCGCACCTACGCTGATGAGCTTTGTTCCCAGCGGCTCGCTCACGCACCAGAACCACCATGCGCACGACGCGTTCCAGATGAATAGCGCGGGCAACGTATAAGGCACGAAAGCGCGCTGACGATCAGCGGTGCGTGCATCGTGCAATCGCTCAGCGTGGAGCAGCGGCAGCCAGGCCACGAAGGCCAACCACGTGATGCCGCCAATGGCAGGCCACGAAAGCGCCCATAGAACGCCGCTAAGCGTTGACCACAGGAGGATGCGAAGTCGGGAAGGCATCAGCGCGGACGAAAGTACCGTCAGCGCATGAGGTACATCTTGCCGAATCCCTTGCTGAAGTATTGTGATGCGTCGGTCTCGCGCACTTCGATCTCATCTCCGTTCAGGCGTGCGATCACGCGGTAGAGGTACACGCCTCGCGCCAGTCGGTCGCCGAATTCATCGGTTCCGTCCCAGGCGTACTCGGTGATATTGCGTCCTACACGCAAGGGGCCGAGTTCGTGCGTCTTTACCTCGCGTACCACGCGGCCGGTGACGGTGAGGATCTGGATTCGCATGTCGCTCGGGGGCTCGGTGCCTGTGATGGTGAACACGAAGCGCGTACTTGTGGTGAACGGGTTGGGGTAGTTGAGCACATCGGTGATCGTGCTTCGGTTGATCACCTCGAAGCATACCTTGTAATCGTTGTCGCCACTGAGGTTGCTACTGAGATCGCTCGCCTGCACCACCATGCAGTACGTGCCATCGGCGGTGAAATTTGGCCGGTAGTGGATGCGCGCGATGTTCTCCGGACCACCGGCAGGGATGAACTGCAGCACTTCGATCCCGGCTTGGCGGAAGTACACCCGTTCACCTACGGAAAGCCCGGGACTGATCAGGAAGACCTTGAACTGTGCGGTATCCTGGGGCGAATCGAAGAGGCGGATGGTGTTCTCGTCGTCGAGGCTGATCTGGATCTCCGGCCGCGCGGAGACGATGTCTCCATCGAGGATGTGCACACCATCGAAGGTGATATCGAGGATCGGATTCTCGATGTCCTGATCAACGGTGAACTGCCATTGGGCGATGTTGTTGTAGTGGTATTGCTCCAACTGATGATAGAGTCCGGTGATGGTATCGATCGGGTTCGCTTCGATGATGAGCGTGTTGAGGCCGCCGAAACCGAGCGTACTGAAATGCACGGTGTCCATCACCCATTCACCAGCGGGCAAAGGCACGTTCACCTCGTAGTGCACCAGCGTTCGAGTATTGTTGGCGTTCACTACCCACGCAGCGATGAGCAAACTGTCCATGTCGAACTCGCTGATGTTCTGCACCGCTACGGCAACGGAAGCATCCTGCGCTTCGGACCAGCCGTTCAATCCGTTGAAAAGGCCCAGCGGCGGGTTGATCGCGCACTCGGGAACGGGGCTGCTCAATAGGTGCCAGCGGCTCAGTTGCGATGGCTTCGTATCCACGGGATCGCCGTCCTTGAAGTCACCTTTCAACCGCAGGACGGGATATTGTTGCGCGCTGACCAGCGAACCGAAGTTGGGCATGGAATCCTGCGCGCTGGGCAAGGACATCAGTTCGATCTCGCCACCGGGTGTAACACCGAATACCTTGATGGTGGTGGTGTCCAGCGCATCGCTCGGGTGCTCGTCGAAATAGAGCGTATGCCATGCGGTTGCAGGCCCTGCATCGGCTGCGGTGATCCGCCCTTGCGAGATGGCCGTGGGTACTTCCACAGCAAGGTTGATGACGTCCGAGATGGCAGTGCCCACCGCTTCTTGAAAGGTGCCGGCCACGCCCTTCTGCACGTAGAATATGTAGGGGACGCTGTCGGGTAGCGCATCGAAATCGAGACCGGGTATGAGCGCCTCTAGTTCGTTCATGAAGGTTGGCGCATTCGCTTCCATGCCATCCTTGTCCAAATACAACCACGTGAAGAAGATCAGGTGAGTACCATCGGGCACGGCGTTCACCATGGTCTGCACACCGGCGAGTTCGGTGGCGTTGTTCATTGCAAAATGGAAGGTGAGCTCCACGCGCTCACGACACGCAGGTCCGTTATTTCCGTTGCCGAACTGATGATCGGCGTTGTACCAGTTGCCGGCATTGTCCTGCCCGTAGGTGCCCCACGGGTCGAAGGTGGCCGGATCCACGGCAGCGACATACCATGACGCGGGTCCGCAGCCGCCATAGTCCTGCGGGTCCAGTTCGATCTTCCATTGGGTGTTCGGGCCACCCATGTTGCCCTCTACTTGTGCGCTCAGGCTGCGCAGTCCCTGGTAGAAATCAAAGTCCCGCTCCGGTCTATCGTAGGTGATCCCTACATAGTCATCGCTCTTGAACTGGTAGTAGTGCGCCTGGCCCCAACCGCGTTTGCCGGTGATGTGCTGGAAAGAGCGCTCGTACCAGTTGTAATTGCCGTTGCCCGCCGAAGCACTGTCGATACTGCACCGCCAGAAGAACACCACGCTGTCCTGTGTGCTGTTGATGTTGAAGATCGAAAGTGGCGTCCAGCTTACCACGCCGCCGGGAGCCTGGATCATCGTGCTCTCCATGATCGGACTGTTGAAGAGATCCGTGGTGTCGATCTGGAACACGTAGTTGCGCAAGGGCGCCAAAGGATCGCCGGTGCTTGCTTTCAGAATTGCGATATCGTCCGGCACCACGGCGAAATTGTACGGGTACACCGGCACTAGATCACCGCTGGTGATGAATAGCGTGGTGCTGGTGACGTTGTTGTACGCGTCATCCAGTTCATCCACCTGATCGGGTTCCAGGTCCACACGTACTTCGAACTGGTTCACGCCCTGCCCGCCGGTGAAGCCGAGCGTCGGCACGCGGAAGTAGGCGGTGTCCGTGTAGTACACACTGTCCAGCACGGCGAAGTAGCTGATCGCGTTGCTGCCGAGTCCTGGATTGGTGCGCAACAGCTCGATGTTGATGCCATCGTTGGTGGCCTTGCCCAAATTGCTCACCACCACGGCCACGGTGAAGCTGTCCACATCGGCGGTGACCGTCGCTGGATCGTAGTAGATCTCATCCACTTGCACGGAGTAGTCGGGCAGCCCATGCGTGTTCAGGTTCAAGGTGGGATCGCCTTGCAGTGCAAAGGTTTGCGCTGCCCATTGCGTGAGCACGGTGTAGCTGGACTGCGTGGCCATACCTGCGTGCTTCATGTGCTCGCCGATCCCGCGCCCATAGTTCAGCTGATCGAAGCTCTTGTAGAATTCCAACGTGTAATTGTACAGTGTGCTGATATATCCCACATCGATGGTGGCCATGAAGGCGATGGGCCCCGCATCCGGTTCAAGCACCCAATCCTCTCCCGCGCTCGCGCTGCCATTGAGGTGGATGTTGCCGATGTAGCATGAGTTGCCTATCACCATCGGATGTTTGCCGCCCCAATCGTAGTTCTCCGGCTCATCTATGGTGATATCGAAGCTGCTGGCATAGGCGTGGGCGAAGAAGGTCATGAGCGTAACACCCTCATCCTCGATGTACTCGCGCACGCTATCGGCCAGCGCTTGTTCCAAAGGGCTTATGATGCCACCGGTCATTCGCGGGAAAAGCGCGGTGTTAGCGCCGAAGCTGGGTTGTTCTGCAACGGAAGCATATTGGTTCAGCAAGCTGGATAGCTGGAGCACCTCGTTCTCGGTTTGCCCGCCAGCGAAGTGCAATATGTTCTTCTGCCATAGCGCTGGGGCCTGGGTCTCGGTTGCCACCACCTTCTCCAGGTAGTCGAGAACCTCTTGGTTGTTGTTCGCGCTCAACCGACCCACGGGAATGTCCATGCGCCGATTGTCGAAGTTGAGCCCGGTGGTAAAGCACTGGTCGCAGCTCGGATAACCATAAGTGGGCACCAGCGTCCGCGCGTACGCGCCCCCGCCATCCGGCCGTATCGAAGGCAGATTGCTGAAGAAGGCCGACCATGAATTCACCGATTTGCCGATGAGGAAGAGCGCCTGCGGATCGGTGTTGGTACTGTCCAGCAGGAACTTGCACCACATGCGTATGGCCCCTGCGTTCTTCGGTACGCCGCCACCGAACTGATCATAGAGTTGATCCACGTCCACTAGCAGCGTGTTGTGCTGGTTGTCCGGTGAGTTCTGCCGGTAGTTGGCGTACTGTGCAGCCCCGTTCATCAGGCTTTCGTGCGTCACAATGAGCATCGCGGAGTCCACGTTCAGTTGCGTGAAATCGGTGAAGTAGCCCGTGCTGTTCACCGGCCGCAAGGAAGTGACAGGTATGATGCTCTCCTGTGCGAAGAGATAGAACTCGGTCTCCTCGCTACCCGCATCGGAAGGCATGACCACGTTCCATGCACCATTGTAGAAGGTGCAGGGGATCCTTCGCCATGTGCCCCCCCGTGAATACACCACCGGTGTGCCGGTGAAGGACGTGATCGCAAAGCGGAGCTGTAGCGATCCATCGTTGGGCATCCACATGCGCGCGGGCACCCCTTCGGCGAAGCTCGGCGTGCGCGCATATCGCACCTTCAGGTAGGTGGGTGCCTGCCAGTCCAGGTAATTGCCGATGCCAGTCAGGTCATGCGGTCCACGGTAGCGGAACGGCGTATTGTAAGCCACATCGGTCGCTGGCATGTTGAAGGAGCGGTGGATCGCGGGCGTGCCAGCGAACACTGTATCAAAGGCCATGGTGGACAAACCCGCGCCATAGAAGAACTGCAGGTGGTGATCGTTGGCCCCACCGCCCTGACTGCTTTGTGTGGCGCTGCCCACGGTGACACGTGCAGGTGGCGCGTCCGCACCGGCATACGCACCGGGTGTGAACACCGTGAAATCCTGCTGCGTGATGTTTGCATCCGTACCGTTCGCGAAAATGGGCAACCCAGCAAAGCCTTCGCTCTCGATCATTAGACCTGGCGTGACCGTTACGCCGCCGCCCATGCCGGGATCGATCTTTCCTACGAAGAAGAAATCGCTCAACGTGCGCACGGCTTCGGTGATCGCGAAGGGCCGGGGAGCGTATAGGTCGAAATCGGTGTTGGAGTAGTCTACGATATGCTGCGCGGGAGCATTGGCATCCCAGGTGAGGAAGTAGCGAATGGTATCGTTGTAGAGACTGTAGTACGGGTTGGCGTTCGCCGCTGGGTATGGGAACTGGCGGCCATCGATCCAGCCATCGTTCTTATCAGCTTGGAATTCGATGTAGTCACCTGTGTTGAACTCACCGTCGGCCTCGCCGCTCACGTATATGGGCACTTGCTGCTCTCGCCCGAAGAGCATGAAGTGCTGCGGATCCAACCCTTGCGGAAAACCCGACTGTGCTAGCGCCGCAGAATCGATGCGGTACACGCCACTCGCGTACACCTCGAATTTCCAGTACTGCTTACCGAAGTCGATCCACTGGTTGCCGTAGGTCCACTGCGCACTGGCGGCGGAGGTGATCGACAAGAGGATCAACACGGATAGCAGTCTCTTCATGACGCGCTCTTCTTGAACAGATCGAACTTGAACGAGAAGATGTTGGAGTAGAGCGCCACGCTATTGTCACCGATATCGGTGAGCGCGTAATCGAGCGTTACGCTCTTGATCTTCAACCCCAAGCCGATGTTGGGTTGCATGGCGAGCCGCTGCTCGCCGCTGATGTCCGATACGTACTGGAAGTAGCTGATGCCGCCGCGCACGAAGACCACACCGGCGTAGCCCACCTCGATACCCACGCGCGGATCCACGCTCACGGCTTCGCTCTTGATCAAGGTATTGCGTTTGCCATCGAAGGTGTTCTCCAGATCCACGGATGTGATCAAGCCGAACTTGGGGCCGAAGCGGAACTGCCGCGCGGCGCCGAGCATCAAACGGGGCAGTGTCACTTCCACGCTGTTCGACGGGATCTCGTTGCCCGTTTGTGCGAACACATCGACGGTGCGTTGATCCAGCGTGTAGCTCCATGCGTTGAACGTGCCGGTGACGTCTCGCACCACAGCGCCGAAGCGCCATTCGCCCCTGTCGTACTTCGCACCTGCATCGAGGCCGAAGCCCCACGCCTTGCCGAACTCGCCCACGCGCCGGTAGATCACCTTCACGTTCCCGCCGACACTCAAGCCGGGTACGCTGAGCTTGCGGGCATAGCTGACAATGAAGGCTTGATCGGCGCTGCTGAAGGTGGTGATGCGGTCGTAGTCGATGTTGCCGCTGGGGTCGATCAGGTCGATCGTGTTCGGGATGTTATCAATACCGAAGCGCACGAAGGTGAAGCCGATCGTGCTCATGGAATCGATCGGCTTGGCAAAGCCCACATAATCGTATTTGGCTATGCCCGCGAAGTACTCGCTGTGCATTACGCCCACCTGCAGGTCACCCTTTACACCCAGCAGACCGGCCGGGTTCCAGTAGCCGCTGGTGACATCACTTACGATGCCCGTGTAGGCGCTGCCCATACCGAGCGCACGCGCCCCCACGCCGATGGCGAGGAACTCGTTGCTGTACTTGGGTGCGTCCTGTCCGGCGGCGTCCCATGCCACCATCATTCCCACGGCGATCACTGCGCTGCGCATTCCCTTCAGGCTCACGGTCTTCATTCGGTGTGTAGTTGACGCAGCTTCCAACGGTAGGTGGCCCCGATCATTGCCCCGAAATTTATCCAACTTCGGCCCGGCCCGATGCGCTTGCCCCGAATTCCAGACCTGCTCACCACGGCGAACCTATCCTGCGGGGTCGTTTCCATCCTTCTAGCCTCCCAAGGACAGCTAACACTGGCGTGTTGGCTGGTGTTCGCCGGGGCGGCCTTTGATGTGCTGGACGGGTGGGCCGCCCGTGCCTTGGGAGGGGGTAGCGAATTCGGCAAACAACTGGATAGCCTGGCCGATATGGTGACCTTCGGGGTGGCGCCTGGTATGATCGCTTATGTGATAGGTCTTGATCTACACTTGAATCATTTCGAAATATTATCGGCTTTCCCATATATCAATACCAGCGGTGGCAGTATGGGTGCCATTATGGGAGTTGAAGGCGACTTGATGACCAAACTTCTGCACCTGGCCCCCCCTGTTATCATTGCATGCAGTTCTTGCTGGCGATTGGCGAAGTTCAACTTAGACCAACGGCAGTCTTCAGGGTTCTTGGGCATGCCCACACCAGCCAATTCACTTTTTTGGGCATCCATCGGACTTGGACTGGCTTCCGGGTCGAATGGTCTATTGCAAGACCAGGGCGTTGTCCTATTGTGGCTATACGCGCTTGTGCTCACCTATCCCATCTGGACAATTGTCCTGACATTGTTTTTGGGATTTCTAATGCTCAGTGATCTTCCTCTCCCTTCCCTCAAGTTCAAGCACATGCATTGGAAGGGTAATGAGGTGATCTACTTGTTGCTCAGCATCGGGTTGGTGCTGATCGTTCTCTATGGCATCCTCGCTGTTCCGCTGATCCTACTTTTGTACCTGCTCAGCCCGCTCTGGGGCAGAATACTTCACCACAGAGGCACAGTGAGCACAGAGAAATGAAACATTGATACCACGTTCACGGAACACGTTCCTCCGTGCCTCTGTGGTGAATCTCTCCGATCCATGAAGAACTTCCGCGCCTCCATCGATGTAATGCCTCACGACAACTTGCTCGATCCGCAAGGCAAGGCCGTTACCGGCGCCATGGGCAATATGGGGCTGGCCGAGATCAGTGGCGTACGCATAGGCAAGCACATCACCCTTCAGGTGGAGGCCGCGGACAAAAAGGCCGCTGAAGCCAAAGTGGACGAGGCGTGCAAGAAGTTGCTGGCCAACCAGATCATGGAGAAGTACGTGTTCTCGATCGAGGAAGCGTGACCGCTTGCAAAGGGAAAGCGGAGGGGTGAACGCACAAGGAGATTAGGTCGCGGAACGAGGCTCCTTCTTGCCACTTCGAACGCCCGCCTTCCTCCTTACACCTTCGGAACCGCGCGGCGCAGCACGAAGTTCCTTCCCAAGTACTTCGTCCGCACTTCCTCATCACCCGCGAGCTCTTCCGCAGTGCCTTGCTTGAGGATCTTCCCTTCGTAAAGCAAGTATGCGCGATCGGTGATGCTCAACGTCTCCTGCACGTTGTGATCGGTGATCAGCACACCGATGTTCCTCTTCTTCAGCTGGCTCACGATCCCTTGGATATCCTCCACGGCGATAGGGTCCACACCGGCGAAGGGCTCATCGAGCAAGATGAAGCGAGGCTCCGTGGCCAGTGCGCGCGCGATCTCGGTGCGTCGTCGTTCGCCGCCGCTGAGCACATCGCCCATGTTCTTGCGCACATGCTGCAGGTGGAATTCGTTCAGCAAGGATTCCAACTTCGCGGCCTGTTCCTCCTTGGTGCGATCGGTCATCTCCAGGATCGCGCGAATGTTGTCCTCGACGGTCAGCTTTCGGAAGACGCTCGCCTCTTGCGGCAGGTAACCGATGCCCAGCTTGGCGCGCTTGTACATCGGCAGGTCGGTGATCTCGGTATCGTCGAGCAGTACGCGGCCTTCGTTCGGCTTTACAAGGCCCACGATGGTGTAGAAGGTGGTGGTCTTGCCCGCACCGTTGGGGCCTAGCAATCCCACGATCTCGCCCTGGTTCACTTCCACGCTCACGCCTCCTACAACGGTGCGTCGCTTGTAGCGTTTGAAGATGTTCTCGGTGCGCAGCATGCTAGAAGTTGATCACGATCTTACCGCGTAATGCGAACGGCGAAGTTCCGGGATGATCGTTGTACCGCAACCGCCAGATGATATCGAAGCGCAACACCTTGAGGATGTTCTCGACCCCTGCGCTCACCTCCATGAACGGACCGTTGTACAAACCGTACATGTTGGGCAGCAAAAGCAGTTCGTCGAAGTGCTTGGGATCAAGATCGCCGGCTACGCCCTTGAAGCAGGCCACCTCCCGCCACTTCAACCGGCGCATGAGCGGGATACGATTGAGGAAGAGCCCTTCGAAATGGTGTTCGGCGGTGAACTGCACATAACGATCGCTGATGAATTCGAAGAATCGCATGGTATTGAACGATACATCGTCGAGGTAGAACGTCTCGTTGCCACTGTGGACAGTGAGCAACGGATAGGGCAGGGTGCCGAAGATCTTCCCGCCTTCGAGCGTGGTACGCGTCCAGCCGATCGATCCCAATTGCCACCGTTTGTAAATGCGACCCACCACCTTGGTGTACTCGAAGTCGCTGTCCAGCAGACCGGGTATGCCGTAGGCCACGTGCAGCTCCAACGTGGGGTATTTGTTGAATCCCACGCTCACGCGATCGAACTCGCCGCTCACGAACTTCTCGTGGTATAAGAAGCGCGTATTGAGCGAGACCTCGGCGGTGCGGATGCTGTTGACCGTGATTAGGGTAAGGTCCTCGGCGATCTTCTCATAGCGGAGCGTTCCGAGCGGCTGTAGCGTGCGGTAGCGGAACAGCACTTCGTTGGTGAACCCGGTGAACCATTCGCGCTCCAGACCTGCACGCCATTGTTCCACATCGGTGAGCTTGTTGTTCGGGTTGACGCGGAACACGCTGCCCAGGATGTTGTCGTTGCGGAACGCATTCACGCTCTGCCCCAGTTGTTCGATGTCGTGCTTATAGCCCAGTTTGTACAACAAGCGCGGTTCTTTACTAATGAACCCGCGAGTCGCCAAGCCGAACTTGAAGCGTTCGTCCAAGGTGCCATAGGCGGCATACCCATCGAACTCCACCCACTTGCTGAACCGGTTGCTCGTGCGGCCACCCAGTCGGAAGCGCGCGCCTTCCACAGCATTGAAACTGAAGGTGGTGAAGTAGGGACCGTACTGGATATCACCGCGCTCGTAGTAACCGCTGACCACCGTGCTCACGATGTCCAAGTACGTGCGGAAGCGCGGGATGGTCTTCATCGTATCCACCATGTGGTAGATGGTGTTCTCCTTGGCGGTTAGCGGCACGTGCCGATGCGTGTCCCAATAGTCGGCTCCGAGGCTCAAGGGTTCTATGGCCATCACCACCTGGTCCACACCTTCATAGAACTCGGGTGGTTTGATCTCGTTGATGGTGAAGTCGCGGTACGTGGCAGTGCGTCTTCCATAGAAACCCTGGACAGCGTTCTTGCTGGGCTTGCCTGTGTCCTTTACCATGTTGAGGTCCACCACGAGCTCGTCGCGGGTGAGCATCCACACTTCGTTCTGCACTTGATCGTACTGCTGCCGCACCCAGAAACCCTGCACGAAGTTGAGGTTGGCGCCTTGTGCAATGCCGGCTTCCAAACGCTTCACCGCATAGGTGGTATCGTTGATCCACACGGTGCCTTGGAACGCGAGTTCCTGCACGCGCCTGGGTTTGAATTCCAGTTTGTAGCACCAGTACTTCCCGATGAAAAGGCTGTCGGTGAGGTAGTAGTCGTAGAAACCCTTGCCGCCATCGGCGATGGGGCTGATGAAGTTCTTGCCGAAGATCACGAGGAAGTTCTCGTAGATGTTCACGTTCTGGTACATGTCCCCCATGAACAGTCCGATGCTCTCGTTCTCCACCCCGCTCACCTTAGTGCCCCGGATGAACTCGCGTTGGGTCTTGGGCTTTTGCCGGTAGTAAACGTCGCTGAGGCTTTCTGTCATGAAGATCGGCAGCGCGGGTTTCGCATCGGTGCTGTCGATGTTGTCGAAGATGAAGGCGAAGTGCTTGAAGATCTTCTTCTTGGTGAAGTCCTCGGTGATGTTGTTGAGGTCGAACTCGATCTTGTTGTACGCCTCGTACTCGTACGCCTCTAGCTTCTCCCTGTTGTTCGTGGGCTTGTGCTGGATCACACGGCGCAGGATACCAAAGGCGGGGTTTTCACCCGTGGGCACGATCTCCACTTCGGCCAAGCTGGTAGAGCTGGCCTCCAAAACCACAGCGATCGTTTGCGTGCGGTCCTTCTTCACCCCGAACCGGCGGGTGACATAGCCCACACTGGTGAAGATCAGCGTATCGGTTGCGTAATAGGTATCGAAGTGGTACCGGCCGTCCATGTCAGTGACGGTGCCGATACGGCTGTCCATGAAGGCGATGCTGACGAAGGGTATGGGCTGACCAGTGATGCCATCGGTCACGGTTCCGCTCACCTTGGTGCTTTGTGCCATGCCGCTCGCCGCAACGCAAATCACGAGGACCAGCGAGGCGACAAGCCGGTGCATTGCCATGGACGCCTTCATGCGCGCGGGACTGCTGGGGTGTATGTGCTGCGCGCCTGCAGGGAGCGCTTGGTCGCGCGCGCGCTCAGCAGGATGCTGCCTTCATAAAGGAGCATAAGCGGCGCGCTCACAATGATCTGGCTGATGACATCAGGCGGAGTGAGCACTGCGGCGATCACCAGAATGCCGACATAGGCATGCTTGCGATGGGTGCGCAGGAAACCGGGTCCCACCACGCCCATGCGCGTAAGCACCAGCACGATCAGCGGCATTTCGAAGATGAGCCCCGTCCAGAGCGAAACTTGGGTGATGATCCCGATGAAGCTCTCCAGCGCGAAGTTGTTGGCCACGCTGGGGCTTACCTGATAGTTGCCGAAGAACTGCACCGTAAGGGGCGCAAGCATATAATAACCGAAGAGCACACCGGTAAGGAAGAGGACCGACCCGAAAGCGACGAAACCCCGAACGGCCTTGCGCTCCTTTTCCCGCAGACCAGGTCCTATGAAGCGCCAAAGCTCCCACAAGATGTACGGGAAGGCGAGGATGAAACCGGCTACGAAGGCCACGGTCATGTGCGTCATGAACTGGCCGCTCACCGGCAGGTTCTGCAAGGTGAAGCCCAGATCGGTGATGCAGATGCCGGGCACGTTCAGCCACTCGCCCAATTTGCAGAAACCGCGATAGGTGATGAACTGTGGATCCCTTGCGGCCAGCACGACCTCTTCGAAGAGAAAGGTCTTGAAGATGAAGGCGAGCACGAAGCCCACAGCAACGGAGATCGTTGAGCGCACGAGCGTCCACCGGAGTTCCTCCAAGTGGTCGAGGAAAGTCATTTCACCGCTTGCGTGCGCCAAGGGAAGAGGGGGTCGCAACCGCATACAGCGGGGACGGCCAAAGATAATCGGAGCATCGTGGTCACATGCCCGATCGCAGTCCTCTTATCCACGACGATACGTCTTTGGAAAAACATTAAGAAAGGTTGGGAGGAGCATGGTGCCCGGTCCGGGCGCGAACCATACATTTAAGCATTCAACGGGTAGCTCAAGCCCATTTTCAAGATGATCAAAGTAGACCTCACACCTCGGGAAGCCCTCGAGCAGTTCTTCGGTTTCAAAAAGTTCAAAGGCGAACAGGAAGATGTGGTGAAAAGTGTCCTTGATGGGCACAACACCTTCGTGATCATGCCCACCGGCGGGGGCAAGAGCCTTTGCTACCAGTTGCCGGCCCTCATGATGGAGGGCACCGCGATCGTGGTGAGCCCGCTCATCGCGTTGATGAAGAACCAGGTGGACGCCCTGCGCGGTTTCAGCGATGTG
>JBKJPT010000255.1:0-7610 GCA_046595075.1 Flavobacteriales bacterium
ACAGAACCGTCGGCATTGAACCGGAATACCCCTGCCTTTTGCTGACTACCCGAATTGCTTGGGGCGATCATGCCGCACCCAACGATCTTGCCATCTGGTTGCATGGCGATGTCGAAACATTGTGTGCGTTGCTGGTGCGTCTGCGCGATCTTGCCACCAATACCGAAAGTAGCATCGAGGGAGCCGCACAGAGTATCCATGCGCACAAGGCTCACGTGGAAGCTATTGATGTTGATATCGTAGCCGTCGCCCACCATCAACAATTTTCCATCCGGCAACAGTGCATGGGCATTCATAATGTCAGTGCCCTGGATCACGTCCTGGCGCACTGCTCCATTGTTGCCGAACACGGGCGAGAGCTGGTAGTTCTGTGCATGGAGCGCCATCGGGGTGAGGGCGATGAGAAGAGCGTAGAGGTTGCGCATGTGCGTTGGCCCGGATCGTCGGGGGCGGTTGGTTTTGGGGATGATCGCACGCCTTATGGCGGCGAGCAAATGTCCCGGTGCTCCCATGGCGTGACAATAGAACTTTGGTTGACCCAATAGCCCAGTGCCGTGTGACGAATTACGTGTTGCGCGTTATGTCGCGCGGTTGAAAACGCAACACGTAACCCGTCAACACGCAACCTTTACGGGCTAACGTCCGAAATACCTGTTCACTGCCTCGGTGCGGTTCTGCACATGCATCTTGTCGTAGATGCGGTGGATGTGCTGCTTGATGGTGCCCACCGTAATGCCGAGTCGTTCGCCGATCTCCTTGTAGAGCAATCCTTCGGCGAGCAGAGCAAGTACTTGTTGCTCGCGATCGGTAAGGGATGCATCGGTAGTGGCGGCTGCACCTTGCATGGGCCGCAGTTGCGCTACTACGCGCCGGGCCACGTGCGCGCTCATGGGACTTCCGCCGGCGTACAATTCGCGTACGGCATCCAGGATCTCGTCCGGCGTGGAGCTCTTCAGGATGTATCCGTTCGCACCGGCCTTCAAGGCTTCGAACACGCGGTGGTCGTCGTCGTGGACGGTATACATCAGGAATTGCGAACGCGTGCAACGTTGGCTCATCTGCCGCACACAATCGATGCCACTAGCGCCCGGCAGGTTAATGTCCATGATCACCACATCGGGGCAGTTGTCGTTGAGGCGCAGCAACGCATCCTCCGCATTGCTGTGTATGGTGAAGGGTTCCATGCCTTCCTCGAAAATGAATAGCGAGCGCAGCGTTTCACGGATAACGTTGTCATCCTCGACGATGCTCACCTTGATCGGATCCGGTGTGGCCATGTGGCAAAGGTGCTGGCCACGTGCGGTGCTAACAATAGAACCTTGGTTAGGTGAGGGGTTTCGCCAACGGCACATGGAATCGGATCCGCGTGCCTTCCGCCGCCTCGATGCTGAAGGTGCCACCCAAGGCGGTGATCCGCTTCTTCATATTGCGCAGACCGTTGCCCGCAGCTTGGTCCGCGCCTTTGGTAAGACCGACCCCATTGTCTCTGATCACCACCGACAGTCCTTGTGTCCATTGCATCTCCAAGCGAACACTTCCAGCTTGGGCATGCTTCACGGTATTGTGTAGGGCTTCCTTCACTACCAGGAAGATATTTCGGCGCTGCTCGGTGGTCAGCAGCACTTCTGGCCAAGGGCCGGTTTGTTGTACGTCGATCGCCAAACTGTTCTCTTCGCAATAGGTGCGTGCATAGCTGCCGGTGTACACCACCAGATCTTCCACGCCTGCCTGGTCGGCGGTCATGGTCCAAATGATCTGGCGCATGCTGCCGATGAGTTCACCGGCCGTGTGGGCCAGGTTGCTCAGCTGTTCGCGTTTCGCGGGGTTCTTCTCCACCCGAAGCGCCATCTCGCTGCGCAATTTCAATCCGCTCAGGCCAGCGCCAAGGTCGTCGTGCATGTCGCCCGCGATGCGCACGCGCTCGCTCAGCACAGCTTGCTCTCGTTCGTGCGCGGTGCGCTGCTCGGTCAAGCGTTCCTGTACGTAGTACCGTACGCCGAACCAGGCCATCAAAGCGATGAGCAGCGCGAGCGCAAGACGGAACCACCATGTACCCCAGAACGGAGGAAGCACGCGCACGGCCAAAGCCAGCGGCTGCGGCGTCCATCCGGTACCACCGGTATTGGCGCGGACTTCCACAAGGTGCGTGCCTATCGGCAGGTCGTTCAGGTCGAGACGTGTGGCACTGCCCAAGTTGGTCCAAGTGCTGTCGATGCCTACGACGCGGTATGCGAAACGAGTGTTCTGGTCCGCGAAGAAGTTGAGGGCACCGTATTCGATGGAGAGCGCGCGTAGATCGCGCTCGATCTCCACCACGCTGTCCGCAGGCCAACTCGCGTGCGTGCTTCCGCCGTGCCGAAGTGCAGTGAGCACCACATGCGGACCTTCGCGAAGCCGAGACCGATCGATCTCCACATCGAGCACCACGTTGCCGATGGCGCACAACAGCGATCCGTCCCGGTCGAGCGCCATGGCATTGAAGGACCCTAGTGCGCGCACCGACGCGGGCAGGCCGAGCCGGTCGATGCGATGTGTCCGCGTATCGAAACGACAGATCCCGTCCGTGGTGAGGATCCATAGGCTGTTCCCATCGTCCAAGAGCAAGCGCTCCACGCGATCACCGGCCAGTCCGTCGCTGCGCGTGTACCAGGTGAAGGATCCCGTGCGCGGATCGCGGACCCCGAGGCCGCCCATGAGGGTGCCCACGTAGAGTGTGCTGTCGTTCTGGCGTGCGAGGCTCAGCACCACGCCATAGTTGGCACCGGTGGAGTCTGCTTCGTTGAGGGCGCGCAGTGCAATGCTGTCGTTGTGTATGAGGCAGAGGCCACGGCCGTTGTTCATTCCTACCCAAAGACCCTCGGGACCTGCGGTGGCAGCAAGTAGTTGTCGGATCCTGGGTAATTCTCCCGTTCCATGATCGAAGGGTATTACGGATCCGCGCTGATCCAAACGGAACAAACCACCTATGGCAAGGCCGATCCATACATCGCCGGTGCCGTCTGGTTCCAAGAACGAAATGGGGTTGGTCCCCATGCGTGCTTCGGCGCGTGTGATGGGCACGGGACGGGTCAACGTTGTGCGTGTCGTGTCCAGTTCGAGCAACCCTTCCCGTGTGCCAATGAGCCAACTGCGACCGTACGGCACTGCGCATTTCAAGAACATTCCTGCTTTGCCCTGGGCCACTAGGCCAAGGCCATCGGGATGTTCGATCCATTGTTGCCGACCGCTAAGGCGGTCGAGCATCAATATGCCGTTGGTGGTGCCTACCAGCAAGTGTTGCTTGTCCAGGGGCACGAGTTCTACGACGTCCACATTGCTTGCGCCCTCACCGATCACGGTTGGGTGCACCCCGCCATGCGTGGGATCGACGACGTCCAACCCCAGGTACGTACCCAGCCAGATCCTACCGGTGCGGTCCTGGATCCAGCTCTTCGTGTTACTGCTGACCAAGCTCCAGGGCACGGCATCATTATGCTCGAACTGCGTCCATAGGCCGCTTTGCGGATCGCGCTTGCGCAACTCGTGGCTCCATGTGCTCAACCACAATGCGCCGTCTCGGTCAATGCGAATGAATTGCGGGTTCACCAGTTGCTTGGTGGTGGTCAGGATGGTTTCGCGATGGATCACCGCGCCCTTGCTGTCCGTGTGCAAAAGCTCCTTGGTCCCACGCGTGAAATACCATAGGCCGCCCTTGCCATCAGGTAGCACATCCTGCGCCAGCGTGTCGTTCAGGCAGTCGAACGCAGGATCGGACGAGCGCGTGATGAAGCTCCCCGCTCCACGATCGAAGAAGAGCACACCGCTGTTGGTGTTGATCCAAAGCCCGTTGCGGAGCGCATCGTTCTGTAGCCCATGCGCGTGTATGCGGTCGGTGATAGACTGCTGCCTTGCACCATGCCCCGGCACCGCGACCTGTTGCGCTACGTTGTTGGTAGAAATAGTGTGCACACCATCCTCCGTGCTCAACCACAGGAGCCCATGGCCATCGGCAACTAGGCGGTGTATCCTGTTCGCTGAGGTGGGGTCGTGATAGGCTTCGGTGATGAAAACGCGATCGAATGCACCTGTGCTCGCATCATAGCGGCCGAGGCCATGGTCGGTGGCTATCCACACCTTCCCATGTTCATCGGTGGTGATGTCCCACACCACATTGTTCGGCAGGCTATGCGCGTTCTTCCGATCGTGGTACCAGGTGCGTATGCGCACGCCTTCATGCCGTGCAAGCCCGCTCTCGGTGCCGATCCAAATGAAGCCGTTTCGATCCTCGTGCAGCGCCAGCACCTGATCGCCGGGCAGCCCATCGGCGCGGGTGAGGTGCTCGAAGAAGGATTGAGCATGCAACGTGCACGAACACACACCTGCCAGGAAAAGCAGACCGAAGTTACGCAGGCTGCTCACAGGGTCTCAGCGCTTGTCGATCTGGATCACGATCGCCATGGCGTTGGTGGCCGCCGCTCCGCTCGCCCCGAAAGTGTCGCCTTGCGTGTAGTCGGCTTTGGACGGATCCAGCAGTTCTGCGCCCAACACCTTCTCTAGTTTCACTCCCACACCGGGTTGAGGAACCTCGTTCATGCGTGTGTTTATCGCCGGATAGTCGAACGCTTGGTTGGTCACCAGGATCGCCATCACGTCCATCGTTCCCACATCATCCGCAGTGAGGCTTTGGTCCTTCGGGAATTGTCGCATGCCCGTGGTGCCGCAATAGGGCGAATGCTTGGGCGTGTATGGGAAGAGCGTGTAGGTGCTGCCATCGGTCTCTTCACCGAAGATGTAGGTGTAGCACTCCAAGTTGTTGGTCACTTCCACCTTGAAGCGCGTGCCCTTGGGCACAGGGCTGCTAGTGCGGAAGACACGGCCACCCTGATGCTGCAATGCGATGTGCGCTCCGGTGGACGCACCGCGATCGTCCACAATGGCAAGACCGAAGCGGATGTCGAAGCGGTCTGGTTTCTCCTCGGCGCTTTCGCCCATCGGATACACCGCGTAAGCCTCTCTCGCAAAGAACTTGAAGGCATCGTAGGGCACCCACGCGATCCCTTTGTTGCCCCACTCGCGCCCCCAACTGTTCATGATCTGGAATGCACCACCTCGTTCGGTCTTGAAATCATCGTAGCCGATGACGCACATGGCGTGGCCGCCGAAGCCCCTCATGTGGGTGTCCTCTTGTGTAGGTTCCCATACATCGCGCCCCTGCATGTCCTGCATGAAGGTGCCGCCCACCATCATGCCGATGACGACCGGGGAGCCTTGCGCTAGGTATTGCTTCATCGCGAGCATGTCCACAGGGCTGTTGGGGTCTTCGCTCGCGCTCAGGCGCTGCGATCCCTTGATCCGGTAGCGTGCTGCGTTCTGTTCGGCCGTGGCATCAGGTCGCGCATTGCAATCACGATCGTTGTAAGCGAACTGGCTCAGCGGTACCGCACCCCGCGCGAGCATGTCGTCCATGGCGCGTTTGATGAAGCTGCCTTGGCAACCACTGTTCGCGATCTTGATGCGGTTGTACATGAAGCTGGGGCTGAACGCGGTGGCGCGGTCCGGCGTCTGACCCGTGGCTTGGTTGTGTATAATGCTGCGCGCGGCATACGCACTTGCCCAAGCCACACAACTGCCCTGCTGCCCTTGGTTCAGGCGCGGCGGCGCGAACTGCTCCAAGGTGGCGCGCTCCGGCAACGGGTTCTTCACATTGTCGGCGAGCGGCTCGTACACTTCGGCCTTGTCGTATTCGGCGGGATCCAAGGTGGCGCCCTTGGTGAACCCATCGAGTAGGTTGCCACCATCAGGGCCGGTGGCCATGTTGCAACCCTTGCCGCCACCGAAGAAGAACCAGAGCGCGCCGAGGATCACCGCCACGATCAACAACTTCGGATTGCGGAAGAGCATTGGCAACAACGCGCCGATGATGCCGCCACCAATACCACCGCCTCCGCCGCGACCACCGCCGCCCGAAGGAATGTTGCTGCGTCGTTCGCCGCCACTCGGTCTGTCAGGGGTCATTCGTATGGGCATGGTCTAGGGGTTTTCGTTGTGCCGAAAGTAGTCTTGGGAGTGGAGTGCCGGAGAAGGTCTCACGCACAGGAGCCGAATGAGAACTGAGAGCGCACTACGCAGAGGGCACAGAGGGGATGGGGCGCTGAGCTAGCTCAGCAGTTGGCCTTCCCTGCGTTCTCTGCACCTCTGTGCCCCGTCCGTCCGAGCGTAGCAAAGGACTGCATGATGCATGCACTCACCTCTCGCACTATCTCACTATCACCCCCGCACTCCTCACCGCGCCGCTACTTTTACCCCGATGCCCGTTCACCGCATTCCGTACGCCGCCACGCACCGCTTTTCGCAATTGGTGGTGGATCACGTGGCCGGTGATCCATTCCTCAGTGGCTTCCGCTTGTTCGCACCAAGCCTCCAAGGGTTGAAGGATGCGGCGGCATCGCGTGAGTTCCCTGCCGAACATCGCGCAGTGCTGGTTAAGGCGTTGCGCCGGCAGTATGAAGGTGTGGACATCAGCGGCCCTGTGGCTGACAACATCGCGCACCTCGCACAGCCCGATGCCCTCACGGTTACCACTGGCCATCAGCTCTGCCTGTTCACGGGACCGCTCTACGTGCCCTTCAAACTGCTCAATACCATCCGCCTTGCGCGCACGTTGACGCAAGAGTTGAACAGACCCGTGGTGCCCGTATTCTGGATGGCCAGCGAAGACCATGATCGTAACGAGATCGACCATGCGTGGATCAACGACAGCAAGGTGGAGTGGGAGGGAAGTGCCGCCGGTGCCGTGGGCCGCATGCAACTCGATGGTATCGAACGGGTGCTGGCCCAACTGGATCCGCTTCTCCACGGCCCCGAGGCTGATGAGCTGTGCAGCACCGTGCGCCGTTGTTACCGCCCGGAGTTCACGTTGGCCGAAGCCACCCGTCGTTTCGTGCATGCGCTCTTCGGGCGCTACGGATTGGTGATCGTGGATGGCGATGATCGCGAACTGAAGAAGCTCTTTACAGCCGTCATGTGCGAGGAAGTGCTCAACGGCATCGTGCAGCGCTCCGTGGCCTATGCCGATGAACGCATGAAGGAACGCTACCCTGCACAGGCGCATGCACGCGCCATCAACCTCTTCCACCTGCGCGCCGGACATCGTTCGCGCATAGAGGCGCACGGTGATCACTACCAAGTTCTCGATGGCGGGCCGCGCTTCACCGCCAATGAACTGCTGCTGGATCTTCAATTGCGTCCGCAGGACT
Organism: Flavobacteriales bacterium; assembly: GCA_046595075.1. GTDB lineage: Bacteria > Bacteroidota > Bacteroidia > Flavobacteriales_F > PHOS-HE28 > PHOS-HE28. Next base: position 7,236 of record JBKJPT010000255.1, read on the forward strand.
ACTCACCCAATGTGCTGCTGAGGCCCGTTTACCAGGAGAGCGTACTGCCCAACATCGCCTACATCGGCGGCGGCGGCGAAGTAGCCTATTGGATGCAGCTCAAGTGGCTCTTCCAAGCAGTGCAGGTGCCGATGCCGGTGGTGTTGCTGCGCACCTCCGCGGCTTTCTTTACCACCAAGCACGATCGGCAACGCGAAGAACTCGGCCTCACCGTCGAAGACCTCTTCAGGCCCACGAACGAACTCATGAACATGGTGGCCCATCGCCTTTCCACCACCGACACTTCGGTGGTGGAAGAGCAACAGGAACTGGATGCCTTCTTCGCGCGATTGCGCCAACGTGCTTCGACCATTGATCCTACTCTCGGCCCCAGCA
>JBKJPT010000086.1:0-6774 GCA_046595075.1 Flavobacteriales bacterium
CAAGGCCGATGGTGCGCCACTATACAATGGCACCACCCTGAAGTACCGTATGCACGATCGCATCAACAGTGGGAGCACAGCCATGACCCTGCTCACTGACGCACAGGCCAAGGCGAAGATCCAATTCGTGAAGGACGCTGGCGAGAATAGTTACGCTGTCAACTTCACTAGAACTGACATTGCGAACCTCCTCGCATCGGCGGGTTGCAATGGGATCCGCTTGTTCCCCGAGCGCACTGCCACCGGAATGTACAGCATGGTCATGCACCCGGCCAAACTTGCTGGAAGCGGCGGTACTATAAACCCGGCACCGCCCAGCGTCATGTGCACCGAACCCTGCCCCAACTACTGTGGCAGCTACCCGGCATACTATATTCACCTCCCTTGATGCGGTAATTGGATGCGTGCCGTTGAAAACTTAGTTTCATTACTATTTGAAACTTCGGATACTCTGTTCTACGTTTGAGGCCTCGGCCACCGGAAGCACGATCGGGGCTGAGGCCGCAAACGATAGGAACCATGGATCTCAAGGAAGCCCGGGACAAGTTCATTGAAGCCTGGGGCACCTTCGGCAGCGCTTGGGGGATCAACCGGAGCATGGCACAAGTGCATGCCTTGTTGCTCATCAGCCACGAGTCGCTTAGCACCGAAGAGGTAATGGACCAGCTGAACATCAGCCGGGGCAACGCCAACACGAACCTGCGCGCGCTCATCGATTGGAGCCTGGTGCGCCGCGTGCTCAAGAGCGGCGAACGCCGTGAGTACTTCGAGGCCGAGAAGGACGTGTGGAAAGTGGCGACCCACATCACGCGCGAACGCAAGAAGCGCGAACTGGAACCGCTTGTGCGATTGCTTGATGAACTGGAGGACATCCCGGGGAGCACGCCCGAAGCGAAAGCCTTCCGCAAGACCACACATGACCTGCACGATCTCACCACCCGGTTGGATACGCTGCTCGACCACAGCACACGTCGCGATGTGCAGTGGTTCGTGAAGGCCGCAACCACGCTGCTCAAATGATCGCCCTTTTTTTGGACCTATGCTTTCATTTATTCCTGTAACAACGATCTGTTCGGTACAATGAACCTCAACCTGATCAGCTACCTGCTCTTCTTCCCCGCGATGACCGCCATTGCGGTGTACGTGGCGCAGGTATGCCATAGGCACGGGCGGTTGTGGATGATGCGGATCTTCGAGAATGATGTCCACATCGTGGATCCGGTGAACAACATGCTCCTGGTGGGTTGCTACACGCTCAACATCGGGTACGTGGCACTGGTGGTTGCCGCGTGGGAACCCATCCTGAACGTTCCGCAGATGATCGCAGTACTCAGCCAGCGCATCGCCCTCATCCTCTTCACCCTTGCCTGGCTCCACTACCAGAACATCGGCGTGCTCCTGATCTGGGCGCGCATCAAGCAACGCTCAACAAACCCATACGGGCGTGTCATTACGCGCCCCGACAAACCCCCAATGCCATGAACGACAAGATCATTCTCACCTATGCGGTCTACCTCCCGGTGGTACTGCTGCTCACGCTCTATGTGGCCCGCACGCTCTTCCGTAACGGACGCGTGTTCATGCTGGACATCTTCAAGGGCAAGGCCGACATCACCGATGCCACCAACAAGCTCTTCGAGGTGGGTTTCTACCTGCTCAACATGGGCTTCGCACTGCTGATCATGCGTGTGGACCAAGGCTATCAAGAAGAAGTGCGCAACGTTGACGGTGTAGTGACCGGACATGCATGGTCACAAGCATTGGACACCAACCAGGAAGTCGTGGAGACACTGGCCTACAAGCTTGGCGGCTTCGCCATCTACCTCGGCATCATGCTCTTCTTCAACATGTACCTCTTCTTCCGCGGAAGAAGGAAGAGCCGCATGCAGCCACCTCCCGTTCCCGGTGTGACCCTTGGTCCGAACGTGGTGGGCTGATCGCGATCATGATGAAACGCCTGCCTTACATCATTTGGACCGCGGCATTTCTCGCGGTCACGTACAGCGCATTACGCATGGTGCTTATCGTGTCCGAAGGTCAGTTCGGGATCTTCCCCGATGCATGGCAGTTCCTCGATCCCATGCGTTTGATCGCGAGCGGAGGGTTCGCTGAACCGATCTCGATCGCCGTGCACATTGTGCTCACCATCGCACTCGTGGTGCTTACAGCACGCCGTGCCAATGATGCCGGTTGGAACCCGTGGCTCGCACTGCTGATGATACCACCGGTGGTGCGCCTCTTTGTCTTCATCGCGTTGGCTGTGGCGCCCAGCGCAGCGCACACCCACGCACTGGATCTGCCGCGCCAGGCATGGTTGGATCGCATCCTGCCATCGAGCAAACTCGGCAGCGCAATCGCTTCCATCCTGCTCTCCGTTGCACTGGTGCTGCCTTTGGGCTTCTTCAATGTGCGCCTGTTGGAGGATTACGGCCTCGCCCTCTTCATCGGCCTCCCCTTCGTCCTCGGCGCTGTGAGCGCCTACCTGTACAACCACCACCGTGCGCGCTCGTGGGGGCAGAGCCTTGGCATAGCCATGCTCACCATGACGATCACGCTGCTGGCGATCTTCTTCTTCGCGATGGAAGGTCTGGTGTGCTTGATCATGGCCGCGCCCATCGTGTATCCCATTGCACTGGCTGGCGCTGCCATAGGCCATGCACTGGGACAACGCACACCGGGTGGCGCAACGGCCATGACACTTCTGGTGCTCACTGCGCCAGGTCTCATGGCATTCGAATCCATGAACCCGTCCACCGAACCCTTGTTCGCGGTGGTGACGAGCGTAGAAGTGAACGCTGGACCGCAAGCCGTGTGGAACGAACTCGTGGCCTTCTCACGCATGGACGAACCCGATGAACTGCTCTTCCGGGCGGGCATCAGCTACCCGGTGGAAGCGCGCATCGAAGGCACTGGCGTGGGTGCGTGCCGTTATTGCTGGTTCAATACGGGTCCCTTCGTGGAACCGATCACGGTCTGGAACGAACCGCACTTGCTTGCCTTCAACGTGGTCGATGATCCACCACCGATGACCGAACTGAGCATTTACGAGCAGATCGATGCGCCGCACGTGGACGGTTTCTTCCGCAGCCACAACGGACAGTTCAAATTGATCGAGCAGAGCGATGGAACCACCTTACTGGAAGGAACCACGTGGTATTCGCACGATATCTGGCCTGCGTGGTACTGGCGCCTTTGGAGTGATGCGATCCTGCATCGGATCCACAACCGTGTGCTCGATCACATCAAGACCGAAGCCGAACAGGAGAGTTAGTCCACGTGCACCTCCATGCCATCGCCTTCCTCGGTCTTCTTCGCGCCCTTGAGCTCGGTGGCAGCATCAACACCGGAGATGATCTCCAGATTCATACCATCGCTGAGGCCGGTCTTGATGTAGGTCTTCTTCCAACTCTCACCGTTCTTCACCTCCACGAAGGCACTGTCGCCTTTCGCGTTGAAGGTTACGATGCTCTCCGGCACGGTGAGTACGCTGTCCTTGCGGTCGAGTACGATGTCGGCATTGGCGCTGTATCCGCTGCGTAGGTTCTGGCCTTCCTTCACGGTTACAGCAGCGCGGATCTCGAACTGGATGGCGCCGTTCTCCTCCACGCCCTTCGGCGCGATGTACTCCAGCGCGGCATCCCATTTAGCGTTCTCGATGGCGCCAACGGTGAGCAGAACGGGCATGCCAATCTTCACCTTACCCACTTCGCTTTCGTCCACATTTCCTTGGAAGATGAGGTCGCCCATGTCCGCCACGGTGGCGATGGTTGTACCCTCGTTGAAGTTGTTGCGCTCGATCACGCTGTTGCCCTCTTTCACGGGAACGTCGAGCACCATGCCGTCGATGGTGCTGCGCACGATCGTATTGCCAGCACTGCTGCGGCTGATGCCGTCGCGCACCACTTGAAGCGCTTCCTGTGCCGCGCTCATCTCCTGCTGTGCGTTCCTAAGCGCGATATCGTAGCCCTGCATTTCGGCAGCAGCGATCACTCCCTTGTCCAATAGCGGCTTGTTGCGATCGAAGTTCATCTGCGCGTTCTGCACATTGATCTCCGAGGAGCGCACGCGGTTCTCCGCACTACTGAGCGACATCATGTCCGGCACGATCTGGATCTTGGCGAGTTGATCACCCTTCTTCACCTGCTGACCGGCCTCCACGTACAGCTCGCGGATGATCCCGCTGACCACCGACTTGATCAAGATCTCCTTACGCGGCACGATCTTGCCGTTGGCCACGGTCTTTTTGATCACGTTGTTCTTCTTCGCCTTCTCGGTGTTGAACTCGTCGGGCTTGCTGGCGCTCTTCTGGTAGAGGAAGACCATGGTCCAGATGAAAAGGATGACGAGGCCGAAAAGGAGCAGATACTTGAGGATGCGTTTCATGGGTTCTTGGTTATGGTCGGGGCGCGAAATTTCGCGCCCTTACTCTGCTCTTAGTGCGTCAACAGCGCGTATGGCGAGTGCCCGGCGTGCAGGCACGATCCCTGCAATAAGGCCGCTCACGATGAGTACAACGAAGGCCACGACGGCCACAAAGATGTCCACGCCGGGATTCTTGAAGAAGTCGCCTTCGGCACCCATACCGCGTATGGCTTCCAGCACACCCACGCCGGCCAGCAGGCCGAAGTAGCCAGCGATGAAGGTGAGCGTGAGCGCTTCCATCACGATCTGGCCCATGATGCTGCGCGGGGAAGCACCAATGCTGCGCCGGATACCGATCTCTTTCGTGCGCTCCTTGATGATCACGAGCATGATGTTGCCGATGCCGATCACGCCAGCGAGGAGGGTGCAAATACCTACGAACCAGCTCAGGCCAGCGATGCCGATGAAGAGTCCGTTCATCTTGCCGTACATCTCCTGCATGTTCCAGCTACCGAAGGCATTGTCGTCCGCCGGATCCACGCGATGCTTGCGCGCCATCAGCAACTTGATGTCCTTTTCGATCCGCGCAACATCCTCGTTCGGCTTGGCAACGATGGTGAACCAGTGCACCTCGTTCAAACTGTTGAAGGCCTTCTGGAACGTGGTGAAAGGCACGTAGATCTTGGCGTCGGGATTGTCGCCCATCTCTGCACTCCCCTTCTTCTTGCTACGACCGACCACCTGGAAGTAAACTCCGTTGATCTTGATGTACTTGCCCATCGGGTCCTCGAACTCGAAGAGCCGTTCCACCACTTTCTCGCCGATGACGCAAACCTTACGTTCGTCCAAAAGGTCTTGTTGGTTGAGGAAGCGCCCCACAGGTATGCGCATGCTCTCCACCATGATCACCTCGGGTTCGGCACCGTAGATTGAGAAGGCGGCGGTCTTGTTCTTGTACACCACGTTGTTGCCCCCTTGCCAGCCGCCTAGCTGCAGTTGGGGCGAGCAGATGTCGATGCCCGGCACATTGTTGCGGATCAGGCTGATGTCCTCGTTATCGAAATTGAAACTGCGCCCACGCTGGAAACCCGCATAAGGCTTGGTGGTTGGCATGGTCCAGATGAAGCAACTGTTGGTGGCGAAACCTTCGAAGCCCCCAAGGATCGCATTGCTCAAGCCATTGCCCATCCCTAGCATGACCACGAGCATGAAGATGCCCCAACCCACACCGAACATGGTAAGGAAGCTGCGGAGCTTGTTACGGCTCAGCGTCATCCAGATCTCTCCCCAGCGGTCAGCGTCGAACATGGGCGGGATGGTTCTCACCAGAGAGGCACAGAGAGCACAGAGGAGCCATAAGGGAAATATGCGCCAGGACTGCACATGCAATAAGTGCATTCTCGGTGACCTCTGTGCCTATGCGATGGTGCATTCTCATTCGTCTCGTAGTGCTTCAATGGGACGGATGGCCGCGGCACGGCGCGCGGGTATCAAACCCGCGAGTGCGCCAGCAGCGATGAGTGCGAAGAGAGCCCACAAGGCCACATCGATCTGGATGGATGGATCGCGGAAGAACTCGCTCCCGGGCACCACGCTCGCGATGCCTTCCATAAGGAAGACGCCGAGGACAAGGCCTGCCCAACCGGCCATGGCGGTAACGAACACCGCTTCCAGCATGACCTGTCCGATCACGTTGGCCGGTGTTGCGCCCAGCGCCTTGCGGATGCCGATCTCACGAGTACGTTCCTTGACCACGATGATCATGATGTTGCTGATACCCACGATGCCCGCAATGAGGCTGCCGATTCCCACGAACCAGAGGAAGGCTGTGATGCCGGTGAAAATGCTGCCCACCATACCAACGTTCTCCAGGTTGTTGTTCACCCAGAGCGCGCGCTCATCTGTGGGGTCGAAATCGTGGCGACGTGCGATGGTATGCACTGCGCGTATCTCAGCTTGCTTGGCACCGGCGATGCTCGCATCAGCGAAGCTGAACATGATATCGTCCACGTCGCGTTTCGCATTGAAGACCTTTTGCGCTGCATTGAGCGGGATGAAGACCGGACTGCGCTCCATGGTATTGCGTCCACCGCTCTCGAACTCGTAGAGGCCAACGACAAGGAAGGGAACGCCGTTCACGTTCACCCATTGGTCCAGCGCCTCCTCGTCCTTGAACAGTTCCTTGCGGCAGTCCTCAGCGATCACGATCACCTTGCGCTCCTGCTGTTCATCCACTTCGTTGATGAAGCGCCCCTTGAGGATGACCTGCTTCTCCAACGCCTGGCTCTCAGGCCCCAGCCCACGTATGCTGAAGCTGCCGTAGTTCATACCGTGCTGTAGCTGACTTTCGCCTCGCCACACGCGGTACCGCCCACGAATGTGCTCCATGCCCGGGATCGCGTTGCGCAGGGC
>JBKJPT010000133.1:0-41295 GCA_046595075.1 Flavobacteriales bacterium
GCAATGAAGGCTGACGTGACGATCACGATCAAGCAGAACCCGACCACAGCTACAGTGGGCGGTGCGCAAACGATCTGCGCGCTTGGCACCACAACCAGCTTGGGTGGTAACACACCAAGCGTGGGCACGGGTGCATGGAGTGTCGTAAGCGGTGGAACGGGAACATTCGCCCCGAACAGCGGTGATGAGAATGCGACGTTCACACATGTCACCGGCGCAGGTCCTGTTGTGGTTCGCTGGACGATCAGCAACGCGCCTTGCGCGGCATCGACGGCCGACGTGACGATCACGATCAACCAGAACCCGACCACAGCTACCGTTGGTGGTGCGCAAACGATCTGCGCGCTTGGCACCACCACGGGCCTAGGCGGCAACGTGCCATCGGTAGGCACAGGAGCTTGGAGTGTCGTAAGCGGTGGAACGGGAACGTTCGCCCCGAACAGCGGTGATGAGAACGCGACGTTCACACATGTCACCGGCGCAGGTCCTGTTGTGGTTCGTTGGACGATCAGCAACGCGCCTTGCGCGGCATCGACGGCTGACGTGACGATCACGATCACACCAGCGCCCACTACCAGTGCTGCTGGTCCGGACCAGAACGTATGCACCCAACCGGGGAACGCCACCATGGCCGCGAATGCGCCATCCGTTGGCACGGGCACCTGGTCGCAGGTGAGCGGACCGGTCACGGCCACCATCACCACACCGGGATCGGAAACAACCACGATCACCGGCATGACCACGGCCGGGTCGTACGTTTTCCGCTGGACCATTGCCAACTCACCCTGTACCAGTTCAACGGATGATGTGACCGTGAGCATAGGTGCTTGCGCTTATTACAGTCGTGCCACAGGCAACGTCACCGACCCCATTTGGAGCGACACACCCACGGGCACTGCTGGTGCGGCGACCTTCACCAGCAGCACCTCCATGATCGTGCAGAGCCCTGATGTGGTCACCAACACAGCCAACGTGATGGTGAAGAACATTACGGTGGATGCCGGGGGCACCCTGGTGCTCGACGCGGCGACCTTCACGGTGAACGGAACCACCAATGCCATCAACGGTGTATTGACGGCGAACGACAATAGCAACTTCATTCTAATGGGGAATGCGGCCACGACCTTCTCCACAGCTGCGACGACGAGCTTCTTCGATCTTACCACGGCCAACTTGGGCGGAGTCACGGCCACGGGTGGTATCCACATCCGGGGCACTTTGCAGATCGACTACGGCAACTTGAACGTGGCAGGTGCGGCCATCACCTTGCGCAGCACGGCTACCGAGACCGGTCGTCTGGGTCCTGTAGGCCCCACGGCCAGCTACACCGGCACCATGAAGATCGAGCGTTACATCCCTGCGGGCAACACCGACTGGCGCTTGTTGGGCAGTGCGCTCGCTGGCAAGACCGTGGCCAACTGGCAAGACGATTTCGTCACCGCTGGTTATCCGGGTAGTGCGTTCCCCAACTTCGATAACCCACCGGGAAGCAACATACTCTGGCCCAGTGTGCGTTGGTACGATGAGACCAACCCTGGCAACACATACAACGCAGGGATGCAGGGTGTGAGCAGCAGTGCGCAGGCACTCACGGCCGGTCAAGGCTTCGCAGCGTGGAGCGGTGACAACTTCAGCACCACCACCGCGTTCGTGGTGGACCTGCAGAACGGCGCGCCTAACATTGCAAGCACGCCGATCACGCTACCCATGACCTGGACCAATACGGGTCTTGTGCCAGTGGACGGCTGGAACTTGGTGAGCAATCCGCTGCCTAGCCCGATCGCTTTCGATCAGATCAGCCGAGGTGCTGATGTGGAGGATTACATCACCTACTACAACCCCATGACGGGCAACACGGGTGTATGGGACATCAGCCTCAACTTCGGAACGAACGGGGCTACCAACACCATCCAAAGCATGCAGGGCTTCTTCTTGAAGACCACCGGCCCGGCAGTGACCACAACAGTGGATGAAAGCGACAAGGTGAACAGCAATGCAGGCGGCATCTTCGGTATCACCAGCGAAGTGCCAGCGCACCTGCGCCTGCACCTGACCAGCAGCATCAACACATATAGCGATGAGACGGTAGTGCTATTTACCGAAGGCACGCCGAACATGGACGTGGACGACGCGCTGAAGTACGTGTTCGCCAACGACGAGTCGCCGCAGATCGCCAGCATTGCACCCACGGGTGAGCAGTTCGCGATCAATGCTTACGGCGCCTTCCCCGAAGGTTTCACGATCCCCGTAAGCGTCAACGTGGCTGTGACCGGCACGTACACCATCACCCTCACCGAGGCCGGTGATGTGCCCATGACCTGCCTGGTGCTGGAGGATACCGAGACCGGGATCTTCACCGTAATGGACAATGGTGGCACGTACAGCTTCGAGATGGATGCGACGACAGACGAAACCATTGCGCGCTTCATCCTGCGTGCCAGTGCGCCCATCGCCTTCAGCAGCACCAACGCCCTGTGCGGCGCCAACCCCGATGGCACTGCTACCGTGGATGTTCCAGTTGGCCCTGCCGATGTGGTGTGGACCGACGACCTCAACAACCAACTGCTCGTGCAGACCGGCGTAACCGGACCCGCCACGATCAATGACCTCGGCCCCGGTGGTTACATGGTGCATGTGTACACCAGCACATTGTGTGGTGAGCTCGTACAGTCGTTCACCATCGAAGCTCCATTGGTGCTCGAAGCCCAAGGCACTACCACCGATGCCACTTGCGCCGATACGCAGAACGGCATCGTGGACCTCATTCCCGTGGGTGGCACAACGCCGTACAACTTCCTTTGGAGCGATGCGAACAGCAGCACCAGCGAAGACCTCGTAGCTGTACCTGGTGCGTATACGGTCACCATCACAGACGCCAACGGGTGCGCATGGACGAGCAGTGTATACGTGATCGGTGATCAAGGTCCTGACGGCAGCTTCAGCACCAGTGCCACCACGGTACTGGTGAACGTGCCCGTACTCTTCAACGGCAACGATGCGAACGCGAACTACGCGTGGGATTTCGGTGATGGAAACACAAGCACCGAAATGGCTCCATCTCATTCATGGACCCTCCCTGGCGTGTACACCGTAACACTTACCGTCATCTCCGATCTGTGTACTGTCACCACCACCGCGGACATAACCGTGGACCTGAACACCGGCGTGTCCAATGTCGGAGCCAACACACCTACGCATGTCTGGGGCAGCACGCAATGGATCTTCGTGGAGCACGGGTACAGCAGCAGCGACCCGCTCTTCATTGAAGTGCTCGATGCCACGGGTCGCCTGCAGAACCAGCGCAAAGTGGCCGCAGCCCCGGGCCGCATCACGCTACCCGCCGAGGGCCTCAGCACCGGTGTATGGTTCGTGCGCCTCACCTGCGGCGATGCTACCGAGACCTTCCGCGTGCCGCTGGTGCGCTGAACCGAACGCAATTGAGGAAGCCCTTCCACCGCATGGTGGAAGGGCTTCTTCTTTCAAGCACAACAACCACGCAACGATCACCTTGTCACCAGCACTTACCTTGCGGCCCCCGCCTTCGCCTATCGTCGCGGCGGGAAGAAGACGCATGCGTAATGAACGTCGGTCCTTGCTCTTGGCAGCACTCTTCATCGGCCTCACCGGCTGCATCACCATAGAAGAGAACTACTCCTTCAAGAAGAACGGGTCGGGTACCATGACCTACGTGATCGACATGAGCGAGATGGGCTCCATGATCGAAAATATGGGCGATGGGGAGAAGAAGGAAGAAGGTGGTGCCGAAGACCTCGGCAACATGGACATGACCAACCATGCCGATGCGTTGAAGAGCATCGCAGGGATCAGCAAGGTGAAGATGGACAAGGGCAAGAAGTGGATCCAAAAGCTCAGCTTCGCCTTCAAGGACGTTGCCGCGCTGAACCGTGCGCTGAACCAGTTGATGCCCGATAGCAACGGTACATCACACGAGTTCTTCAAGTGGGAGGGAGGCACCTTGGTGCACACCAGCAACCGCCACGCTTACGAGATAAGCAGCACTATGGCCAACGAAGCTGGTGCCGGGGACGCAGGCGAAGAAGGCGATGAAGAAGAGGCTGGCGGTTTCGATATGAGCACAATGCTCTCCAGCATGAAGTACAAGTACAGCTTCAAGTTCCAAGAGGCGGTCGCCAGCACCGAAGGCGGTGCCATGATCAAGGAAGCGGCAGGTGCCAAGGAAGTGAAGCTGAGCACCGATTGGGGTGTGCTCGCCAAGGATCCTCGCGCATTGGACTTGCGCATCGCACTGCAGCGCTGATCGACCACCATGGACAACCTGTTGGAATCGGCCATCCGCATGGCCGCCAAAGTGCACAGGGGCCAGACCGATCGGTTCGGCAACCCCTACATCCTGCATGTGATGCGTGTGATGATGCGGGGGCAGGACCACGACGAACAGATCCTGGGTGCCCTGCACGATGTGCTCGAGCGATCGGACGTGACCATCGCCGATCTTGAGAAGAAGGGCTTCACTCCACGAGTGCTCAAGGCCCTAGGTCACATCTCGCGGGTGGCCGATGAAACCTACGAACAGTACATCGATCGCGTGGTGGAGGACAACCTCGCCATCCGCGTGAAGCTCAACGACCTCGCCGACAAGATGGATCTGCTGCACGTGGAGCAGTTGGACCCCAGTGACCTCAAACGGTACAACAAACAGCTCACGGCCTATCACCGCATGAAGAAGCTGGTTGAAATGGCCAAGGCCAGTATGAGCCTGCCCGTAGCCGTGAAGGGGAAGAGCAGCGTTTGATCACGCCCACGAGGCCGTTCCAGTGATGCGCCGTTCAGCGCGCCTAAGGGCCGCGAACACAACGGCCGTCCCGGCTATATTCGCGATCCATCACAACACACCATGCGCAAGCTCCTTTTCGTTCTGGCCGCCACGCCGTTGTTCGCCGCCTGTGGCGGGCATGCACAGGATCCGGCCCTCTCCACACCTGACACCTCTGCCGTTGACTCCTTCAAATGGGAAGCGGACCAGTTCGCCGACGTGCGTGTTCTTCGTTACCAGATCCCCGGATGGGAATTATTGACCCTACAACAGAAGAAGCTCTGTTACTACCTCAACATGGCCGGCCTCGCAGGGCGCGACATCATGTGGGACCAGAACCACCGCCACAACCTCAAAGTGCGCCGTGCACTTGAGACCATCCTTCGCGATTACAAGGGCGAACGCGCTGGCAAGGAATGGGAGGCGTTCACCGAGTACACCAAACAGGTGTTCTTCAGCAATGGCATCTACCACCACTACAGCATGGACAAGCACACGCCCACCTTCGCGCGTGCATACTTCCAGAGCCTGTTGAGCGCGAGCGGTGCAAACCTGAGCAAGGACTTGGTGGACCTGCTTTTTGATCCCACCATCGATCCGAAGAAAGTGAGCCTCGACCCCGACAAGGACCTGGTGTTGGCCAGCGCCGTGAACTTCTACGGGGATGACGTGAGCCAGAAGGAAGTGGAGGATTTCTACGCGCCCATGGACGCCATCGTCACCGACGAACCGCTCAGCTACGGGCTCAACAGCAAGCTCGTGCGCGGTGCGGGTGGAAAGCTCGAGGAGCGCGTGTACAAAGTAGGCGGCATGTACGGCGCAGCGCTTGCCGAAAGTGTGAAGTGGCTGGAGCTAGCAGCCGGTGTGGCTGAGAACCCGGAGCAAAAGGCCGCGATCGACCTGCTGATCGCGTATTACCGCACTGGCGACCTCAAAACCTGGGACGATTTCAACGTGGCGTGGGTGAAGGACACGAAGAGCAGTGTCGATTTCATCCTCGGCTTCGTGGAAGTGTACAATGACCCCATGGGCAAGCGCGGCAGCTACGAGGCCTGCATTGAAGTGAACGATCCCGAAGCCACGCGCAACATGGCCGTGATCATGGAGAACGCGCAATGGTTCGAGGACAACTCACCCTTGCTTCCCCAGCACAAGAAGAAGAGCGTGGTGGGCATCACATACCGCTTCATCAATACGGTTGGCGAAGCCGGCGACGCGGCACCTGCTACTCCGGTGGGGGTTAACCTGCCCAATGCCAACTGGATCCGTGCCACGCATGGAAGCAAGAGCGTGAGCTTGGGCAACATCAGCGATGCTTACGAAAAGAGCAGCGGCAGCAGTTCCCTGGAAGTATTCTGCCACGATGCCGAAGAGATCGAGCGCGCCAAGGCGCACGGTTCGCTAGCAGGAAAGTTGCACACCGCCTTGCACGAAGTGGTGGGTCATGCCAGCGGCCAATTGGAGCCGGGGATCGGCGAAACCGACGCTACGCTGAAGAACTACGCGAGCACCTTGGAGGAGGGACGCGCCGACCTGGTCGCTCTCTACTACATGATGGACCCGAAGCTCTTGGAAATGGGTGTAATGCCCAGCCTCGAAGTGGGCAAGGCCGAATACGACTCATACATCCGCAATGGCCTGCTCGCACAATTGCGTCGGATCAAACCAGGTAAGGATGTGGAGGAAGCACACATGCGCAACCGCATGTGGGTGAGCGCGTGGGTGTTCGAGAAGGGCAAGGACAATGGTGCCATAGCACGTGTTGAACGCGATGGTGCCACGTACTACGATATCCTCGACTATGAAAAGCTGCGCGTGCTCTTCGGTGATCTCCTGCGCGAAGTGCAACGGATCAAGAGCCAGGGCGATTATACTGCTGGCAAGGCGTTGGTGGAAACCTACGGGGTGAAGGTGGACCCGGCCTTGCATCAACAAGTGCTCGCCCGCGCCGAGAAGATCAAGACCGCACCGTACGCGGGTTTCATTCAACCAGAAATGACCGCCGCGATGGATGCCAAGGGGAACATCACCGATGTGACTGTTGCGTACCCCACCGATTTCCTTGGACAGATGTTGCGCTATGCCGAGAAGCACAGTTTCTTGCCCGACGAGAATTGAACTGACATCAGTTCGATGGAAGGGCGGCCGCAGGCCGCCCTTTCTGCGTTCAGCAAGAGCTGCCGAACTATTTTGCTCGGAGCGAAACCCACCGACGATCACTGCCGTTGAAACTACTGTCCAAGTAGTTCAAAGGTCAGTCTGAAGAGTCACGTCGCCCCTGTCCCGCTCCGCGGGGTGGGGGCTTCGTGCTACATGCCCGCTCCATTGCACAGCACGTTCGCGGCCCAACTCGCAATGAGCATGTCCGGTTTCGTGTGCGGTACGTACCCGTGCGCCCGTATGTAACCCACCGCGGCCGTGTGAAGCTTGTGCGACCCGAAGCGTTCATCGCTGTTCAGGTCCATGTCGATGTGCAGCACCGGAATGCGACCCTCCATGCGCAGGTGGTCGGCGATGCTAAGGCTGCGTTCTACTTCGCCCCACAACCGCGTCCACATATCGGTCACCTTGGGCGCCCGCTCACGCTTGTACACCACATGCGCACCATTGCTCCGGTAGCGCAGAACCACAGCCGTTGTGTACACAGTGTGGCGTGCATGGTTGTGGCTATCGCTACCCACGAGCACTTCCACATCGGTGCGCTGATCCAGCACCTGCTGCACGTGGCTCAGTAGGTCCACCACTGCACCATCCGCCATTTGTTGGAAGCCTTGCATGTGTTCGGGGTCGCTGCAAGGTAGCCGACCAACGCACCCTTCGCACCCCCATCCGGCTTTGATGCGGACACTATATTTGCGCCCCCTGCGAGAGAAGACCACACTTACCGGAGTGGCGGAATTGGTAGACGCGCACGTTTCAGGGGCGTGTGACCGTAAGGTTGTAAGGGTTCGAGTCCCTTCTCCGGTACCATGGAGCGGTCCTTCGACCGCTCCACGTGTTCAAGGCTACAACGGTCGTTGGGTACACCATGGGAGAGAAGCGGTTCCGTACACGTAGGCAATGGCACAA
Organism: Flavobacteriales bacterium; assembly: GCA_046595075.1. GTDB lineage: Bacteria > Bacteroidota > Bacteroidia > Flavobacteriales_F > PHOS-HE28 > PHOS-HE28. Next base: position 7,865 of record JBKJPT010000133.1, read on the forward strand.
CACCTTGCTCGCGGTTTGGGCCACACCCTTTGCGATGCTGATCGGTATCTTTTATGGTGTTTCCACCGGCAATTTCCTGCCGCTCTGGATACTCATGGTTTTGCTATTGGTCGGATTCACGGTGGGCATCCTGCGTGACCGCATTTCGCGGAGCACCTACCACGTCATCAATGACCGCATCGTATTGGTCCGCGGCAATGTTCGTCTCGAACTGCGTTCAGAGGATATAATCGATGCCAGCCTCATCGATCGCTCGGGCGCACGCGACCATATCAAGCTGCGTTCGGGGGCGCCCACAAAGGATGGCCGCAGCGAGCGCGAGACACAGGACAGCTTCCTCCGATTCTGTACCATCGACATCGGTTTGCGCACTTACACCTTCGGCTTGGGCCGTGGAATGATCGATCGCATGCCCAATGCGCGGCACGATATGGTGCTGTTGCGCATGCGCACCGGCGGTGACATTCTTCTATCGCCGGAGTACAATCAGGAACTGGTGGATGTCATCGGGCGCATCCTCCGTCGCTTGGACGATAACGCGACTGCCGACCGACCTCAATTGTAGCGCAGCCTTTGGCCGATGCGCAGGATGCTGCGCTGGCCGATCCCGTTCATGCGGCAAAGCGCGCCCACCGACGTGCCGCGCTTGCGCGCGATGGCGGATAACGTATCGCCACTGCGCACGACATGGTACTTACGCGATCCAGCGGCAGCCTTGGCGGCTGCCATGCTGGCGAAAGTGCCCTTGTGGATCTCGAAGTTCTCGTGCTTCAATTGGCCGGTCTCCACATCGAAGAGAAGAGTGGGGTCGATGGGCTGATCGAGGAAGCGCACCTCGAAGTGCAGGTGGCTGCCGTGGCTGCGCCCGGTATTTCCGCCCAAGCCCAGCACATCACCAGCATCAACCATCTGGCCGGGTTCCACCTGACGGTTGCTCAAGTGTGCGTACAGCGTTTCCAATCCGTTGAGGTGGCGCACGATCACGACATTGCCGAAGCTACTGTTGTACTTGCTGATACGCACCATGCCGGGGAAGGCGCACACAACTGGATCACCGGTGTTCAGTTCGAGGTCCACACCATAGTGCATGCGGCTGTGCCGTGGGCCGAAGGGCGAGGTGACATGGCCCGTGCAGGGCATTGCTTGATCGCACTCATGGCCCACAAGGCGAAGGCACAAGGTGTCGTGATCGAAGCGCGAGGTGTTCACCCGATCGAAGATGGCCTCGGTGTTCCAGTGGCAGTACATGTCGTACCCCGGAATGTATGATAGTGAATCGTTCACATCCCAGTCCAGCCCAACGGCGTGCGCCGCGCGATCGATCTCCGCGCAGGCATCTTCCTGCATGGTGTCCAACTCATCATAAATGTCCGGACCATCAGGGCCACCGTACGCCGCCGTGTCTGACTGCGCGCCCGCGGCGAAGCCGAGGATGGCAGCCGCAACGACCGTGGTGGTTATCCGGCGCAGTGGCATTCGGACAAATCTATCCGCGCATCCCGATCAACCAAATTGAATGCTGCATGAACTATCGACAAGGACTATTGTGGGAGCAGATGGACCTGAGGAAATCCCCGCCAGAAGCGCATCCCCGCCCGTTGAACGGCGCCGTTAAAACACGTTAAGGAGTGCGCTGTTCGTCACGCGAACAGGCGCGATCAAGGGTGCACGCTCGTTCAGGTCGCGCGGATGCGTTGGCTACTTTCGCCGGAGCGTGATGAAGAGATTGGTGCAACCTTCGGAGTTGGCTAAGGCTAGCCACATGCGTCCCGGCGATCCACGCATCACGTTGCTCACCGAGGTGAGCGGCCTCAAGCGGTTGGAGCGCTTCTACAGTGAGGTGCAGCACCTGCACGACCGGGAGTTCGCGGCCGAGGTGTTCAAGAAGCTCGAACTGGAGTTGGAGGTCACCGATCAGGACCTGGAACAGGTGCCGCGCGAAGGCGGGCTGGTCTTCGTGGCCAACCACCCTTATGGGGCCATCGATGGGCTGGCCCTCTTGAACGTGCTCTGCCGCGTTCGGCCGGACCTGAAGGTTATGGTGAACTTCCTCATGCTGCAATTGGAACCGCTGCGGGAGCGGTTCATTGGCGTGAATCCGTTCGAGCAACTCGGTTCGTTGAGCAGTTTCCAAGGCATGCGCCAAGCACTGGGGCATGTGAACGAAGGCGGCGCTCTCGCCGTGTTCCCTGCAGGTGAGGTGAGCAGTTGGCACACCGATGTGAAGGCTGTGGCGGATCCCCGCTGGAAAACCCCTGCGATCAAGCTCCTTCAACATGCGCAAGTGCCGGTGGTGCCCATCTGGTTCGATGGCGCCAATAGCCTCGTCTTCCAGATGCTGGGAATGATCCATCCCAATCTGCGCACCCTCGCACTGCCCAATGAGATGCTCCGCATGCGTGGTCGCACGCTTCGCATGCGCATCGGTAAGCCCATACCGGCGAAGGATATCGCGGCTTTCTCCTCGGCCGATCAACTCGCACGCTTTCTCCGCGCCAAGACCTATTCACTGGGCAGCGGCGTGCAGGTGAAGCGTGAGTTCTTCGCACCGCTGCGCTTTCCCCGCAAGCCCAAGGATGTGGTGGAGCCAGTGGTCAACGAGGTTCTGCAACGCGAGATCGCTGCGATCGAAGACCTGAAGCTGAACACCCAGGCGGAGTTCGATCTTTACCTTGCACCAAGCTATCGCATCCCCAGCGTCCTGCGCGAGATCGGCCGCTTGCGCGAGATCACCTTCCGCGCAGTGGGCGAGGGAACCAACAAGGCCTTGGATCTGGACGAATTCGACCTCTACTACGACCACCTTTTCCTTTGGGACCGCGAGAAGGGCAGGATCGCGGGATCGTACCGCATCGGTGACGGCCGCAAGATCATTGCACGCTACGGCAAGCGGGGGTTCTACACCAGCACGCTCTTCCGCATGGATCGGCCCATGGAGCGGGTTCTCCGTCGCAGCTTCGAACTCGGGCGCTCCTTCATCACACCGGACTACCAACGGCAACGGCTTCCGCTCTTCATGCTCTGGCGCGGCCTGTTGCTGCACATCACCGCAAACCCGGATCAGCACTACCTCATCGGTCCGGTCTCGATCAGTGGTACCTACAGTCGTTTTTCGCGCACGCTCATCATGGAGTTCGTGCGGCTCAACCACTACGATGAGCAGCTCGCGGCGCATGTGCATCCACGCCATCGCTTGCGCGTGAAACCCGACAAGGCCGATAGCGAGGCGCTCGTGGCGGCTTCCATGGCCGACCTGAAAAAGCTGGACCGCTTGATCGCCGAGGTGGACCCCAACGAAACGGCCATGCCCGTGCTGTTGAAGAAGTACCTATTGCTCAACGCGCACATCATCGGCTTCAATCGCGATCCGCGTTTCAACGATGCGCTCGACGGCCTTATGCTGCTGGACCTGCACAAGCTACCGGAGAGGACCGTGGAGGACCTGCGGAAGGGAATGAACGAAGTTTAACCGATCACGTAATGGCTAATGCCACCGTGCGTTCCTCTGCCACTACGCGCATGCGCTCATGCTGGTACAAGGTCCATTTCCCGTCGGCGAACTCGAGGGCGCTCATGTGCTCGATCCGGTCACCGCTGTTCATATAGTGCACACTGCCATTTTCGGTGGTGATGGTGCGCATCTGCGGTTGGTGTATGTGCCGCATACCACGTGGTGGTAGCCTTCGTGCACCGCACTGCCCGTCGCCGTTTCTTCGAAGTCGCCGATGCAGGCCACGGCGCGCTTCGCGCTCTTCTTGATCAGTGCACTCAAGCTCATGCGCGGCCTGCCGATGGTGACGAGCACACGGTTCACGATGTTGAGGCGGATGAGCAGATCGTAGCCGAAGCCGCCGAGCTTGGCCAGCCAACGTGCATGGGTGGTGCTCGCATTGAAGATGTCGCCATGGAAGAACCAGTAGCGTTCACCTTCCAGTGTGATGTCCAGCCGATCGCAGAGGTGGAAGTTGCCCAGGTCAGCCGGGCTGCACCGCCGCAATGAATCGTCGTGGTTGCCGGTGCTTTAGTACACGGGCATCTTGTTGGCCCATTTCAAGAGGCGCTTGAGCACCTTCATATGGCTGGGCGGGAAGTAGCTCTTCTTGAACGCCCAGATATCTACGATGTCGCCGTTGATGATCACCATGCGTGGCGAAACGGTGCCGAGGTGTTCCACCAGTTCTTCCGCTTGGGCGCCATAGGTGCCCAAGTGGATGTCCGATAGCAAGTGCACATCGAGCTTGCGCTTCATGGGGCTGCTACCGGCTGAGTGGGAACCGTTGGCTCGGCCGCGAAACTCCCGCGCTGGTATGGCCGCAGGGTGAAGGAGAGGTCAAGACACACCGATCCACCAACACCGGCTGTTGACAGCGACCTTTGGCGCATGACCACCCTCGTGCTCGGCGCCAGCCCTGACCCCAGCCGCTACGCGTACCTAGCCGTTCGTCGCCTTATTGCTGCCGGGCATGACGTGCTCGCGGTCGGCAAGCACTTGGGAAAGATCGGCGACACGGTGATCATGCCATCGGTACCAACTGGTGTTCCGGTGCACACGGTCACGCTCTATCTATCGCCACTGAACCAGGGCATGTGGCACAATGTGATCATCGCGTTGCGACCGCGCCGCGTGATCTTCAATCCCGGTGCGGAGGATCCTGCGTTCGCAGAACAGTTGGAAGCCGCAGGTTTGGAAGCGATGGACGCATGCACTTTGGTGATGCTTTCCACGGGTATTTACTGAAGAGCTACTGGTAGCGCTTCGGATAGTCGAACCATACGAGCGTTCCCAGATCGCGAGTAAGCTCCGTCCACGCGTTGGCCACGAAGTCGATGCGCACGATGCCACATGTCGGCAGATCACCTGCGCTGTCGTTACTGAAGTGTTCCACAACTTCGCTGAAGCCGGGGTTGTGTCCGAAGAGCATCACGCGGTGCATGTCGCTCGGTAGTCGTGTCAACACCGATGCGATGATGGGCACGTTGGCGTGGTAGAGTAACGGCTCCTGCACGAAATGATCGTCATCAATGCGCAACTCACGAGCAAAGGCTCGCGCCGTGGTGACGGCCCTGTTCGCCGGACTGCTCACGATCATATCCGCCGGATCGCCGCGATCCTTGAAGAGCCGCGCCATGTTCGGTGCATCGCGGAGGCCGCGTTCGTTCAGCGGTCTGTCGTAATCCTCCTGGCCCGGATCGGCCCAGCTGCTTTTGGCGTGACGGCAGAAATAGAGCGTGCGCATCGCACCAGCATGGTTGATATCAAACGGTCACGTCCTTCAACCCATCGAGCAGGCTCGCGAGCAAGGCGTTGGCATCGGTGGTCAGCGGTAGTTCCATCTGCAAGTGCCGCGCATCACTGAACTGCTGCCCGTTGCGGAAACCCTTGCTAATGTTGACCAAGAGCGAGCGCGGATACTCGCCGGTGAAGTGGATCTGCACCAAGGAACCGCCGGCCATGCGCAGTACATAACGCGGGTAGTGGCTCGCGGTATTCTTCCACGCGAGGTCCTCCTCCAGCACATGCCCCTGCTCGCGCAGGTCCTGCGCCCAGTTGTCCATCACGTACAGCAAGGTGTCCTCTACGAATACTTCGGGATCGCGTGGCAGTTGTAGTTGTGACCGGTCCACCGGTGCCAGCAAGCGGCTGCGTGTGTGGCGCAGTGCGGTGGTTATATCGTCTATCTGTGCGGTGAATGTCATCGTACTACCTCGTTCGGTACGGGGAACAAAGTAGCGGGGTAGTGGACCATTGCGGCTCCGGTCGAAAGTGGGTTATGCACGATCGATCCAACGATCGAACTCAGTTCATAGGCGGTAACAAAGGCACGCGGATGTGATCCTTACCGCCCTTGCGCGTATAGTGATTAGTAGAAAGCTCGCATCCAGCAATACAAACACCAAGGAGGACGATAAAGTGCCGAATTATGTGAAGTCACCTTGTGGGTGTAATTCGAGAGCCTAATACTCGATGGACGGATGCTCCCATTCAACCATGCCAAACCGCTCCTCCAACGGCACAGCAGCTCCTATCCTCGCGCATTGGGCGTGCACCTAAGTCTCAGCAACCATCATCTCAACAATGTATCCGCATCCTCCGCCGGAATGATGTGGCCGTTGACGGCGCCCACCACGAAGGCATCGGCGAAGCCCTTGTCCGCGAGGTTGGCCCTTACGGCTTCCGCGCTGGCGCGATCGATGAAGCTGCCGCACAAGTACCGCACACCTTGGGCATCGGTATAGGCCTCCACGTCCGTGCCGCCACCTGCAGGTTCGGCCAGCATCAGGATCTTCTCCATGGTATCCATGGGCACATTGCCCAAAAAGGATCCCACCTGTACGCGATAGCGCACCTTTTCCTTGTCGATGCTGTTCACTGGCAACTTGCTCAGGTCTTCGGGGCCGCTGAGTTTGGCCCCGGCCTCGGCCATGCTCACCCGCTTGCCGCTGCGGAAGGCTACCAGGAAGGCACCGTCGAAGCCCTTGAGGATCATTTGCACTTTGTGCGTTGCGGCCTTGTTCACATCGGTGAAGGAGCCGGTGTAGTAGCGCGTCAATCCATCCTCGCCTTTGATCACCACAAGATCGTTGATGCCGATGAAGATGTTCTTCGAAAGCTTCTCGCGGAATGCGCCGAGCTGCACCCGCATGGTGATCTCCCGGTTCTCGTTGCCCGCGCCCATGGCGCCCAGCTTGGCGCGTTCGGCCTCTGCCTCGGCGCTCACATCTATTAGCGATCCACCTTCTTCGGCCATCACCGTGCTTTCTATACCCATGCCTTTCAGTTCCAGTTCGCGGCGCAGCGCTTCGGGTATGGCGTCGTAGCTGCCCACCACGTAGTAGGTGGTGTCTCCTTTCTCGATCGTGCGCACATCAGGGATGCTCAGGATCTTTTGGATCAGCGCTTCGCTGATGCCTTCGGTATGTTCGCCCACCTTCACCACATACACGCGCTTGGTCGCTGGTTGGGGCTTGCGCGTACCGCCCAACGATTCTACACGATCATGCACCATGTTAACGTTGGCACTGTCCTTCCAATCGAGCCAAGCGTTCAGCATCTCGTCGTCGGTGAGAGTTACACCGCGCATGTTCACGATCGCACCGGCGGCGCTGTTCAGTTCATCGTCGAGTCCATCGGGCACACCGTCGTTGTCGCCATCAAGGGGGCAGCCCTTGGCATCCACCTGCGCACCGGCGGGTGTGTGCGGACATTCATCCACGAAATCCTTTACGCCGTCCGCATCTTCATCGTCCTGCATCACCAGTAGGTCGAGTTCGGTGGTGTTCAGCGGGGTGATCATCTCCGGCCGGTCCTTCTTCCGCTTCATGGGTATGGTGTAGCCCACGCTCACGCTGGTGTATAGGAAGCGATCATTGCCCACGGTGCCTGCGCGTTCTCCCACGCTGTTCTCGGTAACGCCATCAATGAGGTCGCTGAAGGTGAAGTGCATGGTGGTGCCTACACGTAGGTCCATGCCGCTGCCCAGATCCATGCGCGCGCCTATGCCCACAGGCACCGCCCATGTGCGCTCCAGGTATTTGCCGAAACCATCGGCGTTGAGCTCGCGCACATCGCTCTCGTACTCATGATCGCGCTCAATGATGGTGGCATCGGCAGCATTGGTAGCGTTCGCTGGTATATCGCGGATGGTCCCGTCGCTCCAGTAATTGTACTGGCGCCCCGCGGCGTCGTAGAGGTCGGTCTTGGTCAGGAACTCCACGCTCTCGAAACCAAGGGAGATGTATGGCTCCACCTCGCGCTTGGGGTTGAGCAGTTGCAGGAAATTGTAGCGCAGTTGCAGACCACCGATGGTGATGCGCGACTCGAAGTTCAGGTTGCGAGCGAGGTCGCGTTCGTTCACGCCCAACCTGCCATGCAATGCATAGAGGTCGGCCTCGAGCCAAGAGGTGATCGGAGTGGAAGCCCGCAGTTCATACCCTAAACGTGTAACGAGCGGGTTGTAGCTCTCGTGCTTGTTGCCCACATCGCCGTAAAAGGCGAACATGCCGCCGCCGAGTCCGATAGTGGGTTTGAAGAACGAGGTGTGCGCGCTATCGCTTTGCGCGGTGGCACTAAAGCCGAACACGCACAGGGCGAGCAGAAGAACGGAGGAACCGTAGGAGATGGTGGGCATAGCAGGCCGAATGTATTCTTCGGAGCAATACGCACGCAGGGGCATTGATGGAACGCAATGTACCAGTGCTCCACTGGTGAACTCCCGATCACTTCAGCAGATCATCGGCATCTTGCGCAGGTATGATGCGGCCGTTGACCGAGCCCACGACGAAGGCATCGGCGAAGCCCTTGAGCACGATGGCCTGGCGAGCATCGTCGGCGTTCTTACGATCGGTGAAGCTGCCATAGAAGTAGCGCACGCCTTCGCTGTCAGAGATAGGTTCCACCTGACCCAGACCCAGGATCTTGTCCATGGCCTCCACGGGCACATTGCCGGCGAAGGCGCCCACCTGCACGCGGTAGCGTACCGTATTCTTGGTGATGCTGCTGTTGGGCAGGGTACGCAGGTCCTCGGGTGCGGTGAGGACCGCGCCTGATTCGCGCATGCTCACGCGCTTGCCTTCCTTGAACGCGACCAAAAAGGCACCATCGAAGCCTTTCAGCAGCATGTCCACGCGGTGCTGCGCCGCTGCGTTCACGTCGGTGAAGGATCCAGTGTAGTAGCGGGTCAATCCATCGTCGCCGTTGATCACCACAAGGTCCTTGATCCCGCCGAAGATGTTGCGCGAGAGCTTGTTCCGGAAGGCGCCAAGTTGCACACGCACGGTCACGTCACGGCTATCATTGCCGGCACCCATGCCCATCATGCGTGCACGCTCGGGGTCGGTCTCATCGCTCACGTCCGTGAGCACGCCGCCCTGTTCGGCCATTACCGTGCTCTCGATCCCCATGCCTTTCAATTCCAGCTCACGACGCAGCGCCTCGGGTATGGCGTCATAGCTGCCAACCACATAGAAGGTGGTGTCGCCTTGTTCTATGGTGCGCACGTCCGGGATGCTGAGGATCTTCTGGATCAATTCCTCGCTGATGCCCTCGGTGTGCGTGCCCACCTTAACCACATACACGCGCTTCGCCACCGGAGCTGCCACACGGCGCGAACCACCGACGGATTCAACACGGTCCCGAATGATGTTCACGTTCGCACTGTCCTTCCAATCGAGCCATGCCGCTAGATATTCATCATCGCTGATGGTGACGCCGCGCGCGTTCACCGAAGCACCAAGGGCGCTATTGGGTTCATCGTCCGAGCCATCGGGCACGCCGTCCATGTCGCCATCGAGGGGGCAGCCCTTCACATCCACCTGCGCGCCCGTGGGTGTTCCGGGGCACAGGTCGGCGAAGTCCTTCACACCGTCGCCGTCCTCGTCGTCGGTGAGCACGATCAGGTCCAGTTGCTCGTTGTTCAGTGGCGTGCTCGGTTTCTTCCTGGTCTTGCGCGCCATGGGTATGGTGTAGCCCACGCTGAAGCCGGTGTACAAGAAACGGTCGTTGCCGGCAGTGCCTACGCGTTCGCCAACGCTCTCGGGCGTAACGCCGTCCACCAGATCGGTTAGGGTGAAGTGCATGGTGGTGCCGATGCGCAGGTCGAAGTTGTTGCCAAGGTCCATGCGCGCACCGATGCCCACCGGTACAGCCCATGTACGCTCCGAGTATTTGCCGAATCCATCGGCGTTATGTTCGCGCACGTCGGTCTCGTACGTGTAGTCACGTTGCAGCACCGCTGAATTCGCAGCGCCCGGCGCATCCTCTGGTAGTTCGTGAATGCTTCCGTCGCTCCAGTAGTTGTATTCGCGGCCGGCGGCGTCGTAGAGGTCGGTCTTTGTCAGGAACTCCACGCTCTCGAAGCCGACGTTGATGTAAGGTTCCACCTGTCTGTCAGCGTTGAGCAGTTGCAGGAAATTGTAACGCAGTTGGAAGCCACCAACGGTGATCCTCGAATCGAAGTTGAGGTTGCGCGTGGCGCTGCGTTCGTTCACGCCCAACCGACCGTGTAACGCATAGAGGTCGGCCTCCAACCAGGTGGTGATGGGAGTGGAGGCGCGCAATTCGTAGGCAAGCCTCGACACCAAAGGACTTGCGGCTTCGTGATCGTTGCCCACATCGCCATAGAAGGCGAACATGCCTGCACCCAAACCAACCGTGGGTCTGAAGAGCGAAGACTTGGCCGGGAGGGCCTCCGTAGCGTTCGATCCATCACCATCAATGGGAGGTACGAACGTGCTATCTGACTGCGCCGATCCCGGTAACACAAGCGCGAACGAGAGGACCGAGAGTATTCCCCGGAAGCGGGACTTCGTCAGATGGCCTGTGCGCGCATGCATTGGACATTGTCCATCACTGCACCCATTGCTGGCCTGCGAGCACCAATGCTTCCTGCACCGTGATCCGCGATCCGTTGTTGTAAGCGGTCACGAATGGGCCGGGGAAGTTGTGGCCTGCGCTCACGTAATCCACGCGCTGATCGCGTGCGCTCTTGTAGTCGGCGTAGCTGCCAGTGACATACTTGATCCAACCCTCGTGGCGCTCGATCTGGAGATCGCCGCTGTAGCTGTGGCGTGCTTTGAAGTACGACTTGCCCACTTCGCGGTGCGCGGCCGTGATCTGCACTTTGTAGGTTACGCCGCGCTCGGGCGCAGGAATGCGAACGGTGCTGCCGCGCGCAGTGGTGGTAGGTGGCTCCTGTTCCTTTTCCTTCACAGGTGTTACGTTCTGCTTCACCGGCGTGGTCACTACGGTTACTGGATCATTGGTCTCGGGCTGCTTAACGGGCTCATTGGCCTGTTGCATTTGTGCGAGCACCTCCAGCGCCTTGGGTCCTACGAAGAACTTGCTGCTGCCTAGCACGGCCTTCTGCGTTTCATCGTTCAGCAGGTAGCCGAACTCGCCGTCGATCGTGTACTCGCCCTCGGGCCGCTCGTTCGCGCGTAGCTTGTACACCACTTTGATCTCGTTGGCGGCGGGCAGGTTCAACCACACGAACTTCACCACGCGGTCCTGCACGGTGAAGATCGCCTCGCTGCTGGTCTTCTCCAGCGCTGTGAAGCCCTGGGGTACGATCTCCTGCAGTTTCCCGAAGCCACGGATGTCTCCTTTGCGCACGATCACTTCCACGAGCATTTCCTTCTCTGTGATCGGTGTTATGGTGCGTGTGCCACCCACACCACCAGCGCCTTGCATGGGCGCGGTACCGTTGGCATTGTCCACCACGGCAATGGCCACGCTTCCGGAAGGCGCGCCACCGGCTGCGCTCACTAGATCGTTGTTCACCTCTTCGTCAGGCACCACTTCCGTGGTGGCCACGCGTACTGCGCCAGGGGCACCAAAGTCAACAACGCTGGTGGTCAGATCGTGGGTCTTCCGCTCGTTGTCCTCGATGTATGACAGGCGGCCATTGATGTGCTGCACGCCGTTCACGCTCGCATCGGCGGTAAGCGTGTAGCTCACTTTGAAGATGGGTGATGCGGGCAGGGCCATCCAAATGAACTTGGCCTTTCCATCGGCAAAGGTGAAGGACGCACCCTTGGTCTCAATGGCGACAGCGCTGAGGCCCGGTGGAAGATCGATCTGCAATTTGGCAAAGCCAGTGAGAGTGCCCTTGTCCACCGTGACGGTCACACGCGTTTCGCTACCGGGAGCAAGCGAGGCGGGAAGGTTCTGCGAGATGTTGATGTCGGCGAGGAAGAACGTATCCACGAGCAGGACACTGATCACGTTGATCACGAGTACCAGTTGGTTCACCATGGGCTTTTACAGTATGGAGCGCGTGCGTTGCGCATGCTCGCGTCCAAAAGTATCCGAGCACCTCGCGGCGTTCAGGCGCGCGACCGGTGTAGTACCAACAGCGTGGTGTTGACGGGGTGTGCACCGCCATCGGCCCACTGCCCGCGGAATACTTCTTCCTAGAAGTTCGGCTTCAGCATATAGCGGCTGTAGAAGGCATTGATCGCCGCGATCGCTTCCTCTGGCTCATCAACAATGCTGAAAAGCTCGAGGTCCTCCGGATTGATGTTGTGATGCTTTTCACCCATGGTCTGCTTGATCCAATCGTAGAGGCCCTGCCAGTACTTACGGCCCACGAGTATGATGGGGAAGCGGCCGATCTTCTGCGTCTGGATCAAGGTGAGTGCTTCAAAGAGTTCATCGAGCGTTCCGAAGCCACCAGGCAGCACAATGAAGCCTTGCGAGTATTTGATGAACATCACCTTGCGTACGAAGAAGTAGTCGAAGTTGATGCTCTTCTCCTTGTCGATGTAAGGATTGGGCTGCTGTTCGAACGGCAGTTCGATGTTGAGGCCCACGCTGGTACCATTACCACGTTGCGCACCCTTGTTGGCCGCTTCCATGATACCTGGACCACCACCTGTGATCACACCGAAGCCGCTGACGGTGAGTTGGAAGGCGATCTCCTCGGCCAACTTGTACTCGTTCACCTCGGGTTTGGTGCGGGCGCTACCGAAGATGCTCACGCACGGGCGGATCCGTTGCAGCGCTTCGAAGCCTTCCACCAGTTCGCTCATGATCTTGAAGATCGCCCAGCTGTCGTTGGCCTTCACTTCGCTCCAGCCTTTGCGTTTGAAGGCGCGTTTGATCCGGCGTTCGCTATCCTCTCGGGTCTTGGGGTCGTTCTTCATGAGTGGTACAAAAGTTCGTTCTTCAGGAAAGGAAAGGTATGCCCACGCCCCATGAGCACCACTTGCTCGGGCGTGCCGCGCGCCACCACTTGTCCGCCACCGGCACCGCCTTCGGGGCCCATGTCGATCACGTGGTCCGCCACCTTGATGATGTCCATGTTGTGCTCGATCACCAGCACGGTGTTGCCCTGGTCCACGAGGCGTTGTAGCACGCCGATCAATTGCTTCACATCATCGAAGTGCAGACCCGTGGTGGGTTCATCGAGGATGTAGAAGGTGCTGCCGGTCCCCTTCTTGCTCAGTTCGGTGGCCAGCTTTATCCGCTGTGCCTCGCCGCCGCTCACCGTGGTGCTGCTCTGCCCCAGCGTAACATAGCCCAGACCCACTTCCAATAGCGTCTTCAACTTCTGGTTCAGTTGCGGTATGTCCGCGAATAGCACTGCGGCTTCTTCCACGGGCATGTTCAGCACGTCGCTGATGCTCTTCCCCTTGAAACGCACTTCCAGTGTTTCGCGATCGTAGCGTTTGCCACGACATGTCTCGCACGGCACGTCCACATCGGGCAGGAAGTTCATGGCGATGGTACGCACGCCTGCACCCTTGCATGTTTCGCAACGGCCACCAACAGTGTTGAAGCTGAAACGCCCCGCTTTGTATCCGCGGATCTTGGCCGAGGGCAATTGTGTGAAGAGCTCGCGGATGTGATCGAACAGACCCGTGTAGGTGGCAGGGTTGCTCCGGGGTGTGCGACCGATGGGGCTCTGGTCCACTTCGATCACCTTATCGATGTGCTCCAGGCCCCTGATGCCCGAGTGGGCGAGGGGCTGCGCATCGCTCCGGTAGAAATGCTTGCTCAGGATAGGGTACAGGGTGTCGCCAATGAGGGTGCTCTTGCCGCTGCCGCTCACACCTGTTACACAGATGAAGGTGCCGAGCGGGAAGTCCACGTCCACGTCCTTGAGGTTGTTGCCCGTGGCACCGCGCAAGGTGATGCGCTTGCCATTGCCACTGCGCCTTTCGGTAGGGACTTCAATACGTAGCTCGTTCCGTAGGTAGCGCGCGGTTACGCTGTCGCCTAGTGCGAGTTCGCGTGGATCGCCTTGCGCTACGATGCGGCCACCATGCGCGCCAGCACCAGGGCCAATGTCGATCAGGTGGTCGGCGCTCATCATCATCTCCTTGTCGTGTTCCACTACGATCACGCTGTTGCCGCCATCGCGCAAACTGCGCAGGCTGGCGATCAAGCGTTGGTCATCGCGTTGGTGCAAGCCTATGCTGGGTTCGTCAAGGATGTAGAGCACGCCGGTGAGTTGACTGCCGATCTGCGTGGCCAATCGGATCCGTTGCGCTTCGCCGCCGCTGAGCGATCGGGCGCTGCGATCGAGGGTGAGGTATTCCAACCCCACGTTCAACAAGAAGCTGCTCCGTGCCGTGATCTCCTTCACCACCTCGCGTGCGATCACCGCCTTGGTGCCTTCAAGCCGGTCCACGAGCCCTTCCATGAAAGTGTGCAGATCCGTAACGGACATGTTGGAGAGCTCGTGGATGTTGCGGCCATCGATGCGGAAGAAGAGCGCGGTCTTCTTCAGGCGCGCGCCTTTGCACTCGGGACATGCGACCATGTGGGTGAACCCAGCGGCCCATTTCTGCGCGGCCTTCGGTCCACCTTCGGCCTGTTCGAGAATAAAGGGGATGATCCCTTCGAACTGCACGGTGCGATCGCTGAGGCCGATGTTGCTGGTGACACGCAAGGGTTCATCGAGCCCGTTCAAGAGTGCGGCGATCACATCGTCGTCCATCTCTTCCACAGGCGTGTCCAGATCATGCCCGAAGTTGGCCAGCACGGCTTCGACCTGTTTGAAGACCCACGACCCCTTGTGCGAGCCAAGAGCGACGATGGCTCCTTTGCGGATGCTCTTCTTGCGGTCGGGTACGATCTTATCAAAGGCCACTTCCGTTACTTGGCCAAGCCCGCTGCACTTGGGGCACGCGCCGTAGGGGCTGTTGAAGCTGAATAGGTTGGGTTCGGGTTCTTCGTAAGCGATCCCCGTGGTGGGGCACATGAGATGGCGGCTCAAATACCGCGGCTCCCCACCCTTGGCACCCACCACCATCAAGCTGCCCTTGCCGTACTTCATCGCGGTGGCGATGGTGTCGCTGAGCCGCTTGCGGTTGGCCTCCATCACCTTCACACGGTCCACCACGAGTTCGATGTCGTGCACTTTGTAGCGATCCAAGCGCGGACGTGAAGTGAGGTCGATCACTTCGCCGTCGGCGCGCGCGCGCAGGAAACCCTGACGCAACAGTTGTTCGAAAAGTTCACGGTAGTGGCCCTTGCGACCCCGCACAATGGGAGCGAGGACCAGCACTTCGGATCCATCGAAGTCCGCTGCTACCAGGTCCATGATGCGTTGATCGCTGAAGCGCACCATGGGTTCGCCGGTCTTCCAGCTGAAAGCGTCGGACGCGCGCGCGAACAGTAGGCGCAACAGGTCGTAGATCTCGGTGACGGTGCCCACGGTGCTGCGCGGGTTTCGACTGATGGTCTTCTGCTCGATCGCGATCACGGGGCTGAGGCCGGTGATCAGGTCCACATCGGGCCGTTCGATCCCGCCCAGGAATTGCCGCGCGTAGGCGTTGAAGGTCTCGATGTAGCGGCGCTGCCCTTCGGCGTGTATGGTGTCGAAGGCGAGACTGCTCTTGCCGCTGCCGCTGAGGCCGGTGATCACCACCAACCTGTCGCGCGGAATGCGTACGTCGATGTTCTTGAGGTTGTGCACGCGCGCACCCAACACTTCGATGTGGTCATCGGCATGGGGGGTATCGAGCGCATCGGGCTCCGGCTTCACAACGGTCTCCAAGTTCAGGGGCTGTACAAGTGGGCCGCGAAGCTAGATCGCAACGCCGCACTTTTCTCCCTGCCACGATCCCACTGACCGATATCGGGAGGACTTGGGGATCAATGCATGCGCCTACTCGCTAGGCGCATTATTGAAGCCTTCGGCGGGGAGCAACAGCGTGTAGCTGCGTCCTTCGCGGTTGGTGAGCTTGGCATCACGCAGCCACGGGTTCAACAGCTTCACCGTCTTGTAATCGGTGTGCTGCTCTTGGGCGAAGTCGGCAAGGTTAGGGATGGGCGTGCTCACCACCACCTCGCGTGTGACGTATGGCGGGTATAGGTCCTTCGAACGCAAGTGGAAACCGTAACGCTCCGGATCGCGGATGATCTCCTTCATGGCCAACACGCGGTACACATATCGCGCTGTCTCTTCGGGCAACAAAAGGTCGAAGTAGTTCTCCTGCTTCTGGCGGCCGAGCTGTTTGTCAACACCACCCTGCCCCAGGTTGTAGCTGGCGGCGGCGAGCGCCCAACTGCCGTACTTCTCGTGCCCAGCCTTCAGGTACTGGCATGCAGCCACGGTACTCTTCTCTACATGGTAGCGCTCGTCCACTTCGGCGCTCACCTGCAAGCCATGGTGCCGTGCAGTCTCGTCCATGAACTGCCAGTAGCCGGTGGCGCCCATGGGCGAGACCACGTTGGTGAGGCCGCTTTCGATGAGGGCTATGTACTTCATGTCCTCGGGCACCCCTTCGCGTACGAGCACTTTTTCGATCAAGGGGAACCACCGGTTAGCGCGTTTGTGCGCGAGCAAGGTGTTGCTCTGCCAGTATGTGTTCACCAGCAGTTCACGATCCAATCGCTCGCGCACATCGATCCGGTCCATGGGCACGCGTTCACCACAAAAGGTGAGTTCATCGGGCAGGGTGAGCGAGAAGACCTTGTAACCATCGTTGAAGTTGCGCAGGTGGTCCAGGTCGGTGCCGTCGTTGGTGGTGGAGTACGTGAAGACGTGCAGCACAGCCGAACCAAAGAGAAGAAGGAACATACAGGCGAGCGTGCGCAACAGGATCTTCATGGCTCGGGTTGAACGGGTGCGTTGGTCTTGCGGGTGATGATCAAGAGCACCGTGAAGACGAGCACGGCGTACGAAACGAAGATCACAGTATGGAAGTTGCGCCATTCGGTGATGAAACGCAGCACCGCGAAGGTGAGGAACACGTTCACCAGCGATATGCCGATATAGATGAGGGCGACCTGTCCATCGCTGAGGCCCAGGTAGCTCAGGTGGTGCGTGGTGTGATCACGGCCGCCCACGAAGGGGCTGTGGCCGCGCGCCATGCGGTTGATCGAGACCACTGTGGTATCCACGATCGGCAGCAGGAATACAAGCACAGGTAGTATGAACTGCCTCGCAGGTTCCCAGTGACCAGCAGCCGAGGGCGCGTTCCAGAAGAAGCGGATACCCACGAAGGCGAGGAACACACCCAGGAACTGGCTGCCGGTATCGCCCATGTACATGCGGCTGGGGTGCCAGTTGAAGAAGAGGAAGCCACAGAGCGAGGCCATGGTACCGATGAAGAGTACCATGTAAACAGGGTCCATACCGTCGGTGGCGATCATGGCCGTGATCGCTGCGGCGAGGATCGCGATGGACACGGTGGTGGTGATCCCGTCCATGTTGTCCAGCATGTTGATGGAGTTCATCATGCCCACGACCCAGAAGATCGTGATGGCGTTGTTGAGCCATTGTTTTTCGAAGACATCGATGCTGGTGCCTGATGCGATCAGCAGCACTCCGCATAGCACCTGCACCAGGAATTTCAGCAGTGGCCGTGTGTTGTAGGCATCGTCGGCCAGGCCCATGAGGAAGCCGAGCGAAGTGGCCGCCAGCAGGCCCAAAAGCTCGGGGCGTAATGCGGCGCTACCCTCGCCGGGGAAGATCACCCCGTGCAGGGTCCAGCTCACGAGGAATAGGATGAAGAAGCCGATGCCACCGAAGGCCGGTTTGCTGCTACTGCTCCAGCGTACGAGCATCTGGTCCTTTTCGCGGATGCCGAGGGTACGTGCGAAACGCATGAAGAGCGAATTGGCCAGCAAGCTGAAGACGAGCGCCGCGAAGAAGAGGCCCGAGTAGATGAGGAAGAGCTGTGTGCCGCTGTACATGGTGCGCTACGGTGTGGCCACGGCCCAGGCCCCGGCGAAGGCGTGGCCCTTGCGGTCCTTCTCGCTCACGATGGGATCGTCGATGCCCCAGTCGATCCCCAGGTCCTTATCGTTCCACAGGACAGTGCGCTCAGCGGCCGGGTGGTAGGGGGCTGTGCACTTGTAGGCGAAAATGGTGTCCTCTTCCAAGGCCACGAAGCCATGGGCGAAGCCCGATGGGATCCAGAGCATGGACCGATCGCGCGAATCGAGCCGCACCTTCACGTGCTTGCCGAAGGTGGGGCTGCCTGATCTGATGTCCACGCACACATCGAGCACTGCGCCGGAAATTGTACGCACCAATTTGCCCTGCGCGTGCGGATCCAACTGGAAGTGCAGGCCGCGCAGAACGCCTTTGCGGGAGACGCTCTCATTGTCCTGCACGAATCCATGATCACCCATGATACCGCGGAAGGCTTGTTCGTTCCATGTCTCCATGAAGGAGCCTCGTTCATCGCTGAACACGCGCGGGCGCATGAGCAGGATCCCATCGATATCGAACCGTTCGATCTGCATCATTCTTTACCGAAGAGGAAACCGAGCATGCCGCCCTTGAGCTTACCAGCGCGTTCCTCATAATAACCACCACCATAGCCCTGGCCGTATCCGTACCCGTATCCGTATCCGTAATTGTAGCCGTACTTGTTGCGGTCGATGTCCACACCGTTGAGGATGCAGGTGAGGCGTTTGATGTTGTTCTCGTTGATCAAGCGGTCCACGTTCTGCACGAATTGCTTCTTGCTGTAGTCCGAACGGAAGATGTAGATCGGGTAGTCGGCCAATTGGATCATGGGCAATCCATCGGTCACCAGGCCCACAGGCGGATTGTCCAGCAGGATCACATCGTAACGCAGCTTCAGATCTTCAAGCACCTCGTGCATGCGCGGGTTGATGATCAGCTCCGATGGGTTGGGCGGTATGGGCCCGGCCGTGATGAAATCGAGGTTCTCAAGGCTGCTCTTGCGCACGCAATTGTCCAAAGTGTCCTTGCCGATAAGCACCGTGCTCATGCCGCGCACGTTGTCCACGTCGAAGCCCAGGTGGATCTTCGGTTTCCGCATGTCGAGGTCGAGGATGATCACGCGCTTACCGCTGTACGAGATGATCCCGGCCAGGTTGATGGCCACGAAAGTCTTTCCCTCGCCGCTGATCGTGCTCGTGATGGCGATCACTTTGCTGCCCGGCGTGTTGTCCACGAACTGCATGTTGGTACGCACCGTTCGGAAGGCTTCCGCGATCAACGACTTGGGGTTCTTGTCGATGAGCAATTGCGATATGGGGATCTCCTTCTTGTACCTGGGGATCATCCCCAATATGCCGATGCTGGCATTGGACAGCTTGGCGATGTCGTGCAACGAGGTGACGTTGTCGTGCATGATGTAACGCGTGAGCACGAGGAGGAAGCAGATGATGAGCCCCGTAACGAGGTACGACACCAGCACCATGTTGCGGTTCGGGGAGATCGGTTGGTTGGGCACCGTGGCACTCTGGAGCACGCGGTTCTCCGGCACGAAACCGGCCTTGCTGATGCGGTATTCTATGTCCTTCTCCAACAGGAGCGTGTAGTACTTCTCGTTGATCTTGAATATGCGCTCGATACGCGAATAGTCCAGTTCCTTGGAGGGGAGGTTGCGGAAGTTGGCATCGAATGCCGCAAGCTGCGCGGCGAGGTCAGTGTATTGCGCATCAGCGGTCTGGCGCATGCGACGGATGGTCTGCAACAACACTTGCTTCTGCAGGCTAACGCGCCGTTCCATGTCCTTCGCCAGCGGGTGGTCGGGTGTCGCATCGGTGATCACCTCGGAACGTCTCATCATCAGGTCCCGCAGGTCGTCCAGTGGTGCTTTAAGTGTCGACTCGTACTTGGTCCCCAGCAACAAGGGCAGTAGTTCGTATGCTTCGATCTCGCCCAACGGCCGGTCGGTGGCCTCTTCCAGTGCCTTCAACAACTCCACATCGAGGGTGAGCGAAACCAATTGGTCCTCATAGTTAGAGGAGCGCTCCAGATAGAGCGGGGTGAGCTGTTCCAGATCGCCGACGCGATTCTCCATGCGGAACTGTTGCAGGGCGTACTCCGAATCCTTCAGTTGGTTGAACACGGTGTCCTTCTGTGTGCGAATGAACTGGATCACGCTCTGCGCACTTTCCCCCTGCCGGTCCACATCGTAGTCAATGAAGGTTTCCGCTATGGACTGGGCGAGGTCCCGGGCGACGTACCCGTTCTGATCGCGGCAGGTGATGTCCACGGTCTTGGCGGCCGGATCCAAGATCTTCACGATCACCTGCTGCATGTACTGCTCAAGCAGCCGGTCGCGCGAATTGATCCGTAAGTAGAGGTTCACTTTGGCAGCGGGCTCGTTGAGTATGGGGTGCTCGCCCAGCTCCAATCGACCGGTGAAGTGGGGTGTAACTAGCTGTGCCCCTTTCGGGAAGCTGAACTTGAACGGTTTGCCTTGGATGGTATAGCTTACCCCCACGAGATCCGGACTGCTCAGATCGGTGAAGACCGGCAGGTCCATAACGGCGCTATCGAGCACCACAAGATCGCGCAACTGGAAGAAGGAGTGCGTGTAGTACTCTTCGGTGAGGATCTGCCCGCGATTGAAATAGCTCACTTGCAGCGGCAGCCGGTCCAACGCCATGCCCAGGAAAAGTCGTGACCGGATCAACTCCACGTCCACCGAAAGGTTCTGAGCTTCGGCGAAGGTGTTCATGGCGAGCACCTGTTGCGCCGTGTTGCTCTCGCGTAACTGCATGATCGCTCGCGCCTCGTAGATGGGTGCGGTGTAACGCAGGTAAAGGGTGGCCGTGGTGATGGCCATCAGCAGCACCAGCACGATCCATACTAGGCTCCGGCGAAGGATGTAGAGAAAGAGGCCGAGTTCGAACTCGTTGCTGAAGTTCGTGATCCGCTGCTTGTAGCTCTCGAAACTGACGTTGCGGTTGCTGATGTCCTCGCTGAGCATGAGCGGCCGGCTTAGTTGAAGCCACGCGCTACACCGATGACCAGGACAATGCTGGTGAGCAACGCGATTATGGGTTGAAGATCCGCTAGCACTTCACGGGCCAGTTCCGGGTTGGGATGCACGTACAACACATCATCGCCTTGCATCACGATGTCGGCATCTTTTAGGCCTTCGATGTCGCTCATGTCGAACTGGTGCACTGTTCGCTTACCATCCGCGGTATGGCGGAAGAGCTTCACTTTGCGGGCATCACCACGCTTGTTCAATCCACCGGCCATGGCCAGTACTTCGAGCAGCGTGGTGTTGTTGTTCTCCAGTGTGATCACTCTTGCATCACCGCCTCCTCCTGGGAACACCACCACCCGGCGGTTGGACACGGTTAACTGCACATAGGGCCGGTTGTAGTAGTGCGAGTATGCTTCCTCGAGCAACAGTTCGGCCTCGCGCAGTGTTTTACCCACTAGGTTGATCCGGTTCAGCAAGGGCAGCTTGGCTTCACCATCGGCATCGATGTAATAGCTGAACACGTTGCGGTTGAGGAAGTTGGCCTCGCGGCCACCACCCTCGCTCACCAGATCGATCATCTTGAATCCGTCGTTGGCGAAAAGACGGAACTGCAGCGCGTCGTTGGGCTGGAGCAATAGGCTCTTCAGCGTTGTATCCGTAAAGGCGTCGAACTCGTAGTCTGTCGGTGTTTTGAACATGATATCCCGGTTGACCGTGCAACCACCGAGCATCAATGCCGCCAAAAGGGCGGCTGCCCACCAGGGGCGAAGGGAGCGTTCCATAGGTGGGCAAAAGTAACGTTCCATGCGTGCCCACATCAGGACAGCAGGGAGCGATAGAGTTGGGCGGTGTCTTCTACCAATCGGCCATAGTGGTAGCGGTCGCGCACGTGCGCCCAGCCACCATCCCCCATGATGCGCCGCTGGGCATCGTTCTCCACCAGCGAGACCAATTGGGCTGTGAGGCCGCCCACGTCGCCGCTTTCGCTGAGCAGGGCTGTACGACCGGGAAGCACCACGTTCTCTATACCACCCACGCGGGTACTCACGATGGGTTTGTTGCTGGCCTGTGCTTCGATCAGGCTAACAGGTGTGCCCTCGTTGAGACTGGTGAGCATGATGATGTCCACACCGGCGTTGACGATGTCCACTTCCTTGATCCAACTGGTGAAAGTGATCGTGGCTGGAGCCACCACCGGTTTGCCGTTCACGCCGTGACCGAAACCATGACCGTTGAAATAGGGTCCCGAGACTTGGCTCATGCCCAACTCGGTCACGCGTTGTTGCAAGCGCATGCGCTCTTCGCCATCACCCACCACAAAGGCGCGGATCCTTCGTCCTGTTGCTTCGCTCACACGAGCGATCACTTCCAGGAAAAGATCGTGGTTCTTGATCGGCACCAAACGACCCACGATCCCGATCGCGACCTCATCATCCGACACGCCGTACACTTTCCGGAAACGTGCGCGTTTGATCGCTTGGTCTTCTTGGAAACGGCTAAGGTCGAAACCCAACGGGATCACGCTCACCTTCTCACCATCGCAAATGCGGTGCTCGTCCACCAGTTCCTCCTTCTGCTTGTCGCTGATCGCGATGATACGTGATGAGCGTTTTGCCAGATAACGCTCGATGTTCTTGTACAAGGCCGTGCGCATAGGCCCGAAGTAGCTGTGGAAGACGTGCCCGTGGAAGGTGTGTACAATGGCCTTCACTCCCAGATCCGCCGCAGCCATACGACCAACGGCACCTGCTTTGGCGGCGTGCGTGTGCACAATATCCGGCTTGAAGTCCTTGATCAGTTGTTTGATCCTTCGGTAGGCGCCACGATCGCGCCATGGAGCCACTTCGCGTTGCAGTTCGGGAAGTATCATCGGCTCTACGCCAAGAGAGTCCAGGATGTGATGGCTTCCTTCCTCAGTAGCTTCCTGGCTGCCACCCACCAACAATGTTTCGAACTCGTTGGGGAGGTAGCGCGTGAGGTACGCCGCGTTGTGGGTAGGCCCTCCGAGGTTGAACCTGTTGATGATGCGGAGGACGCGGGGCATGTGTTCCTGAGGGGTGGCGAAGGTAGGCGTCGGTTGAGCGCTGGGGCCGCTAGCCGAGGTGGCTTCTCCACCACGACAGATAGACGATCACCGCATGCACGGTTGCCTGCGAACTACCGGGATCGGCACTATTGAAGCGTGTGAACAACTGATCTACCTCCGCTGGGTCGAGTCCCGCTTCTCGCAGCAGCTCGGCGTCCCGTGCTTGTTCCACCAAAGCGTTCAATGGGCCTTTGAGCAAGGGCGTTAACGGCACTTCGAAACCGCGTTTGGGGCGGGTGAGCGTCACGTTCGGGAGCAAGTGGGCGAATGCGGACCTTAAAAGTTGTTTGCCCGAACCCTTGCCGAACTTCATGTCGGCAGGAAGCGAGAAGGCATGTTCTACAACACGGCGATCGAGGAACGGTGTGCGTACTTCCAACGCGTGCGCCATACTGGTGAGGTCCACTTTGTAGAGCATATCGTCCGGCAGCACGGTATGCACGTCCGCCCATAGCAGACCGTTTAGGTCATCGTGTTGCGAGAGCGGCGCTGTGATCGCCCGACGGCGTTCTTCGAAGGCGTGATCGTTCCCGGCGTCGATGAGTAACGCTGCAACATCCAGCTCATCGTCCCACGATGCGAGCAGGAGGTAGCGTTCTTCCGCAGTGAGCTTCGCGGTGCGCGCGTACCGGTCCAGTTGGCGTATTCGATCGGTGATGCGGTTGTTGCGCGACTTCGGCAATGCGCGCCACAGTGGTGCGCCGAGCAGCGCAAGTCGTTCCAATAGGCCCGGATCCTGCACACGCAGTTCAGCCTGGTGCTTGCGATAGCCACCAAAGACCTCATCGGCGCCATCGCCGCTCAGCGCCACGGTCACGTGTTCGCGCGTGCGCTTGTTGAGGATGTAGCTCGGTAACGCGCTCTGATCGGCGAACGGCTCATCGATGCTTACCAGCAGGCCGTGATAGTTCGCTGCCAGTTCTTCTATGCCAAGTGTGAATGTGGTGTGCTCACTACCAATGTGCTTCGCCACGGTCTCCGCGAACGGCGTTTCATCGTAGTACTTCTCATCATAGCCAATGCTGAAGGTGCGCAGATCGGACTTGTGCTTTTTCGCGAGTGCTGAGACTATGCTGCTGTCCAGACCACCGCTGAGGAATGTGCCAATGGGCACATCGCTGATCAAGCGTATGCGCACGGCATCGTCGAGCAGATCATGCAGGCGTTTCGTGGGGTCGTTGCTTGTGGGCGCCGACCGTGCAGCTTCTTCAGCGTGGTACCAACGCTCCGGCTTTGCACCGCGCGGCGTCACCGTGATCGCGTGTCCGGGCTTCAGTTTAAAAACGCCTTGCAGCATGCTGTACGGCGCAGGGATGTAGTAATGTGTGAAGTACATCCGCAGCGAGACCGGATGGATCGCACGGGGCGCACCCAGCGCGAGCAATGCGCGCATTTCGCTGGCAAAGAGGAAACGCCCACCGTGTTCGCACCAGAGCATCGGCTTCACACCGAAGCGATCGCGCGCCACAAAGAGCTCGTCCTTCTCATTATCGTGGATGGCAAGGGCGAAGAAGCCATTTAGATCGTGCAGGAAGGAGGGGCCCTTCAGTGCATAGAGGCGCAACGCTACTTCGGTGTCGCTGTGACTGCGGAAGCGCTCGCCGCTCGCTTCCAGTTGCGCGCGCAGTTCCTTGTAGTTGAAGATCTCTCCGTTGAAGGCGATGGTGTAGCGGCCAGCGGCGTCGGTGAAAGGTTGGTGACCAGCGCTGCTCGTGTCGATGATGCTCAAGCGCCGATGGCCGAGCACGGTGCGCCCTGCCGCGTAAACGCCTTCATCATCCGGACCGCGATGCGCGATGCAGCGCAATGCCGCAGCAATGCGATCGCCGGTAGCTGGCGTGCGTGTATCGATCTGGTATGATCCGACTATGCCACACATGCTAACTGACAATTACACGCACGTTCGAACATCGTGGCCGTGGTCGCTGCTGAACCACTTGTTGGGCAAATGTTCATGTGCCATTGCGGGCACACCCGCAATTTCGGGCGGCTCATGATCGGCAATTTCGGGTTGGTCATGTCCGCAGCAATATCGGGCGGACGATCGTCCGCCCTACAAGTGGATCACCTCGCCGTAGGCCGCTGCCGCCGCTTCCATGATGGCTTCGCTCATCGTCGGGTGCGGGTGTACGGTCTTGATGATCTCGTGGCCGGTGGTCTCCAACTTGCGGATGCTCACGCACTCGGCGATCATCTCCGTGACGTTGGCGCCGATCATGTGCGCACCCAGCAACTCGCCGTACTTGGCATCGAAGATCAGCTTCACGAAACCGTCCTTCGATCCGGCCGCGCTGGCCTTGCCGCTGGCGCTGAAGGGGAATTTGCCCACTTTGATCTCCAAGCCTTTTTCCTTGCACTGCTTCTCGGTCATGCCCACACTTGCTACTTCGGGGCTGCAATAGGTGCAGCCGGGAATGTTGCCATAGTCCAATGGTTGCGGGTCCTGCCCAGCGATCTTCTCCACGCAAATGATGCCTTCCGCAGAAGCGACGTGCGCGAGCGCCTGTCCCGGCGTTGCATCGCCAATGGCGTAGAAGCCGGGTATGTTGGTGGCATAGTAACCGTCCGTCTTGATCTTGCCCTTGTCGGTGACGATGCCGACTTCCTCCAGTCCAATGCCTTCGATGTTGCTGGCGATCCCCACCGCGCTCAGCACGATGTCGCACTCGACGATCTTTTCGCCCGTGGCGGACTTGATCGTGACTTTGCAGCCTTTGCCGCTGGTGTCCACCTTAGTCACTTCCGAGGAGACCATCACATCGATGCCTTGCTTCTTGAAGCTCTTCTCCAATTGCTTGCTCACGTCCTCGTCTTCCACGGGTACGACGTTGGGCAGGAACTCCACCAAGGTCACCTTGGTACCGATAGCGTTGTAGAAGTAGGCGAACTCACTTCCAATGGCACCGCTACCCACCACCACCATGCTCTTCGGCTGCTCGGCAAGTACCATGGCCTCGCGGTAGCCGATGATCTTCTTGCCGTCCTGCTTCAAGGCAGGCAACTCGCGACTGCGCGCGCCGGTAGCGATGATGATGTTCTTGCCTTCCACCAGCTGCTTCTTCCCATCGGCACCGGTCACTTCGATCTTCTTGCCGGGCATCAACATACCGGTGCCCATGATCACATCGATCTTGTTCTTCTTCATCAGGAAGGTCACGCCCTTGCTCATACCGTCGGCTACGCCACGGCTGCGCGCCACGATCGCTTTCATATCCGGTGATCCAGCGCCTACGGTGATGCCGTAGTCCTTCGCGTGGTTGATGTACTCGAACACTTGGGCGCTCTTCAAGAGTGCCTTGGTAGGGATACAACCCCAGTTAAGGCAGATGCCGCCGAGGCTTTCGCGCTCCACAATGGCGGTCTTCAAACCAAGTTGACTGGCGCGGATGGCGGCCACGTAGCCGCCAGGGCCGCTGCCGAGGACGATCACATCATAGCTCATGGGGAAAGTTTTGCCGGTTCAATATCCGGGCGGCGAAAGTAGCGATCATGGAAAGCGTGTGGGAAAGTGGTTGTACCACCTCTGTTGCCCACGTCAGGTGGCCGTTATCTTGCCCGCCAACCAAACCTCTTTACAATGAACGAAGCCACTACCACCGGCGCTCCCAAGCGCCCGACCTTTCTTACTGTTCTGTGCATACTCAGCTTCATCGGTGGCGCATGGGGCGTCATCGGTGGCATCATTAACATGGCTGCCGGTAACGATTCGGCGGCAGTTGCCGAAATGTCCGCGGAAATGGATCAGGCCCAAGCAGAACTGGGAGATGATGCTGCATCACAGATTGCCGGCGACATGATGAACGCGGCCGGTGATTTTGCGGTAAAGGCAGCTGAGAACGCAAAGAGCATCGGCATTGCCAACATTGTGTTGTCTCTGTTGAGCCTTGCCGGGGTGTGGATGATGTGGAACTTGAAGAAGACCGGATTCTACGTGTACACGGTTGCCACTATTTGCGGACTTGCGGTTCCGTTGATCTTTTTGGGTGTCAACTTGATGTCGATGCTTTCCGTCGGTATCGGCGGTTTGTTCGGAGTCTTGTTCATCATCCTTTACGGCGTCAACCTGAAGCACATGAGCTAAGGCAGGACTGCCACAAGTACAGAACCCCGTTCCGAAAGGAGCGGGGTTCTTCTTTTTTGGTGAACCTCGTCACAGCTTCACGGCGATACCGCTGATCTCCACGTTCACCCCTCTTGGCAGTCCCTTCACGGCAACGGCCTCTCGTGCGGGTGGTGTGTCGGAGAAATACGAACCATATACTTCGTTCACCGCAGCATAGTGCGCCATGTCGCTGAGGAAGATGGTCACCTTCACCAGGTGCGAATGGTCGAGACCGGCCGCCTTCAGCAGAATACCGATGTTGTCCATTACGCGGCGTGTCTCGGTGGCGATGTCTGCCGTGTGCAGGTCGCCGCGCTCGTCCAACGCGATCTGCCCACTTAGGAATACGAAGCCACCTGCGGCGATGGCAGGAGTGTATGGGGCAAGTGGCTTGACGGCGTTGGTAGGATGGATCGCTTGTTTCATGTTATGAGTTGACGTGTTGCGCGTTGGCTAAGGTCATCGAAGTGATCGGAACGCGCAACACATCAATGCGTAACTCTTCCGCATTCGCGCATCGGATAGTTTTGCGTCCCATGGCAGAACGACCTCTCATACTGGTCACCAACGACGACGGCATTTTCGCCCCCGGCATTCGCACCCTGGTAGAAGAGGCGATGAATTTCGGACGTGTACTCGTGGTGGCTCCCGACAAGCCGCAGAGCGCCATGGGCCATGCGATCACGATCCACAGTTTCCTGCGCTTGCAAAAAGTGGAGTTGATGCCCGACGTGGAAGCCTGGAGTTGTACCGGCACACCTGTGGATTGTGTGAAGCTAGCGATCTACAAGTTGCTGGGCGGTGAACGCCCCGATCTGTTGGTGAGCGGCATCAATCACGGTAGCAACATCAGCATAAACGTGTTGTACAGCGGCACCATGAGCGCGGCGGTGGAAGGTGCCATGGAGGGCATCCCGAGCATCGGCTTCAGCCTGATGGACCACGGCAACGAAGCCGACTTCGCGCAAGTGCGCCCGGTTGTGCGTAAGGTGATCGCCAATACGCTGGATCATGGCATGGCCGCCGGCACCTGCTTGAACGTGAACGTGCCGAAGAACCAGGGCCAAGCGCTGAAGGGCATCCGAATATGCCGCCAAGCCAAGGCCAACTGGGAAGACGAGTTCGAAACGCGGCTGGATCCCGGCCACAAGGAGTACTACTGGCTGCGCGGCGAATTCAAGAGCGAGGAGCAGGGCGAGGACACCGATGTGTGGGCCGTGAACAATGGCTACGTGAGCGTGGTGCCTGTGCAGTACGACATGACCGCACACCACGCGATCGCACAATTGAACACTTGGGACCATGCGATCGGATAGCATCCCGCTCGGCTTTGTGCTGGGGTTGCTGGCGCCGGTGTTGGGCTTTTGCGCGTATGGCGGCATCTACGTCACCGCCATACGGCCATGGCACGACATCCACTGGTTCGTCAACGACCTATTCCTCGGCACACCGGAGTTCCGCACGCGCATCATAAGCATCAGCCTCATCGCGGACGCTGTGCTCTTCTTCGTCTTCGATCGGCTGGACAAACACAGGACCATGCGCGGTGTGATCATGGCCATGCTCGCGTACGGTCTGTACATAGTGCCTGTGGTCGTCATGGATGAACTGAACAAGCTCGGCTGGCTGTGATCAAGCGTGTTTACATCATCGCGGGCGAAGCGAGTGGCGATCTGCACGGCGGCAATCTTGTGCGGGAACTCTTCACCCAAGCTGGTAGTGTGAAGCTCGCCGTGCGTGCGTGGGGCGGCGATCGCATGGCCGCGGCTGGTGCCGAAGTGGTGAAGCATTACCGCGATCTCGCCTTCATGGGTTTCACGCAGGTGATCATGAACCTGCGCACCATCCTGCGCAACATCGACCTATGCAAGCAGGACATCGAAGCCTTCAAGCCCGACCTCCTCATACTCGTGGACTATCCCGGGTTCAATCTGCGCATTGCAGAATGGGCTCATGCGAAAGGGATCCCCGTGCACTACTACATCAGTCCTCAAGTGTGGGCCTGGAAGAAGGGCCGCGTGCACACGATCAAGAGAGTAGTGGACCGCATGTACACCATACTGCCCTTCGAGCAGGAATGGTACGCGCGCTACGGGATGCAGGTGGACTTCGTCGGACATCCATTGATGGATGCGATCGAACAAGAAGGGAAGTCCCCGCTCGCTCCATTGCCCGGTGATGTTGGCCGTCCCGTTGTGGCGCTGCTGCCCGGAAGTCGCCGTCAGGAGATCGCGCGCGCTCTTCCCCTCATGGTTGCGGTATCGAAGCGCTTCCCACAGCAGCGATTCGCGCTGGCCGCTGCGCCGTCCGTGCCTGATGAAGCTTACGCAGAGCATATCGCTGGATCCGGGATCGAACTGGTAAAGGGCCGCACCTACGATGTGCTGCGCCACGCGCGCGCGGCATTGGTCACCAGTGGAACTGCCACGCTCGAAACTGCGCTCTTCGGTGTACCCGAAGTGGTATGCTACAGTGGAAGTACCCTCAACGTGTGGATCGCGAAGCGCTTGGTGGACATCAAGTACATCAGCTTGGTGAACCTGATCATGGACCGTGAGGTGGTGCGCGAACTGATCCAGAGCGAACTCACCGTGGACGCCATGAGCGCCGAATTGCAGAAGCTGCTGATCGATGGCCCGGCCCGGAGCACCATGCTCGCGGACCTCACCGAGCTCCAATTGAAGCTCGGCGGCCCCGGCGCAAGTGCGAAGGTGGCGGCGAGCGTGTGGAAAAGTCTGGCGTAGAAGGACTGATCGCCCCCGGTACCCCGGTACTTTTGACAAGCCTTGCGCTTACCAGCTGTGCGTTCCTCCATCCTTCTTCTCTCCGTGCTCTGCTGCGCCTTTGGTCGTGGCCAGTCCCGTAGTGACGATCGTGACATGCGCATCGGGCTCTTCAACGAGGGCACACCGGCCCAAGTGTTGGTGATGAGCGAGCGCGGCACTTGCACCGTGTTCGCCAATGGCGTGCGAAAGGGCGAGCTGGCCGCGAGCGACGGACTGCGCATCCGCGTGATCGATGGCAAGCTCAGTGCAAAGTCGCTGGCTCTCGCTTTCGTCGCCAGCCGGATCGAAGTGGTGCCCCACGGTGGTGGCTTGCGCATGCGCGATCCCGCAGTACAACATGCCGAGCGCACCTATCCCGGTGTATTGGAGGTGAGCGTGCAGAGCGGACATATGCTGTTGGTGGATCGCGTACCGTTGGAGGCCTACACGGCGGGCGTAGTGAGCGCCGAGGCAGGGCGTGAACACCACTTGGAGTACTACAAGCTGCAAAGCGTGAGCTGCCGCACTTATGCGCTCACCAACCAAGGCAAGCACAGGCTCGATGGGTTCGAACTCTGCGACGGTGTGCATTGCCAGGTCTTCCATGGCCGCAACCGCAACGACAGTATAACCATGGCGGTGGACGCCACGCGCGGACTGGTGATCGTGGATGCGGAGATCAAGCTCATCCACGCCACATTCCACAGCAACTGCGGCGGCGAAACGCTCAACGCCGAAGACCTATGGAGCAAGCGCGAGCCGTACTTGCGATCCACCGTGGACACCTTTTGCCTGCAAGCCCACCATGCGCGATGGGAGAAAACGCTGACCCGCAGCGAATGGCTCGGTTATCTTGATCGCAAGTACGGCGTGAAGACCACCAACGCCACCGCAATGGCCGCCGTGCTCAACTACGAACCCACCTGCCGCGAACTCTATCTCGGCAACACATGGCCGCTGGTGCCGCTCAAGAACGTGCGCGAGGATCTCAAGTTGAAGAGCACGTGGTTCAGCGTACACGTAGCGGGTGACAATGTGGTGCTCCGTGGCCGCGGCTTCGGCCATGCGGTGGGCCTTTGTCAGGAAGGATCCATGGCCATGGCGCGCGCGAAGATCAGCTACACCGACATTCTTCACCACTACTACCACGACGTGCACTTGGTGGATCTGTCCACACTGGATTTCTTCCGTGAGGAGATGCCGGCGGAGGTGGGCAATGGCGGCGGCCCGCGCGGTAAGTAGCCCGGCTACCTTCGCCGCCCATGTCGCAAGCGCGCATCACCATCAACGACACGCATGACCGCGTGCGCAACGGCCACCCGTGGATCTTCGCCACGCAGATCGTAAAGGAGGAAGGCACTTACGTAACCGGCGATATGGTGCAGGTCTTCGATGCGAAGTATCGTCCTTTGGGACAGGGCTACATCAACCCAAAGAGCATGATCCGCGTGCGCCTGCTCACGGCACATGTGCAGGAGCGTGTGAACGCCGGGTTCATCGAAGAGCGGATCGCGCGTGCATGGCGCTTCCGGCAGCGCATGGGCTACCAAGCCAGTTGTCGCGTGGTTTTTGGCGAGGCCGATCAGCTGCCGGGTCTTGTCGTGGACAAGTTCAACGACGTGCTCAGCGTGCAGTTCCTCACCTTGGGTATGGAGCGTTGGAAGGATGTGGTGATCGATGCGCTCACAAAGCTCATCGCCCCCAAGGGGATCTACCTACGCAACGATGTGCCTATCCGCGAAAAGGAAGGTCTGCCGTTGGAGAAGGGCTTTATCGGCAAGCCGTTCAACACCGACCTGGTGATCGAGGATGGTGAGGGCGTGATGATGAACGTGGACGTGGCCGGCGGGCAGAAGACCGGGCACTTCCTGGATCAAGCCCTCAACCACACCGCCATCCAACGCATCAGCAAGGACCTGCGCGTGCTCGATTGTTTCACGCACACCGGTGGTTTCGCGTTGCATGCCGCGCGCGGTGGTGCGGCCGAAGTGCTCGGTTTGGACATCAGCGAAGAGGCCGTTGCGCTTGCCACCGCCAATGCAGCGCTGAACGGTTTTTCAAACTGCACCTTCCGCACGGCGAACGTCTTCGACTTCCTCACCGAAGCGGACCGCAGCGGCAAGCGATGGGACGCCATCGTGCTCGATCCCCCCGCTTTCGCCAAGAGCAAGAGCGCTTTGGACAATGCCTATCGCGGCTACAAGGAGATCAACTTGCGCGCCCTGAAATGCCTGCCCAGCGGTGGCTTCCTCGTTACCTGTAGTTGCTCGCAGCACATGAGCGCCGAGCTCTTCCGCAGAATGGTGTCCGAGGCTGCGCGCGATGCCGGGCGCCGCGTGCGCGAAGTGCATTGCGGGTCGCAATCGCCTGATCATCCGATCCTGTGGGGCGTACCCGAGACACATTACCTCAAGTGCCTCTTCTTGGAAGTGTGGTGATCTAAGGAGCGATCGCGTAGTGGTCACGCGTTGTTGCCACACTTATGCAGTTGAGGGTCGAGTACTGAGTGGCTCGGACCCGGACGTGTTGTGGAAATCAGTTGTGATCATTGGCCTTAAAAGCGGTTCCACCCCGGTCGGGTCGCAGAAGGTTTAGGACCACTCAGGAGAATTGAACTCAGACTCTCAGACAAGCTTGCCCGCACAAGGCAAGGTCCTAGATTTGAAGGTCAGAACAAACTTCCATGAAACACACTTGCGCTTCGTTGCTGAGCATTGCCGCCATCCTTTGTCATGGCGCGCTCATGGCCCAGGTCCCATGCATAGCCACGACCGGCCTTTCCACGCCTTACAATTCGAACAACGGCTTGGACGGGATCATGTTCGATGTGACCGCTCTCCAAACGGTCACCATCAATTGCTTCGAGATGAATTTCGCAGCAGGTACCTGCGACCCGGTGATACGGCACAAAGACGGCACACACGCGGGCTTCGAAGCGCTCCCTGGAGCTTGGACCGCGATCGATTCTTTGGATGGAGTTGTGGGTACAGGCCCTGACCTACCCACCTACATCGCCATCGACGTGAACGTGACGATCCCAGCCGGAGCGACGCACGCGTTCTACATCAGTAACCGGGGCAGTGCGGCACCGAACGCGAAATACACCGACGGTACGACGTTCGGTGCGGTGTTCGCGAGTGACGCCAACTTGCAGGTGCGCGAGGGCACGGGGATCAACTATCCGTTCGCCTTCAACCTGAACCCCCGCAAGTTCAATGGTGGCATCTATTACACCTCCGGGACCACAGGAGTTGAACAACGCGCCAACACGTTGGCCTTCTCCATTTCACCCAATCCCGTGACCGACATTCTCGCGGTGATCGGTGATCGCGGCGGTTCCATCGTCATCAACGACGCCATGGGCCGCACTGTTCTGCACGGGCCTTGGACGAGCCGAGTGAGCGTGTCCGAACTCGCAACGGGCACTTATCTGTTCACGGTTCTGGATCAACGGGGAGTAGCTGTGGCGACACGGCGGTTCGTGAAGGAGTAGCGACTTAGCTAGCTCTCCTCCACCGGTCGGCGCCTACTTCCCGCGTACAGCTCGTAGCGAAGGAAACGGCAATCGAGCGCGCCATTGTACAATTGGATCTTCGGCTTCGGGGTTAGCTTGATGTGCTTGGCTGCCTCCATGTTCGAGGTGATCACCCACGCGGTCCATCCCGCCCAGTTCTTCTTCAGCGTGTCACCGATCATCTTGTACAAGGCGTTGATGTCGTCGTCCTTGTCCATGCGCTCGCCATAGGGTGGATTGAGAACGAGCATGCCTGTGCCTTCCGGTGACCACCAGCGCCTTCGCGCACCTGCGCGCACCGGAAGG
>JBKJPT010000137.1:0-7082 GCA_046595075.1 Flavobacteriales bacterium
GTCCTTGCCGATCTTGATGCCGGTGGTTTCCAGATCGAAGAAGGCGAGTGGGCGTTGGAGTGTGAGTTTCATGAGTTCCATCCCGTTCGGCGGGAGCAGCGAAGTTCTCCAAAGAAGAACCCCGACCAATGGTCGGGGTTCCTGAAGTTCTTCACAGCGTGGGCGATCAGTGCACCTTCAACTTGGCGTACTGGAACTTGCCGTATTTGTCGGTGTCCTGGAAATCGCCTTGGTAGCGGGGGCCCTGCACCAGGTTGTTCACCGCTTCCAAACGCAGTTTGTTGGGATCCAGTCCACGTGCGGTCACCGCTTCTATCAAGCGTGCGCGCGCATCTTCCATACGCTGCCGGCTCAGGTTCTCATTGGTGCCGAAGGTTTTTGTAGGCACTTTGGAAGCACTGGCTTCGATCACCACTTTGGCTTCGCCCTTCTCAGCGATCAACTTGGCCACGACATCGATGAACTGGCGCCAACGATCCTCGCCCTGATCGATGTCCTTCACGTTGTAGGCGTAGTACTTGGTGAACTCATCGGCATAGGTAGCATCTGGAGCAATGTGCTGACCGGCCTTCTCACGCAGCTCGGCATCGGTGAGCGGCCGTTCCTTGCCGGGACCTGCTCCAGCCACGGTACCATCTGGCCGCACCACGGGCTCGCCCGGCTCACGTTTGCCCGGGGGCGAACCAGCGGGCAGATCCACAATGCTCGCTGGACCGGCGAGCGAAATGGGCGAGAGGTAGATCTCCTTGTTGATCTCCTGGTATGCGCTCTCGCACTCCACGAAGATGTCCTCGGTATGCACGGTGATGTCGTTCACGCGGTAATCCAAGTTGTACTCGCGGCAAGGAGGTAAAATGGCCACATACACACCGTCGCGCTGACGGGGTTTATACGCTTTCACTTCGCCAGTGGTCTTGTCGGTCACATAAAGGATGGTACTCGCAGGCAGAGTCTCACCCGGTGCTGGAATGATGTAGCCTTTGAGCACGGTGAGCCCTACGCTCTCCATCTCGCTTGGCAGATCAACGAAGTAGATGTCCTTTTCGCCATGACCACCGATCTGGTCGCTGCTGAAGTAGCCGCGACGGCCGTCGGCGGTGGTGATGAAGAAGACATCGTCGTCTGTGGTGTTCAGCGGATAGCCCAAGTTCTTTGGCGGTGTCCAGTTCCCATCATCCTGCATCTCGGTCATCATGATGTCGAAGCCGCCCATGCTGTTGTGGCCCATGGAACTGAAGTACATGTTGCGACCATTGGGGTGGATGAACACGCCATCCTCATCGTGAAGGGTGTTCACCACATTGCCCAAGTTCTGGGCCTTGCTCCATTCGCCGTTGGGCAGGCGCACCACACGGTAGATGTCACGACCACCTAGTCCACCTGCGCGATCGCTGATGAAGTAGAAGGTATTGCCATCAGCGCTCAGTGCGCCGTGGGTTTCCCAGGCCTTGGTGTTGATGTCACTGCCCATTAGCACGGGATCGCTCCAAACTTCACCCACAAGCTTGCTCTCATAGATGTTGCCATCGCCCCCATCATCGCGATAGATGTAGAGCGTTTGTCCATCGGCGGCCACGTTCACCGAGGCCAAGTGACCGGCACCCGGTGGATTGATGTTGAGCAGTTCGGGCTGCTGCCATATCCCTGCGCGGTCCTTGTAGCTCACGTAGATGTTCTCGTATGGCAGGCCGGCTATGGGGTCGAGCGTGGTGTTGTTCGAGCTATCCGGACGGATACGACGTGAGGTGTAGAACAACGCGTTACCGTCCACGCTGAGCACAGGGCTGAAATCGGGGTGATCGCCGTTGACCACTGGCCCCACGTTGCTCACCTGGTAGTTCAACGGTTCGGCTTGCAGCACGCGTGCGTTGGCGGTCTGTTCCTTGCCGTGCACTGCGGCCGGGCGCATAGCGTGGCGCGGGTCCACCTCGTCAATGAACTTCTGGTAGAACACATCGGCTTGGTCGAAGTGGCCAGCGAGGTGGTGCGCGCGGCCCAGGTAGTAGTCCACCTCGGGAGGCGCGTTGCGCTCATGAGGTTCAAAGGGATCGTAACCAGCCTGGTTGAAACCGCCATAATTTCCGCTGCTGCGCAATTGCGAAGCTTTCTGCAGGAATGGAAGTGCCTTCGCCTTTTGGTTATAGGAGTTGAAGTAGGAGAGACCCAGCTTATAGTTGAGGTTGGCGTTCTCCGGATCCGTGGTGAGCAGTTCCATCCAGATCTCGGCGGCTTGGTTGTAGAGCTTTTCCTCCATGAGCTTATTGCCCTCTTCGAACTTCCAATTGAACGAAGTGTTCTCGCCTTGCGCAAAGGCGAGGTTGGACCAAGAAGCGAGACCGAGAAGGAAGAAGAAAGCGTACCCGTATTTCATTGCAGCGCTGGATCAGGTTACAGGAGGGAAGGAATAGTGGCTAAATGTAGAAGTTTCCGCTAGGGCTGCCCGGTCAGTACGGGGCGTTCATGTCCCAACCCTCGAGGATGTCGGCCACACGGCGCACGAAACGG
This sequence comes from Flavobacteriales bacterium, assembly GCA_046595075.1. Taxonomy (GTDB): domain Bacteria; phylum Bacteroidota; class Bacteroidia; order Flavobacteriales_F; family PHOS-HE28; genus PHOS-HE28. Next base: position 2,506 of record JBKJPT010000137.1, read on the forward strand.
CCTCCGAGGGCGCCGTCCACAACACGGTGGTCGTAAGAATGGGAAAGGAACATCTGATGCCGGATGCCGATCACATCCCCTTGCGGGGTTTCTATCACCGCCGGTTTTTTGCGGATCGCGCCGGTGGCCATGATCGCCACTTGAGGCTGGTTGATCACCGGTGTGCCCAGCACATTGCCGAATGTGCCCACATTGGTCATTGTATAGGTGCCACCGGCGACCTCATCAGGCAGCAACTTGCCCAAGCGCGCGCGGTTCGCCAGGTCGTTCACCTTTTTGGCCATGCCCACCAGGTTCAGCTGGTCGGCGTTCTTGATCACTGGTACGATCAGGTTGCCAGATGGCAGCGCGGCAGCCATGCCGATGTTGATGTCCTTCTTCTTGATGATCGTGTACCCATCGACCTGTACGTTGATCATGGGCATTTCCTTGATCGCCTGCACGATCGCCATGATGAACACAGGGGTGAAGGTGAGCTTCTCGCCTTCGCGCTTTTCGAACGGCCCCTTCACCTTTTCCCGCCAAAGCCAGAGGTTTGTGACGTCGGCTTCCACGAAGCTGGTCACGTGCGGACTGGTGCGCTTGCTCATGACCATGTGGTCGGCGATGAGCTTGCGCATACGGTCCATCTCGATCAGCTCGTCCCCGGTACCCGGAACGAGCGTGGGTGCAGCGGCAGGGGCAAGCGGTACGGTAGCGGGCTTTGCCACTTCAACCTTGGTGCTCTGCATTTGGGTTCCTCTGTTGGGCAGGTAACCCAGGATGTCCTTTTTGGTCACCCGTCCACCGTCACCGGAACCGGCGATGGCTTCGAGTTCTGCCATGCTCACACCTTCGCTCTTGGCAATGTTGCGCACCAGTGGGCTGTAGAATTTTCCGCTGGGCCCTGTGCGCTCAACGGGTTCGGCCGCTGTAGCAGGTGCTGTGCTCGCCACAGCTGGCGTATGTCCGTTCGATGTCGGAGCCGCTGCGGGCTTGGTTGCTTCTGGCAGCGGAGCTCTTGCGCCTGCCCCTGCGCTTGACGCAATACGCGCGATGGGTTGCCCCACTTTCACCACGTCACCTTCCTTCACCAGTTGTTCGCTGAGCACTCCGGCTTCGGGTGCTGGTACTTCACTGTCCACCTTGTCTGTGGCGATCTCCACGATCGGTTCGTCCGCGGCTACGGTATCACCGGGTTTCTTAAGCCATTTGGTGATGGTGGCCTCGGCGACGCTTTCGCCCATTTTGGGCAGCAGGATCTCGATCTGGGACATGGTGGCGTTGCCCGTTGCGGGTTGCGGCCAAATGTAACCACCGGTCCAATGGAGTTGCCCTCAGGCCCTGCCCAGTTCGCGGAAACCGCGCAACACCAGCATGGCATCGCGCCAAGCGCTGTAGTCCTTGGCGTATGCGGTGTTGGCGCGGGTGATCGCACTTGCGCTCGCATCCGGATGCCCGGCGAGCGGGTCGATAACGCCGGGTTTTATCGTTGGCAGTTTCAAACTGCGTTCGCCGCCGGGGCGATAGCTCACCCAACTCATATGGCCAAGGAGCACCTGCCAGGCATTGGCAAGGAACTGCTGTTTCTTGTCCACCAACCAGATCAGAACTGGTGCGGTGAGCAGGAAGAGCAGCGAGAGCGATGTGTCTATGAGGCGCTTGGTGCGCCGCCCCGCAGCGCTGTTCACGGCGTGCAGCTCCATGATGTCGAGGTCCTGGATGCTCTCGATGCTGCTCGGCCCAATGACGAATTCGCGCGCGGGCTGTGCGATCTTGAACATCACACCTGTGCGTTTCAAGCCTTCGATCAGTTCGATGATGCGGCCCCATGCCATGTCCTTGGCGCAGAATACCACTTCGTCGATGTCGTGCTTGCGGATCTTCTTACGGATGAGTTCCACCGCATCGGGTGATCCCGCATCGGTTGTGCTCATCTGTTTCTGCCTGCCTAGGCCGAAGTGTGTTTGCCAAAGTAGTGCGAGGGCATGTTTGTTCTCGTCCACGCTGCCCACGGAGAGCACGCGCTTGCGATCGAGGCTGCGCAAGCTGTACGGCTTTACGCGTGCACCATGCAAGAGGAGCCTGCTGCAGAGGTGCGCCACAAACGTCACCGCTACGCAGTAGGTGGCCGCTAAATAGAGCATGTCTTCGGTACTCTCGCTCACACCTGCGTATACGAAGGCGAGCACTGCGACTAGCGCGGTGGACTTCACCACGTTCAACAGTTTCACTGGTATGTCGTACCCGCCGCACAAGCCTGCGGCAACAACGCCGATGATGGCGAACTCAATGAAAACGAGAAGGTCATTCATGTCCACGCCCTCAGCGCCAAGTACCCATTGCGTGATGCACATCAACACTACCACGAGCAGCGCGTCCAGCATGGGAAGAAGCGCGCGCCGCAGGAAACGCATGACGATGGCACCGGCCGCGCTGAGGTAGATGCTGCCGTTGATGAGGAAGCTCAATAGGTTGGTACGCCGCCGTGTGAAGTGCTTCTGGGCGAAGATGGCCATGGCGTTGTAGAACACGAACACATAGTTCACGCTGCTCTTCTTGGTGCTCTCGCCCTTGTAGTGGATGATGCGCGCATCGGGGAAGTACCAGTTCTCGTAGCCGCCCAAGGTGATGCGGTAGCTGAGGTCGATGTCCTCGCCGTACATGAAGAAGCTCTCGTCCAGCAGGCCCACTTCATCGAGCGTCTTCTTCCGCAGGAACATGCATGCTCCGGAGAGGATCTCGATGGGTGCGGCTTGGTTCTCGGCCATGTGCCCCAGGTGGTAGCGGCCGAAGACCCTGCTTTGCGGAAAGAGGCGCGTGAGCCCGATGATCTTGTAGAAGGCCACGGCGGGCGTGGGCAATCCTCGTTTGCTCTCCGGCAGGAAATGGCCAGTGCCGTCGACCATCTTCACGCCGAGGCCGCCGGCTTTCGGGTGCTCGTCAAGGAAGGTGGTCACCTTGTGGAAGACGTCCTCGCCCACCACGGTGTCGGGGTTCAAGAGCACCACATAGTCCGCGTCGCTTGCCCGAATGGCCTGGTTGTTCGCGCGACTGAAGCCCACATTGTCCGCGTTGGCGATCAGCTTTACAAGTGGGAACTTCTCGCGCACCATCTCCACGCTACCATCGGTGCTCTGGTTGTCCACCACGAACACATCGCCCTCCAAGCCTTCCAACGCCGTGAACACCGTGCGCAGGCACTGCTCCAGGTAAGCGCGCACGTTATAGTTGACGATGATGACCGACAGCTTCATATCTCAGTTACGTGTTGGCGGGTTACGAGTTGCGTGTTCTGTTGCGCGCAAGCCATGTGCGAATGGTTCAGCACGTAACCCGTCAACGCGTAACCCTCGCAGCAGTTCATCGCTTCACACTAAGCTCGTAAGGTTTCCTGTCCGCAATGCTACGGCCCAGCGTGATCTCATCGGCCTGGTCCAGTTCGGCACCTACACTAATGCCGCGTGCAATGGTGGTGACCAGTACGCCCTGTTCGTTCAGCCTGCGGTTGAGGTAGAAGCCCGTGGTATCGCCTTCCAACGTGCCGCCGAGCGCGAGCACCACTTCGCGCACCCTCGTGCCTATGAGCGCGGCGCTCTGTGCGATGCGTTCCATCAGTTGGCGGGTGTTAAGGTCATCGGGGCCGATGCCGTCCATGGGGCTGATCACACCGCCCAGAACGTGGTACAACCCTTTGAATTGCCGTGTGTTCTCTATCGCGATCACATCGCGGATATCCTCCACCACGCAGATCAGGCCGCTGTCGCGCGCGGGGTTCGCGCAGATCTCGCACACCGGCTTGTCACTGATGTTGCAGCAGCGCTCGCAGTAGCGCACGTTCTCGCGCAGGGCGCGCACGGCCTCGGCGAAGCGCACCACTTCATGGGTCTCGCGACGCAGGAGGTCCAGCGCCAATCGCATCGCTGTGCGGCGACCAATACCCGGCAAGGTGGCCAGCTGATCAACGGCGTTCTCCAGAAGGGTGGAGGAGAGGGACATGCGGCAAAGATGGATCGGTTGGACGTTCTTCAATAGGAACGAGATCATGGTGCTGACATGATCACCACCTCCAACTCATGCCGGTCGCAGAGTTTCCGAAGTTCGTGGTCGTCCCTTCCACATATGATCACGGATCTGATCGATCTAGGGTTGTGCGTGCGCAACAGTTCACGTGAGAAGAATGCTTGGCCCATTACATTCATGCCAAGGCGCCCACCTTTGGTTTGGACACATATGACATCGTGGCCAGCGACATCGAAACGTGAAGTTCCATGAATGCGTCTTGGTCCACCGATGACAACCACCCCATCGATCCGTCGGAACGCTCTTTCGCTTGATACCTGAACGACGACAAACTCTTCTATGAGAAGCCCGCCTACACCTTCCCAGTACTTCCGTGTCCGCCACGTCTCATGCTTGCTCATGTGTGTATTGCAGTTGGCGCGTTGCAGTTGGTAATTCCATGCAAATGTCAACTATGGCGATCGCAGATGCTCCCATCGCACCCGCAGGATTTCACATTTCGTTCCTGACAATTAAGTCCTTGGCATCCTTCCAATAGTTCGTGGCCTTGCTTCCTTCGCTGCATGTCCCCCGCG
>JBKJPT010000274.1:0-3432 GCA_046595075.1 Flavobacteriales bacterium
GTCACATGTGCATCGCTCCCACATGCACCGAACGATCGGGCGACCTCCCGCACTTCGATGCCCGTGACGAGGTCCCAACCAATGGTGTCCACTGTGCATGGCCAAGGCACACCGAGCACATCCAGGACAGACGCGCGATCATGCACGATCAGCCCACCGTTGCTCACCACAGCTGATCGCGGTGGCAACGCGAAGGCGGAAACAACAACGTACAGCGCGGCTACGGCGAGACCCGCTCTTGCGCTGCGAACCGCCGTCCGTTGGGTATTGCGGCCCAGCGCTTTTGCACTGATCCCGCCCAGCAGTGCCAGCACCGCGCCGCTCGCCACGGTGAGCAACGCGCCAACCGCGAAGCGCACGAAAAGTCCCTTTCCACCGATCACGATGGTATGTGCATTGCGCAGCAAGTAGCCACTGCGGTAGGGGGCCACCATGGTTGCTATGCCATTGGATGCATCAGGCGCAAGAGCGAGTTGAGCACCGGAGTAGAGGAGTCTGATAGTGACCACAGCGACCGCGCCCAGCACCAGGAACTGCAGCGCCTCCCGCGCGTTGTCCGGCAGTTCCAGTTTCATCCTACTTGAAGTAGCGCATATCCTGCCCGGCCTTGATCCCCCTTACGCTTGCCATGATCAACTTGATCACGTTCTCCACGTCGTCGCGGTGAACGGTTTCCACCGTGGTGTGCATGTAGCGCAGCGGCAAACTGATGAGCGCGCTGGGCGTGCCGCTGGCGCCATAGGCGAAGGCATCGGTATCGGTACCGGTGGCGCGGCTGGCCGCCAGGCGTTGGAAGGGGATCTTGTAGGCTTCGGCGGTCTTCACGATGTGGCGCAGCACGTTGTTGTGTACGGCCGGTGCGTAGCTCACCACCGGGCCTTTGCCGCACGCGATGTCGCCGCTCTGCACCTTGCTCATCATGGGCGTTTGTGTGTCATGCGTCACATCGGTCACGATGGCGATGTCGGGTCTGATGCGCTCCACGATCATTTCGGCACCGCGCAATCCTACTTCCTCCTGCACGCTATTGGTGATGTAGAGTCCGAAGGGCAGCTTCACCTTTTGTTCCTTCAGCAAGCGGGCCACTTCGGCGATCATGAAACCGCCCATGCGGTTGTCCAGTGCGCGGCCGGTGAAGTTGGTGCCGTTGAGCACCATGAACTCGTCCACGAAGGTGATCACACAACCCACGTGCACGCCCAGTTTCTCCACTTCCTCCTTGCTGTTGCACCCGCAATCGAGGAAGATGTTGTCCGTGGTGGGCACCAGTTCGGTCTTGCCGTTGCGCACATGGATCGCAGGCCAGCCGAAGATCGCCTTCACGATGCCTTTGTCGGTGTGGATGTTCACTCGCATGCTGGGTGCGATCATGTGATCGCTGCCACCGTTGCGCCGCACATAGATGAAGCCTTCCTTGGTGATGTAGTGCACGAACCAGCTGATCTCGTCGGCGTGCGCTTCGATCACCACTTTGTATTTGGCGGTGGGGTTGATCACGCCCACGGTTGTGCCGTAGTTGTCCACGAAGTGATCGTCCACATACGGCTTGATGTACTCCAGCCACATTTTCTGCCCGCTGCTTTCGAAGCCGGTGGGCGAGGGGTTGTTCAGGTAGCGCTCCAGGAAGGCGAGGGAATCCTTGGTGAGGATGCTCTTGGGAGTCTTTTTGTCATCGCGAGCGGAGCGACGCGAATTCTTCTTCTTGGCCATGCAGGGGGCACATGCCGGTTCTGGTCTTCGGCGGATGCGGGCCAAACATAACCGGGCGGCAGTGGCGGGAACCCTGCCCGGCCATCGACGTATGAACAGCGCTTTTAACGAACGCAACGATCCACCATGCGCTTCTCCAACATCCTGTTCGCTCTGCCGATCATACTGGCCGGGCCTGCCCTTGCGCAGGAACAACTGCCCAAGCCGGTGCAGGAACTGCTGAAACGTGCGGAGCGCATGGAAATGGACGGTAGTGGGAGCTTCGTACACGCCGAGACCATGTATGAGGAGGCCCTCAGCCTGGCTCCTGAAAGCGCGGAGACCAATTTGCGTATGGGCCTGTGCCAGTTGAACGGGCCCAGCCGCCACAAGGCACTGCCCTACTTCGAAAAGGCCGCAGCGATCGCACCCAACACGCCCCGTTTGCAATTCCTGCACGGCTTCGCCCTGCAATTGCACAGCCGCTGGGACGATGCCATTGCTGCCTACCTGAAGCACAAGGCCACCAACAACTTCCAAGATCCCGATCCGCTGTACAACAGTGCCGACCGCCGCATCACCGAATGCCGCAACGGCAAGGCGCTCATGGCCGGACCCTCGCGCGTGCAGGTCACCAACATGGGCAATATCATCAACACCCCGCAAGCCGACTACGGCGCGCTTGTGACCGCCGACGGCAGCACGCTCTACTTCACCAGCCGCAGGCCAGTGGACGCGCAGAGCAAGGTGAACAAGGTGACGGGCGATTTCTTCGAGGACGTGTACATCAGCCGCGCTAGCCCCAACGGTTGGAGCGAGGCGGTGATGATGCCCGAGCCCGTGAACAGCGATGGCAACGATGCCAGCGTGGGCCTTTTCAACGATGGGCGCACCATGCTCGTGTACCGCGACCACAATGGCAGCGGCGACCTTTACGAAAGCACGCGTACTGGTGGCGCATGGAGCGAGCCTGCCATGCTGGGCCCGAACGTGAACACGCGTGCGCACGAGAGTAGCGCGTGGTACAGTTACGATCGCCTATGGCTCTATTTCGTGAGCGACCGCCCCGAGGACAAAGTGGGCGGACAGGACATCTACCGCAGTCCGTGGGATGCCGGTACAAACCAATGGGGTGTGGCAGAGAACCTCGGTCCCACGGTGAACAGCGTGCACGACGAGGAAGGCGTGTTCCTGCACCCCGATGGAAAGACGCTCTATTTCAGCAGCAAGGGCCACACGAGCATGGGCGGTTTCGATATCTTCCGAACACGCTTGGAAGATGGACGTTGGAGCAAGCCCGAGAACATGGGCTGGCCCGTGAACTCGCCGGACGATGATCTCTTCTTCGCGCTCACGGCCGATGGCACCGAAGGCTTCTTCAGTTCATACCGAGCCGATGGTTTTGGCGAGGATGATATCTACCGCGTGGCTTTTCTGCCGGAGGAACCTATGGGCGAAGCAACGGCCATGGCGTCACCAGAAGCACCTCCTATCATGGAGGAGCCCGCATCGGTGCTGATCAAAGGCAAGGTGATGTCGTTGCAGTTCCTCAGCGGCATGGAGGCCGATATCGAGTTCATGGACCTCGATGATGCTACGCTCGCAGCACGTTTCAAGAGCGATGCGATGACGGGGGAGTACATGGTGGCCATCCCTGCGGGTCGCCGATATGCCATGTACATCAAGGCCAATGGCTACCTCATCCACAGCGAGAACATCACTGTACCTATTGGAGAGCGCGGT
>JBKJPT010000157.1:0-4412 GCA_046595075.1 Flavobacteriales bacterium
TCATCGCTGAAGCCGGTTGCACGCAACATGCGCTTCATGGCTTCGGGTGTGTAGCGGTGCTCGTCATAGGGCATGTCGTGCAAGGGCCACAGGAAGGGCACGGTGATGAGCACATGACCGCCGGGGCGCAGCACGCGCGCGATCTCGCGCAGCACGGCCTGCGGATCGGGGCAATGCTCCAGCACTTCGGTGGCCATGGCGCAATCCACACTCGCATCGGGCAGCGGAATGTGAACACCATCCCAAGTGATGTCCGGCTTGGCGGCCTTGTACTTCGCCTCGTCGTCCACTTTGAAATCCATGCCGATGTAGCGCTCCACACGGGCCGGCGTGGACATGATCATGGAGCGATAGGGTTGTATGCCGCAACCCACGTCGAGGAAGGTGCCGTGGAAATGCGGCAAGGCCGTGGCCAGGGCATGCTGGATCGATCGACGCACGAGGTAGAGGTCCTGCGTGTCCGGATTGAACGGCATATCGATGAACTGCTTTCGCTGCGCGCGGCTCATGCTGGATGTGGCTGATCGAAAAGGGCCGTGAACTTACGCCCTTGACGCGGACGCGGCCTTCTGGAGGATGGCTTGCAGCACAGCCACACTGTCCTGCACGCGGTAATTGCGCTCCACATGAGCACGACCAGCGCGACCCATGCCTCCGGCGAGTTCCTTGTCCGTGGCCAGTTGATCCATGTTCGCGGCCATGATAGCAATATCGAACTCATCGCAGAGCAGTCCGTGTTCGCCGTGAACCACCACATCGGCAATGCCGGCGTGTCGTGTTGCGATCACCGGCACCCCGGAGGCCATGGCTTCCAGGACCGCCAAGGGTGTCCCCTCGCTGTCGCCGCTCAAGGCCCGCACGCTGTGTTGCACAAAAGCGCGTGAACCCCGCAGCAGATCACCGATCTCTGCAGGCGTCTTCACGCCGGGCAATTGCACGCGATCATTCCATGATGCATCGCGCACGCGTTGCAAGCAGCTTTCCCAAAGCGGCCCCTGCCCCACCATCGTCAGGCGGGCATCGGGAACCTTCTTCAGCAGTAGTTCGAAGGCCGAAAGCGTGAGCTGCGGCGCCTTCTTCTCCACGAAGCGGCCCACTGCAACAAAGTGCGGAGCGGCTTCGGCAGGTGATCCCGCTGTGAACTGGTCCACATCGATGCCGTAGCAGTTGTAGACGACCTTTTCGCGCGGAGCGCCTAGTGCGAGCAGTTGTTGCTCCATGGCGCGGCTTACGACCACGAGACCAGCAGCAGCGATGAACAAGCGTTTGTAGTTGTCCACTTGATCGAGCTTGGCGGTCTTGTGCGCATCGTAACCATGGAAGTGCGCCACTAGCGGCACGCCAGCACGCGCACAGGGATCGATCAACGCATCAGCGCAAATGCCGTACTCGGCCAACATCACATCGATGCGCTCGCGGCGCAGCAGCGCAGCGATGCGCTTGCGCAAGAGGTCCTGCGTATCCCCACCTGCCATGCGCGCGCGCAGATGATCCATTACCTGACCCATGCCGCCGCGGTGCAGAAGCAGGGGGCCGTCGAGCACGCGGTTTGGCAGATCGCCATCGACGAGGACGCACTGCACGCCCTGCAATCGTTTGATGTGCGCCGCGATGAAGGTCTCGCTCCATGCGTTGGCGCTGGGCGTGGCAATGGCGATGCGGATCCCTTCGCTCATGACCGGCGCTTTGTTACCGCCTGCTCCAGGATCCCTTGCAACGAAGCGATGCGATCGTGCAACCCGTGCTCGGCCCGTACATAGGCTGCACCCGCAACACCCATGCGACCGGCGAGTTGAGGATCACCTGCCAATTGGATCATGTGCGCCGCCATGCCTTCCACATCACGCTCTGCACAAAGAAGACCGCGCTCGCCGTGCTTGACCAGTTCCGTGATGTCGCCGTGTTGTGTGGAGATCACCGGTACACCAGCGCCCATCGCTTCCAGCATGGCGACCGGAGTGCCTTCGCGATCATTGCTGGTGGTGATCACGCTATGCTGCACGAAGGCGCGCGATCGTTGCAAGAGCACTGCGATCTCCTCGGGCGACTTCGGTCCGCAGAGGTCCACGCTTTCCTGCAGACCATGCGCACGCACTAGCTGGTGGCAAGTTTCCCATAGGTCGCCATCGCCCACCATGGTGAGGCGCGCTTCAGGAAGATCGCGCACAACGCGTGCAAAGGCCAGCAGCGTGAGATGGGGCGCCTTCTTGTCCACGAAGCGGCCCACAGCGAGGAAATGCGGTGGTGCCTTTGCGGGATCGCAGGTGCCGAAGCGCTGCAGATCGGCCCCACAGGAATTGTACACGACTTTATCCGCTGGCGCGCCAAGGCTGATGAGCTGCTCGCGGATGGCGTGGCTCACGGCGATGATCGAATGTGCGCCAGCGAAGAGCTCGCGATACTTACCATAGCGTTCGATCACCTTGGCGCGATACGCATCAAATCCGAGGAAGTAGGCCACCAGCGGAATGCCAAGTTCCTGGCAGCAGGGGAGCATTTCTGCGGCGGTGATGCCGTACTCGGCAAGCACCACTTGCACCTGTTCGGCCTTCAGGCGGCGTACGATCCGCTTACGTAAGCGTGCGGCATGTTTGGTACCGAAGGCCACGTTCCGGAAACGATCCAACGCCACCGAGAACTTGGACGTACCAGCAAGTGGGACACCGTTCCCATCGGTCTCGGGAAGTGAACCACCAGCGAGCACCAACACCACCTTGTCCAGCCCCGCGATGTGCGCGGCCACGAAGGTCTCGCACCTGTTGTGCGGTGTAGCATTGGCGATGGCGATGCGTAACGACATGGACCTACTGCGGAAGCAGGGCCGCAAAGGTGGCGATCCAAGTGGGATGCGATCAGGGCTTGCCGCCGCGCATGCGGTGGTAGACGCGCATGATCGCGGGTAGGTGCAACAAGGCCCACCAACGGGCACGCTCGCGGAAGGGGATGCCCGGCGCGTCCACCGCTCTTGCATGAACGCTGAACCAGCGCATATGGTCCTTGCTGCCCATCTGCTGTGCCCGGTGGAAGCCTTCGCGCACGCTATCGATCCAACGGCGAAGCCCTAGGCCGGTGATCGGTCCACCTACCTGGCGGCGCATCACCGCGTAGCCGAGCGCTATAGCGCGGAAGGTGCGCGCCGGATCCATGGTGGCCATGCTACTAGTACCATGCACATGACGTTCGCTCATCACACGATCCACGTAACCAATGGGACCTTGTCGTGCGAAGTGGACATTGAGCAACCAATCCCCGAACGGGCCTTCATACCATTCCTTCGGAATTTTAGTCAATGGCGTCCACCGCCAGATCACCCCGGAAGTTGGGATGAAGTTCTTCGCCATCAGATCTTCCAATGAAAAGCGTGGCTTCACCGATGCTTCATCCAAATAGAGTTCGCGGCTTCCATCGTCCCACACGTTCACCGCATTGTGGAACGCCATCGTGAGGTCTGGCTCATTCTCCATCTTCTCCACCATGATGCGCAAGCGGTCCGGGTCGGTCCAGCGATCATCGCCGTCGATGTGGCACAAATAACGACCACGTGCATTTCGCAGGTTGTGCAGGAAATTGTAACGCCCCGTCGGCCTGCCATCGATGTGGATCACACTGCTGCGTTCGTGCAGGAACAACCGGATGCGAAGCGGGTGCTCAGCAGCATAGCGCTGTGCGATTTCGCGGGTGCCGTCACTGCTCCCGTCCTCGCCCAAAAGGACTTCATAAGCGAACGGGCATTGCTGCATTAGCACACCATCGAGGCACGCGGCCAAGTAGGGTGCATGCTGGTAAGCGGTTATCGCGACGGACACCATCGGCGCCGCACCGGGTTGCTCGGGAACACCGGCGTCAGAGGCATAGGCCATGGGCGGCAATATTCGCCACCGGGACGGCACTTTGCACCAGGCCGGTTAATTTTCGCGGCCTAACCACTGTTCCCGATGACCTTTCTCCGCTCCATCGCCTACGATCCGTCTCCGTCCTTCATACCGCTGTTGCGCAAGGCGTTGAGGGAAACCCGTGTTGTACACCTCACAGGTATCGACCCCGCCGGGGATATCGGCCTGTTCTACGAAGCGCTCACCGACCAATTGGGCGAGATCGTGCCCGCCGATGAGGATGCGACCACCGGAAACCGCAGCGCTAAGCCAGAGCGTTGGACCGATATCCGCTTCGATGCCGAACAGGCCAAGGTCTTCAGGCACAGCGATACGCAGCAACCGCTGCATACCGATACAGCCTACACGAGCTACGACAACGATGTCAACTTCTTCTTTTGCAAGCAGCGCGCTGAATGGGGCGGCGCGACCACCTTCATCAACGGCACCGATGTGTATGCGATCCTCGAGAAGTACGAGCCCGATTTGTTGAGGGAACTGGGTACCCACGAAGTGATCTTCGACAAAGGGACCACCGAG
>JBKJPT010000159.1:0-4624 GCA_046595075.1 Flavobacteriales bacterium
CAACGGTGGCGGAGAGAACATCAGCACCGAAGAAGCAAGCAACCTACGCATGTACCCCAACCCCAACCGTGGCGATCAGCTCTACCTGATGCTCGATGCGGTGGAGGAAGGTGTGCAGACCCTGAGCGTGGACATCTATGACACCTTCGGCAAGCGCGTGAGCGCACGCACGATCGCGGTACAGGATGGCTTCGTGAACACGGTGCTCGAACTCAACGGCGAACTCGCCGCGGGTATGTACATGGTGAACATCACCGCAGGTGGTGCCACCTACACCCAGCGACTGGTGATCCAGCCGTAAGGCGTACGAACTGAAAAGGAGCGGCGCTCACCGAAAGGTGGGCGCCGCTCTCTTTTTACGGCTACCCTGTACGAGAGCAACCCCCAGGTAGTGACTCCCGGTGGAGCCCCACAGTATGATCGGGCTTCCAAGCGGGTGAACGGGAACGCCCGGCGAAAAAGTAATTTAGACCAGTATCCATATTTCAACGTCCAATACACGCACATTGAGCGGCAGAGTGAAAATGACCATTACATTTCATCCCCATTTTGAATTACCCTCATCGGCCCCGCTCCAAAAACGCACCCGCCACAGCGCATCTGGAAACGATCCGGATAGCAATTCAAGCAACCAACAGGTCCTCGACCTTGCCACCGTACGCGATACGAACATCGCAGTGATACTTCGGACATACCCCAACCAAAACCCCAACACATGAATTGTCGAACTACCCCGACCCGCACCAACCGCTTTACGCGCTGGTGCAAGGCCGGCTTGCTCGGTGCCGCATTGGCACTGGTGAGCATAGAGGCGAATGCGCAAGTGACCACCAATAGCAGCTCAGGACTCGCCCCGAGCTATCCTGACCTGGCTACAGCGATCACGGCGCTCAACGGTGCGGCCATCACCTCGAACGTGGTGATCCCCGTCGATCCCGTAAACCCGCAGACTGCGCCAGCTGGTGGCTACACCATCACGCAGCTCAACGCCACGGCCTTCACGATCACGATCCGTGGCAATTTCAATACGATCACAGCGAATGCGACGCAGGTCGTCGGTTCACTGCACGATGCCATCTTCGAGATCATCGGCGGTGACAACATCACCATCGAGAACTTCACGATGCTGGAGAACCCGGCGAACATCGTAACAGCGGCGGCGACTAACAACATGACGGAATTCGGCGTCGCGGTGTTCTATGCCTCCACAACCGATGGCGCGCAGAACTGCACCATCCGGAACAACACCATCGACCTGAACCGGACCTACCAGAATACGTTCGGGGTGTACGTGAACTCCACGCACACATCCACGGTCATCTCCACCCCGGTTACCGCAACCGGCGCAACCGGAGGAACCAACAACCTATCGATCACCGGCAACTCCATCACCGATGTGAACCAAGGGATCGTGGTCGTGGGCCCAACAGCGGCTGCGGATCAGAACAATAGCGTGACCATTGGTGGAAGCGCGTTGAATGCCAACGTGATCACGAACTTCGGCACCACCGGCACCTTTAGCAGTTATGCCAACGTTTCCGGCACGGTGAACGGCATCTTGGTGAGGAATTCCAAGAACTTCACCATTTCGCACAACACCATCACCAGTTCCGTAGGTGGCGTGACCTTGGGAACGTTGAACGGCATCCAGATCCCGAGTTTCTCGATCGCCGCTACCGGGACTTTCACGAACAGCATCAGCAACAACACGTTCAGCCTTCAGAGCGGCCTTGCGACCGGAGCGATCAACGGGATCAACTTCACGACGACAGCGAACCAGTCGACGATCACGTCGACCATGAACATCGACAACAACAATTTCACGGCGCTGAACCACACGGTGGCGGCAAGCGGAGCGATCAGCGGCATCATCCACACGGGTAGCGCGACGCAGGGCCCGCTTACGCACAGCATCAGCAACAACACGTTTACCAATCTTGCTCCCAATACCACAGGGAGCTTCACCTTCATAAACAATAGCTGGGCGCGCCCAACCAGCGGCGTGGGCACGGTGAACGGCAACTCCATCGTAACGGCCTTCAACAAGACCGGCGCTGGTGGCACAGTGCTCCTCTATACCTCGAACAGCACGTCCGGTCCAACCATCGTCGAGAACAATGTTGGCAACAACTTCTCGAACATCACTGTTACCGGTGCGACGGTCGTGAGCGGCTGGCGCAGCACGGATGGTGGCACCCCGATCAAGACGATCACGGGCAACACGTTCAACAACTGGGTGGGCGGCACATCGCAGCTAACTGGCTTGGCAGTCTCCTTCAGCGGGAGCGCGAACATCAGCGGCAATACGGTGAGCAACTTCACCAGCGCAGGTGCTATCGTGGGCATGGAGAGTTCCTCCGGCACGCAGACCTGGACGAGCAATACGGTCACCGGCCTAACCTCATCAGGAGCATCGGCGGTCACGGGCATGCTCGTATCCGGCGGAACCACGGAAACTTTGGAGCGCAACAAGATCTGCAACTTGGAAGGCACCAATGCTTCGAGCACCGTGAACGGAATTCTCAACAGCGCTGGCACCACCGCCAACGTGCGCAACAACCTCATCGGTGATCTGCGCGCGCCGAACGCGAACGCTGCCAATCCGGTGAACGGCATCAACATCACGGGGGGCACGACGGCCAACGTGGATTACAACACCGTGGCCATCAACCCCACCAGTGTTGGCGCGCTCTTCGGCAGTTCTGCGCTATCCGCCAGCACCACACCGGCGCTCACCATGCGCAACAACATCCTGGTGAACAATGGTACCGCCAGTGGCGCGGGCCTCACGGTGGCCTATCGCCGCAGCACCACCACGCTCACCAGCTACCAAGCCGCTTCGGACCGCAACCTGTTCTACGCGGGCACACCGGGCCCTGCCAACCTGATCTTCAGCGATGGCACGAACTTTCTCCAGAACTTGGTGGTGAACTACAAGCCCTTCGTGGCGCCTCGCGACGCGAACTCCGTGACGGAGAACCCCACCTTCCTGAGCACCACCTGCGGCAACGCGAACTTCTTGAAGATCAGTACCGTGGTGGCAACTGCGATCGAAGGCGGCGGTGCACCGATAGCGGGCATCACAACTGACTTTGAGGGCGATATCCGCGACGTTTCCACGCCTGATATCGGGGCGGATGAATTCGCTGGGCTGACCAACATACCGAACGGCTCGATCAGCCTCACGAACGTGGGCTGCGCCACTTACGAGATCAACGTTACCGTATCCAGCATCGGCTCCTCGCCGGGTAGCGTGGTCGATATCGAGATCGATGGTATCGTGGTGCAGTCGAACGTGGCTGTTGGTGGTCCTTACGGCCCTTTCGGGCCCTTTGCCAACAACACCAGTCACGTGGTCCGCTTGCTGCACTTGAGCGACCCGTTGTCGCACAAGACACTGAGCTATACCACACCGAACATCGTATGCAACGATGGCAACCCTGCCACTACGGACGGATGCGTAGCGAACGCATGTGTGTTCACACCTACCCCTTGCGACGATGGCAACCCTTGCACGATGAACGATGTGCTGGTGAATGCCGGCACGTCGCAGAACTTCAACGGCGTTACCGCGCCGACCATCCCAGCGACTTGGAGTACTGTTCAGGTGAGCGGAACGGCCAACCTTTGGGTAACGGCCACGGATTTTTCAACATCCGCGCCGAACAGTGCGAAGGTGTTGGACATCGCCACCAATTCGGTCACCACGCTGAACTCGCCTACGGTGAACATCGTCTCAGCGTCCGCGTCAGTATCCTTCCGGAATAAATTCATCACGGAGAGCACTTTTGATGGTGGCGTGCTCGAGATCAGTATCAATGGCGGGGCCTTCACCGATATCATCACAGCGGGTGGCTCATTTGTCACCGGCGGTTACACCGGTGTGATCTCACTTTCTTTTGGCAGTGCCATTGGCGGCCGTTCGGCATGGACGGGAACGAATGCGGGATCTCCTGCCTTCATAACCACGACGGTGAACCTTCCAGCCGCTGCCGCAGGATTCCCTGTGGTGCTGCGTTGGCTCATGGCCTGCGACAATTCAGTGGGAAGCACCGCCTGGTGGTTGGATGATATCGTTATCGCCGACGTGGCTTGCCAAGGCACACCGATGCTCGATACGGACAGCGACGGTACGTGCGACTTCGTGGATACCGATGACGACAACGACGGCGTGGCCGATGGTTCGGACAATGCTCCGCTGAACACCAATAGCTGCGAGGATCTTGATCTGGATGGCTGCGATGATTGCGCAGGCACCCATGACGGGTTCGGCGCTCTGGCCAACAACGATCCTGCGGACGATGGACCCGATGCGGACGTTGACGGTATCTGCGACAGCGGAGACAACTGCGTAAGCACTGCCAACGCCACCCAAGCTGATGTCGATGGTGATGGCGTAGGTGATGCGTGCGACAATTGCGTGAACGACGCGAACCCCGCACAGACCAACACCGACGGCGACGCCGCTGGTGATGCCTGCGACGTATGCCCCACAGTTGCCAACGGTAACCCCGGTGACCCCTGCAACGACGGCAACCCCAACACCACTGCGGACCAACTCGGCAGCAGCCCCACCTGTGGCTGTGCTGGCCTGGCCTGCACGGTGAACGGCTTTGTGGTCTTC
>JBKJPT010000033.1:0-6799 GCA_046595075.1 Flavobacteriales bacterium
GAGCAGCTGCCACATGCTCACCTACCTAGCACTGTGCGCACGAGCGCGGATCGACGTGCGCAGCTACCGCGACAAGACCAGCGGCACCATTGTCCTCACGGCCGATGGAGGTGGTCATTTCAGCGAGGTGGTGCTGCATCCTGCGGTGGAGGTGGCCGGAGAAAGCATGCGCGTAAAGGCGATCGAGCTGCATACTGCCGCGCACAAGTATTGCTTCATCGCAAACTCCGTGAATTTTCCAGTGCGTTGTGAGCCGGTGATGAGCATTGAACGTTAGCGCATGGCGCGCTCCAACGCATCGCGGGCCGTGGACTGCACCTTTCGTTTCAGCAACGGCGACCAACCCAACAAGTAACCCGTCACACCCAAGGCCTGCCTGCTCCAACGCCAGAAGTCGAAGCTGTCCCGCTGTTGTACAATGAACCCATCGCGCAGCACGAACTCGCTGCGCACGATGTTGTGCACTTGCCGCCCCGTGCGTGAAAAAGTGTAATAGGCCCTCCACTCGCAAATGCCTGAGCGTTCATCCTCACGCACCACCTTGAACTTTACTCGCAGATCGTTGCTGCGGCCTACGAGCAACTTCCACATGGCGCGCACTTCGGCGGCGTTCAGATCGGGGAAGGCGGGGTCGCTGAACCGCGCATCATCGGCATAGCACGTGCCCATGATGGTAGAATCACGCGCTACGAAGGCTGAGTAGAACCGATCCAGAACAGGCATGTGGCACATCCCGGCCATGCCGGGAGGGTGAAGGTATGCGCGCTTGGACCTCCTTCTTTACCATGTCGATGAACCGGATCCACAACGCGGTGTACCGCATGGACAAAACACAACCATCATGCACCATCGTATCCGCTCAGTGGCATTCAGCTGCGGCATCATCCTATCGCTTTCGGCGCAACCGCAGGTCTCCGGCAACCTGCTTTATGACGCCAACACGCGCATCTTCTTCCAACAGGCCGAGCAACCCGTGCGTGCCACCGTGCAGGGCAATGTGCTGGTATTGGAAGTGAACGCGATGATCAATGCGCAGGCCGATAGCTATCTCGCCATCTTCCACATCAGCCAAGTGGGCCAGACCGCCGAAGAAGTGGACAGCTTGATCAATGCACGGATCGACGGCATGCAAGCGCGCATGAAGAAGGACAAGCTCAACGTGGATGACATCTTCGTGGACATGCTCAGTTTCGTACCGGTGTTCGAGTACGAGACCATGCGCAAGGGCTGGAGCAAATATTACCAGGAGATCCCCGCCGGCTTCGAGATCCAGAAGAACGTGCACATCCGTTTCAGCGATGCCAAGGTGCTGGACCGGATCGTTACGGCCGCTGCCAAGGAAGAGATCTATGACCTGGTGAAGGTTGACTACATCGTGCAAGACCAAGCAGCGTGCTACGATACGTTGCGCACCGTGGCGTTGCGCGCCATGGAGAAGAAGCTAACCGCCTTTGCGAAGCTGGGGCTGAAGATCGACGAGAGCCACCGCACCGCTGGTGAGCAGAACAATGCACACTTCCCGCTGGAACGTTACTCTGCATACCAGGCCCACAGCACCATGAGCCTCAACAGCAGGCGCAAAGGGCAGCAGGTGAACGATGTGCGCAAACCCAGCACGCTCTTCTACAACAAGGTGCCGTACAGCCGCTTCGACATCGTGCTGCATCCGGAGTTCACCGAACCGCCCGTGCAATACACCTATAACCTCACTCTGCAATGCCAGCTCCCCGAAGGTTTTCAGAAGAAGGAGGTGAAAGAACTGGTGAAGTACATCTGGATCACCGACAAGGGTGACATGCGGGAGCTGAAGTTGCCGGGATAGTGAGGCGTTGGTGACAGAGTTAAAGGGTGAAAGAGTGAGAGGGGCGAACTCTTTCACTCTCTCACCCTTTCTCTCCTTTTCACCTCTCCGTTCATCAAGCTAGTTTCGGCGTATGGATCAACGCAAAGCCTTCGAAGCAAACCGCAAACTCTGGAACGCACGCACGCCGCACCACATCGCATCGCGTATGTACGATGTGGAGAGCTTTGTGGCGGGCCGCAACTCGCTCACCGCATTGGAGCTGGAACTGCTGGGCAACGTGGATGGAAAGCGCATCCTCCATCTGCAATGCCACTTCGGACAGGACACACTTTCGCTGGCTCGCATGGGTGCACAGGTAACAGGCCTGGACATTTCCGATACGGCCATTGACGAAGCGAAGCTGCTTACAGAGCGCTGTGGACTGAAGGCCGACTGGGTGCTCAGCAATGTGATCGATCACCGGCCCGAGCTCGATGGCTTGTTCCACATCGTCTTCACCAGCTACGGAACCATCGGTTGGTTACCGGACCTGAAGCCTTGGGCAGCGAACATCAAGCGCTACTTGAAACCGGGTGGCCGCCTTGTCTTCGTGGAGTTCCATCCCGTGGTGTGGATGTTCGATAACGACTTCACACGCATCGCCTACTCGTACTTCAACAGAGAGGACATCACCGAAGTGGAAGAAGGCACCTATGCGGAACGCACTGCCGGGGTCAAGCTCCCCTCCTATTCCTGGAACCATCCGTTGGGCGATGTGCTCACCTGCTTGCTCGGTGAAGGCCTGACGCTCGAAAGATTCGCAGAACTCGATGGTTCACCGCACGATTGCTTCAACAACGCTGTAACGGGGGCCGACGGATTGCATCGGATCAAGGGCATGGAAGGCAATTTGCCGATGGTGTACGGGCTCAGCGCGATCAAGCACACCTGATCATCGTCCACATTCTGCTGTTCACCAAGTCCACCACGCGCTTGCTCGCAGGCGGGGCCATCTCCCCTACTTCGCACCATGGCCCTCAGCCGCTTCTGGACCTTCATCCTCATCTTCAGCATCGCGTACGTGCTCGTCATGCTCGGCATGGGCAGGCATTACAGCTTGGGCACGCTCATCAATGGCAAACAAGGCGAAGCGTTGGTGGTGGCCGAAACGGACACCGCCGCGATCAAAAGCCCGGCATTCATACGATCGCTGCGAACAGCTGGTGAAGAGGGTGTGGCGGTTGGTGATGATCGGTACGTGCTCAACGGCACCGGAACGATCAAGATTTTACGCGGTACTCAGCCTGCCGATGGTCTCTTCGCTACCTGCCGCAACACGATCATGGACCTTTGGCTGCCGCTGATCGGCTACCTCACCTTCTTCTGCGGTCTGCTCAATTTGCTCATCGATTCGCGAGCGATGGAGAAAGTGGCGCGATTCCTCTCTCCTATTTTCCACCGTGTGTTCCCCGATCTGCGCAAGGATCATCCGGCTTATGGATTCATGACCTTGAATTTCGCCGCCAACTTCCTCGGTCTCGATAGCGCCGCAACGCCCTTCGGCCTCAAGGCTATGGAGAGCATGCAGGCGGATAACCCCACGAAGGACCGGGCGACGAACAGCCAGATCATGTTCTTGTGCCTGCACGCGGCCGGCCTCACACTGCTGCCTACGAGCATCATCGGCTATCGCGCAGCACAAGGTGCGGCCAACCCCGCCGATATCATGATCCCGTGCATCATCACATCGTTCGTGGGAACGCTCGCTGCGCTCTTCCTCGTGGCGGCAAAGCAGCGTATCAACCTCTTCAATCTACCGGTGATCGTCGGTGTGCTGGTGATCAGCGGCATCATCGGCGGGCTCATGGCCTACATCGGCACGCTCGCGGGTGCCGCCAAATTCCATTTCACCGACAACCTCAGCAACGGCATGCTGCTCGGTATCATCGGCCTCATCGTCGGTTATGCTTTCTTGGTAGAACGCTACTTCCGCGAAAAGGGCACCAACATGTTCGAAAGCTTCGTGCATGGTGCCAAGGATGGTTTCACCACCGGACTCCGCGTGCTTCCATACATGCTAGCGATGTTGGCCGCACTGAGCATTTTCCGCAACAGTGGCCTCATGGGTCTGGTGATGGACGGCCTCTCGTGGGTGATGGCCAGCGTGGGCGTGAGCAAAGAGGTGATCGATGCCATCCCTGTTGCGCTCATGCGACCCTTCAGTGCCGGTGGCTCGCGCGGCTTCATGCTCGATGCCATGAAGACCTACGGACCGGACAGCCTTACGGGCCAACTCTCCTGCCTCTTCCAAGGCGCCGCCGAGACCACCTTCTATGTGGTGGCGCTCTATTTCGGCAGCGTGAACGTGAAGGATAGCCGATACACCCTCGGCATCATGCTCACCGCCGATCTGGTGTGCGTGATCACTGGTGTGATCGTGTGCCGATTGTATTTCTAGCGCGCCGGACGGCTGTCAGTTCATGGTTGTCGATAGTGTTGCAAGCTTGGTGTGCTCGGTGAGCATCCTTCGCCTTTCTTTGCGCGCCCGTAACCGGAATGCAACCACCATCATGGCCGAAAAGAAGTTGAAGATCGCTCGTCGTCGTTCGAAGATCCACGGCAATGGCGTGTTCGCCATTGCGCCCATCCGCAAGGGCGAGCGTATCGTGCAGTACGTTGGCAAGCTCGTCACGCACGACGAGGCCGATAACGTGTATGAAGGTGAGATCGCAACAGGGCACACTTTCCTCTTTACGCTGAACAAGCATTGGATCGTGGATGCCAACCGGGGCGGCGGCGTGGCGCGCTGGATCAACACCGGCTGCGAACCCAACGCGATCGCGTACATCCACAGCGAGAACAAGAAGAAGCCCGATCTGAAGAAAGACGAGGTGTGGATCGAAGCCCTGCGCGCGATCAAGCCGGGCGAGGAGATCACCTATGACTACGGTTTCGTATTCGAGGTGAAGTACACGCCGAAGTTGTTGCGCACTTGGGCCTGCCTGTGCGGGTCGGCCAAGTGCCGTGGCACCATGCTCAAAGGGAAGATGGTGCGTGAGGTGATGAAGGCGCACCCGAACTGGCGCAACGCACCAAAGCCCCGCACGCCGAAACCTTCAGCGGCTGCAAGCCTTCGCGATCATCACAACAATGCACATAAGGAAAAGCAGAATGCTGATCCTGTTGATGCCGTGCATGAAACGGAGGTTGAGGTCGGCCTTGCTCTTGCCGAATAGCGTCCGCGGATCCAAGTAGTAGAGGACGCGCTTGAGGAACATGGGGCGAAGGTAATCGACTGCATTTGCAGCGCTCAGAAGTAGCTCGCCACACCGAACTGGATCCCACCGGTAATGGCTGGCGGATTGCCCAACATATCGCGCTCGTGCAGGTAGCGGTAGTTGAGCCGGACCACTGTCTCTGGAGTAGGCCGGAAGCTGATCGCTGGCACCAACGCCCACGCATCATCGCCAATGTTGCCACCTGTTTCGCGGAACACGCCCACGTTGTGGTCCACGTATTCCAGTCGGCATGCCACATTGAGCACAGCAGCATCAAAGCCGAGCATCTGCCGCTTCACCACGGGGTGCACAATGTCCAGATAGCCACCATGCTGGCGTGATCCGTACTGCTGCGTGTAAGTGGAAGGGACATCGACCAGCACCCATGCCCATTCGCCGGTAAAGCGTGTGCCCCAGGGTTTGATCGTGCTGTTGGCATCGATCGCGATCACATCCACGCGGCGGCGCTTGTCCAATGTGAGACCATCATCCTGGAACTTGTTGTACACGCCGTTCATGCTACTTAGCCCGATCTCGCCGAAGCGCTGATGACGCACCGCCACTTTACCCGTGAAAAGCGGCACTCCATTGAAGCTCTCGTTGAAACGCTCCGGGTTCTCCTTCGCCGCCGGCAGGAAGGTGCGGTTCTCATCGTTGCCGATGATGCTGGCATCGAAGCCGTTGGTGAGGTATCCCTCGTAACCGAAGGTCCAAGCCCCCCTGCCGTGCTTGCCGAAAGCGCCGAAGCCGACATTGCTCCATGTTGCAGGCAACATGCCTTCCGCGGACATCGGCCGATCTGTGAATTCCCACTTGGGGCCGTCGTGGTTCTGGTTGAAGGCGCCGATGGGATTCATCACAACACCGCCGCGCAGGGTGAATAACGGATGTAGCTCCAGATCGAGCGCCGCGAACTCAATAGCAATCTCACGGCCTCCTTCCTCCAATTCGATCTCGCTGAGGAACCGCAAGCGTTGCTTGATCGTGCTTGCCACGAAAAGCGTCATGCGTTGGAACGAGAAGGAGGTGCCATCGCTGATACCATCGGTCCCCAGTTGCTCCACCTTGGCTTCCATGTATCCACCAATGCTCACCGGCAACTTGTCGAAGGTGAGGAAGGGACGGTTGTACACCGCATCCATGTTCAAGCGGCCTTGCGTTGTGTCCGGTGCTGCGCGGTTGCGCAGCAGCGAAGGATCGATCTGCGCCACTGAAGCCGAGGCGTACAATAAGCCGATGATCCCGATCAAGGTCCTCATGCCTTCAACGAAATGCGAACTGTACTATCACGTTCAACCACAGGAAACGTACGCAAAGGCGAACTAGCAGGCCCTTCGAGCACAGCTCCCGTGCTGTCGAACAAGCTTCCATGGGCCGCACACTCCAACCGCTCGCCTACTACCTGTAGATCCGCTCCACGATGTGTGCAGCGCATCAGAACGGCGCGGTACGATCCTTCCGGTGACCTGAATACGGCGATCGGTTGATTCAATTGAGCGTTGCTGACCAACAAGTAGGGTCGTGGCGATCCCTTCTCGTTGAGGAAGGCGGAGAACGGCACAACGAGATCATCGCCATCGAGAGTTCCGGTTGCGGCCCGCGCGGATGCACATGATACGAGCATGCCAGGCATGATCGCGACCGCTCCGCAAGCGAGACAGGTCCGTTGAATGAAAGCGCGACGGTCCATGATCACAAACTCATCAAGAAGGCCATAAGTTTCGCGTGCTCAGCACTG
>JBKJPT010000053.1:0-29401 GCA_046595075.1 Flavobacteriales bacterium
GACTATGAGATCCTCCTGCGCTTCATGTACAAGCATATGATCAAAACGTTGCACGTCCGTGAGGTATTCGTGCGCTTCCGGCTCGGTGGTATGAGCAACGGCAACGTGCGGCGGATCGTGCGTGCCAACCGCGAGGTGCGCGCGTCATGGAAGCTCAATGGACTGCAAGCGCCGCCTTTGCTCGTTACACGCAAGCTGTGGAGCAAGGTGATGCAGTTCTTTCACTGAGCGTTGATGAAGATCGTCGATCAAATGATCCTCCCGCCAACCACCTTTGTGGAATGCTACGCAACTGGCCTGTTCTTCCATTCGTCGTTCTCATCGCTTCCTGTTCGGATGATCAGGAGACCGTGAAGCCCACACTGGGCCCTATCACCGAGAGCGTGTACGCCAATGGTGTCGTGAAGGCCGGAGGGCAGTACCTTGTGGTGCCCACGGTGAGCGGCACAGTGACCGCACTGCTGGTGAAGGAAGGGGACACGGTGAAGATGGGCCAGCCGCTATTGCAGATCGATGATCGCAGCAGCAGCGCAAGTGTCCGCAATGCCGATGCACAGCTTCGCTTGCTGGAACTGAACGCCACCGAGAACGGTCCGGTGCTATCGCAGCTGCGCGAGGCCGTTTCACAAGCCCGGGACAAGTACATGGTGGACAGCACCAACTACGCGCGGCAACAGACGCTGTGGTCGCAGCAGATCGGTAGTCGCACCGAGCTGGATCAACGTGAACTCGCGTACAGCACGAGCAAAGCGGCATACAACCGCGCGATGAAGTCACGGGATGAATCGCGCAACCGTGTGCGCACCGAGTTGGAAGTGGCGCGCAACAATGCGGTCATAAGCAGCGCAGGGAACAGCGATCGTATGCCGAAGAGCCTGATCGATGGCATCGTGTACGACCTCATGATCGAACCCGGTGAACTCGCCACCTCGCAGAAGCCCGTTGCCGTCGTCGGCAGCGCCACGGATCTCTATTTGGAACTGGAGGTGGACGAGTACGATATCACGAGCATCAAGGTGGGACAAGAGGCATTCATCACGCTGGATAGCTACAAGGGGCAGGCCTTCCATGCGCACGTCACGCGGATCATTCCGCTCATGGATCCGCGTTCGCGCACCTTCCGGATCGAGGCGCGGTTCACCGAGAAGCCGACAGTGCTCTATCCGAACCTCACGGCCGAAGCCAGCATAGTGCTGCAGCGGAAGGAACAAGCCCTCATCATTCCCGCAGGCTATTTGGTGGACAGTGGCTTCGTGCTCACAGGGCCCGAAGAGCGCACGGCTGTGGAACTGGGCTTGCGCGACATGGAACGCGTGGAGGTACTGGAAGGAGTCGATGCCAACACGGTGCTCTACAAGCCGTGAAGCTCCTCTTCCTCATATCGCTCACGCTGCTGCGCGCAAAGCTGAAGCAGAGCATCGTGGCGGCGGTGGGTGTCACCTTCAGCATCACCATGTTCGTGACGCTGCTCGGTTTCATGAACGGGCTCAACGCCATGCTCGATGGCTTGATCCTGAACCGTACGCCGCACGTACGTCTCTACAATGAGATGACGGCCTCGCCCGCGCAACCGATCGACCTTGCCACGGACACCGGCACCTACGACTTCATGCGCTCCGTGAAGCCCAAGGACGAACTGCCACGACTGCGCAACGCCTCCGCGATCATTTCCGCGCTGAAGAAAGATCCTCGCGTGCTTGCCGTATCGCCAAGGTTGGTGGCCCAGGTCTTCTTCAATGTGGGTACCGTGGACCTGAACGGACAGATCAACGGGATCGATGTGATGCAGGAGGTCCGGTACTACCAGTTCAAGGACTACCTGGTGCAGGGCGATCCTGCTGACCTCGCGACCGGGAACAACACCATCGTGCTGGGAAAGGGTCTTGCCGATATGATAGAGGCGGATATTGGTGAGACGGTGCAGGTGACCGCTGCCACGGGCGATCGTGCGCTCCTTCGGGTGGTGGGGATCTTCCAAAGCGGCATCGCCGATTACGACAAGGTGCAGTGCTACGCGAACATCAAGACCGTGCAGAAACTCCTGGCTCGTCCGAGCAGCTATTTCACGGATGTGAACGTGAAGCTCCATGATCTCCTGCAGGCGCCTGATTTGGCCAAGGCGTTCGCCGCAGATTTCGATGTGGACGCGGTGGATGTGCAAACGGCCAACGCACAGTTCGAGACCGGAAGTAATGTGCGCAGCATCATCAGCTATGCCGTGGGCATCGTGCTCCTGATCGTGGCCGGCTTCGGCATCTACAACATCCTCAACATGATGATCTACGAGAAGCTCGATGCCATCGCCATCCTTAAGGCCACGGGCTTCAGCGGTAGGGACGTACAACGGATCTTCCTTCTCCTCAGCATGATCATCGGGGTGGCAGGGGGTGCGGCGGGTCTGCTGTGCGGTATCGGGTTGCAGCATATCATCGACAGTATTCCCTTCATCACCCAAGCGCTACCCACCGTGACCACCTTCCCCATCGACTACAACCCCAAGTACTACGTCATCGCCATCTCCTTCGCCCTCGTGACCACTTGGGTGTCGGGTTGGTTCCCTGCGCGCAAGGCAAGCAAGGTGGATCCGGTGGAGATCATCCGCGGCAAATGATGGAGGGTGAACAGATCCCCGCTTCCGCAGGGTCCTCATCGAGAGACCTGGCGGAAGCGTTGAACATCCTCGAAGTGCAGAAGGTGAACAAGTCCTTCCACGACCCCGTGACGGTGCCCGTGCTCAAGGACGTGTCGTTGACAGTGGCGCGCGGCGAGTTCGTGAGCATCACCGGCAAGAGTGGTTGCGGCAAGAGCACCTTGTTGTACATCCTCAGCACCATGGATACCGATTTCGAGGGCGAAGTGGTGATCGATGGCGAGCCCACACATGGGCTTTCCGGTTCGCGCTTGGCGGAGATCCGCAACGAGAAGATCGGCTTCGTATTCCAGTTCCACTACCTACTGCACGAGTTCACCGTGCTGAAGAACGTGATGTTGGCCGGCCTCAAGCTGGGCAGGTATTCCAAAGAGGAAGTGGAGCACCGCGCCATGGAACTGCTTCGCGATCTGGACATGCACGAGCATGCGTTGAAAGGAGCCAATCAGCTCAGCGGTGGGCAAAAGCAGCGTGTGGCGATCGCGCGTGCATTGATCAATGATCCGATCATCATCATGGGCGATGAACCCACCGGCAACCTGGACAGCCGCAACACGGCCATCGTCTTCGACATCTTCAAGAAGATCGCCGCTGAGCACAAGCGTTCGTTGCTCGTGGTGACGCACGACAACGATTTCGCTGCACGTACCGATCGCACCATCGTCATGGATGATGGGCGCGTGATCAGCTAGGGGCAATTGCGCGTCGGGGCGAACTCATCCGGCCTCAGGGCCTTACTTTATGAAAGCGGACGGTGCATCGGTCTGCATGCGATCAGGGTACTTTGCCAGTGCAGCGCTCTGGCCGAAGGCACCCACACCGAACAAGGTGACCGCGAGCCCACGCTTCTTCGCTTCGGCCACTTGTTTCGCGGTGATCAGTTCATTGTTGATCGTGATGCCAGCAAAACCACGGACCGTTGCGGTATCGATCCCCGCGTTCGCCTCCGTCGCGTACAGGTAGACGGGGATATCCGAGCTGCGGTCGTGAACGAGTTGCAGGAAGTCCACCACCTGGCACTCCACCAGCAACCGCCCGCGCAAGGCCGGCTCTTGTTGCAATGCGATCACCGCTTCGCTGAAGGTTCCCAGGTACGGCCACCATTCCCCAGCGGCGAAGAGCTTGCAATCCAGAGTGAAGTCAGCATTGGGGAACAAGATCACCGCTTCGTGCAAGAGGCTGTCCAAGCGAACGATGGGGTAGACTTCGACTCCGGTCGTGTTCGGGCAATCGTGCAACTCGGCCCAGGTGTGGGCGTTGATCTTTCCCCAACATTCGGTCAACTCGCTCAGGTCTTCGGCGTGGTAGGCCACGAGCACTTTGTCCGAGGTGAGTTGCACATCCATTTCGATCCCATCGGTTCCCAACGTCAGTCCGGTGAGCAAGGCCATGCGGCTGTTCATCGGGTGTTCGCCATCGGCACCAGATCCACCGTGGCCGATGATGCGCACCGATCCCTTGTCGGTAGTTGCACAGCCGGTGGCGATCAATGCAAAAAGGAGGAATGGGCGCAACACGGCGCCAAACTAAGTGACCTACCGCTCCAACACAGTCGTCAGCATCGGGCACTCGAAGAGCGTCGCCGGAGACACCATGGGTTCATCCATGGGCGGCGCGCTACCGTAGCGCTCCTTCATGGTGCGCTGTACCAATTCGCTATCGAGGGCATAGTCCTTCAGCGGCTTGGGTTCGCACAGGCGTACGCCGAGGCCTTCGGCGTACATCTTCCACACCAGTTCGGAGCAGTACATCTTCTCATCGCTCCACAAGAACTGCAAGTCGTAAGCGCGACCCATGTACGGGGCAGAGGACCCGCGCAGTTTGGCCACGGCCGCCGGATCGAGGCTATCGATGGAGGCTACCCAACGCTTCACAACATAATGGCCGTCGCCTTGATCGATCCATTCGCTTAAGGGCGTCTTCTTCACAGGGCCAACCGCTTCGTGGATCATCCATTGGCCGCCCTCGCGGAAGGCGATGCCCACATGCGTCCACTTGCATTTGGTGGCCAAGGCGATGGCATCGCTTTGACCGCCGCCGCCGCTCTGGAAGAGGATGTCGCCATCGCGCAGGGCAGGCGTGCTGGTCTTCTTGTCCTTGATGGAACCGATGATCGGCCGGGCGGCGAAGGCGACGACGCCAGCCAGCGCGATCACGTTGACGATGAGGATGGAACGCAGCTTCATGTTCATTGAACGAAGCCGGGAAGCGCTTCGTGCATTCCTCAATGCGAAAAGCTCACGGCGTAACTGCTGGAGTTGCCGCGATCATCGGTGACGGTGAGATTGAACTCCTTTTTGCCCGGCGCTTTGCTGTGGCTGTCGAAGGTGTGGGTGATCAACTTGGTCTTAGGGTCGTACTCCAGCAGTATCCACTCGCCGTTGAGGGTGCCAGTCCACTTCTCGACCCCGGAGAGGTTGTCGCCGATCTTGATCGAGAAGTCCTTGCGCCCGTGCATGTCGGCGCGCAGGTCCAGGTTCACGATCACCGGCGGTACGGTGTCGAGCATCACCGTGTAAGTGCCAAAGACCTTGATCGGGGCAGTGATCCATCCATCGGCGTAGCGGCCACCGAGCGATGATGCCACCGAACCATCCGCATCCACCCGGACGATCACTGCTTTGCCGGGTTTGGCGCATTGCAGGGCGAGGCTGAGGTCGCTCGGGGTTTGGATAGGTGTCATCGGGTCGCCGAGGGTATGCACCGGGGTGATTGAACCACGCAGCGCGGGCTTGGTTGCGTAGCGCACATAGGCATCGTCGTACAACGCCAGCGCTGGCATATGGAAGCGGATGCCGGTTTCCGTGAGGTCGTTCTCGGCATCGTAGCGGAAGAGGCTTCCTTCCGGCTCGGCCTTGGGCCACGTTGCTGCTTCCTTCGCAGTGGCACCGTGCAGGTCGAAGGACAGGGTGCTCTTGTTGCCGCTGGCATCAATGATCAGGAAACGCACATGCCGGATCTGGCCCGGAGCAAGGGTGATGCGCCCCTGGGCTTCCTCCTTGCCGTAGATGCGCAGCTTGTTGTTGGGCTGGCGGTAGCAGCGGTGGTACTCAAACTTGTTGCCCTTGAACTGGCCATAGTCCATGTGGGCATTGCAGTAGCGGTTCACACCAAAATCCAACTGCTCGAAGCGCGTGGTGAAAACCGGTACACTGTCCACGATGAGTTCGATGGAGCGCACGCCGCACTTGGCCCCGTTCTCATCGTAGCGGTCCAGTGTGTGGATCGCGAGGCCCACCGTGCCGTAAGCGGTCAGGACCACACCATCCTTCACGGTGTATTTGCCCTCGGCGCCCTGCGCTGCGAAGCCTACTGCTTTGCCGGGGTAGGGCATTGTGCGCGAACTATCGGTGAGGGCATAGAGCCGCACCCCGTGGATCTCGGGCTTCTTATGGTCTGGAATTGTGATCCCGAAGTCCTGTGGATCCAACGCATGCTGGTCGCTAGCTCTGCGGATCTCGAAATGCAGATGTGGGCCACCGCTTCCACCGGTATTACCGCTCAGTGCGAACACCTCGCCTTGCGTCACCGGAAGTGCACCCTTCTCCAAGGTCCAGTCTATGCTGAAGTCCTTCTGGCGGTATTGTTCGGCGAGGCAAGCTTCGCCAATGGCGCCTAGCAATTGCTGTAGGTGACCGTAGACAGTGGTATGTCCACTGGGGTGATCGATGTACACCGCCTTGCCATAGCCCCACGGGCTGATCTTGATGCGCGATACCCAGCCATCGGCAACAGCCTTCACCGGAACTCCCTCACGACCTTGCGTTCGTATATCCAGGCCAGAGTGGAAATGGTCTGATCGTGGCTCCATGAAGTTGCCCGCCAGTTGCAGGGGGATATCCATCGGAACAATGAACAGTGGCGCGGTTTGGGACTTCACGCAAAAGCCGATAAGCCCGCTGAAGGTCAGTAGGATGAAGCGTTTTGTCGTGGGCATTACAGCAAATGGTGGCAGGTGCATCCTGGAGGTGCATACCAGTGCGGCGCAAGCTAGAGGCAGCCACCGTGCCAGTCCAATAGAAGGTGCTTGCCGGATCAACAACGGGCCGTTCAAACATGGGGGCTCCCAGGGTGGGAGTGTCCGGTTATCTTCGGCCCCGGACCGAGTATAGAACTCCCCGACCATGAACACGTTGACCGATCGTTTGCACAAAGTGCAGGAACAAGTAGCACGCCTAGTAAGCGAGCACAAGACCCTGCGTGACCGTGCTGCGGAAATGGAAACGTCGGCACGCGACCACCAGCGCACCCAAGAGGTGCTGACGGCGCGCGTGGCCGAATTGGAAAAGGAGAACGAAGTCCTCCGTAAGGTCAAGTCCGAACACGAAGGACTTGTCGGCACGGGATCGAAGGAACGCATCGATGAACTAGTGAACGAGATCGATCGCTGCCTGGCACTGATCCAGAATTAGCGACGAACAACGATCATGGAAGAACGATCGATACGGGTCGAACTCGCGGGACGAGCCTATCCGCTGACCATACAGCAGGCGGAAGAGGTGAACGTGAACCGCGCGGTGGACGAGATCAACGAAAGCATCAACCGTTTGAAGGAGGGCTATCCGCTCACCGACAAGCTGGACCTGTTGGCCATGGCGGCACTTGAAGTTTCGGTGCGTGCCATGAATACCAACGCCCCCCGGCACGAGGCTGAACTAGCCGCTGCACTGGACGGGATCGAGAAGATGCTCGGTGATCTGGCCACCTGACCGCCTTCGCTCCGTGCCACTGCCGGAGGGCATGCCCGGTCCGCTAAAACAACAGCGGACATGAGTTTCAACATCATCGGTATCCTCATCGGGGCCCTCGCAGGCCTCATCGTCGGCGGCGTGATCGTCTTCCTGCTCTTGAACAGCGCCATGAAGAAGCGCAAGACGGGCATCCTCAAAGAAGCGGAGTTCGAGGCCGAAGCCATCAAAAAGGACAAGATCCTCCAAGCCAAGGAGAAATTCCTGCAACTGAAGGAGCAGCACGAGAAGGAAGTGCGCGAGCGTGAGCGCAACGTCACACAATCGCAGGACAAAGCCAAAGCCCGCGAGCAGCAGCTCAGTCGCCAGCAACAGGACTTGACCAACAAGGAGAAGCAGACCGATCAGTTGAAGCAGGAACTGACCCAAAAGCTCGAAGGCATTACCCGCCGCAAGGAGGAGACCGAGAAGATGCACGCCAAGCAGGTGGCACTTCTGGAGAACATCGGCGGCCTTAGCGCCGAGGAAGCGAAGAAGCAGATGGTCGAGAGCTTGAAGGACGAGGCTCGCACCGCTGCAATGTCGCACATCAAGGATGCGCAGGAGGAAGCCAAGCTCACAGCGAACAAGGAAGCCAAGCGGATCGTGATCCAGACGATCCAACGTGTGGCTACGGAGCACGCGATCGAGAACAGCGTCAGCGTCTTCCACATCGACAACGACGATGTGAAGGGCCGGGTGATCGGCCGCGAGGGCCGCAACATCCGTACACTGGAGGAACTCACTGGCGTGGAGATCATCGTGGACGATACGCCCGGTGCCATCATCCTCAGCTGCTTCGACGCTGTACGGCGCGAGGTGGCCCGCCTAGCCTTGCACCAGCTGGTGAAGGACGGTCGCATACACCCGGCACGGATCGAAGAGATCGTAGCCAAGACCAAGAAGCATATTGAGGAGGAGATCATGGAGGTGGGCAAGCGTACCTGCATCGATCTTGGCATCCACGGCCTGCACAACGAGCTCATGCGTATGGTTGGCCGCATGAAGTACCGCAGCAGCTACGGGCAGAACCTGCTCATGCACAGCCGCGAGGTGGCCAACATGAGCGCCATCATGGCCGCTGAGCTCGGTCTCAACCCCAAAGCCGCTAAGCGGGCAGGCCTCTTGCACGACATCGGCAAGGTGCCCGACGAGGAACCCGAATTGCCACACGCGCTCTTGGGTATGAAGCTCGCTGAGAAATACGGTGAGAAACCCGACGTGTGCAATGCCATTGGTGCCCACCACGATGAGATCGAGATGACGACGCTGTTGTCACCGATCGTGCAGGCTTGCGATGCGATCAGTGGGGCCCGCCCAGGCGCTCGCCGCGAGGCTACGGAAGCGTACATCCAACGCTTGAAGGACCTGGAGAGCCTGGCTATGAGCTATCAGGGTGTCACCAAGGCATTCGCCATACAGGCCGGTCGCGAGTTGCGTGTCATGGTGGAAAGCGAACGCATCACCGACGCGCAAAGCGATGAGATGAGCATGAGCATCGCGGACCGCATCATGAACGAGATGACCTATCCCGGCCAGGTGAAGATCACCGTGATACGCGAGAAGCGGAGCGTGGCGGTGGCGAAGTGATCCAGTTGAGTGTGCGTCAGCTTGTGGTCCTGATGAATTGAGCTTCGCCGGGTAGGTCCAACGCCGGTACATTCGTCAGATGCTCAGACCCAGCCTCCGCGATATCTTCCAATGGGAGGTGCGTAGTTGGTCGCGTGCATTGCCACTTTGGGAAGAGCATTTGCCCCTGCACAGACCACTGAAGGCCTTGGGGATCGGCGAGAGGGAAGGAGGTCTCAGCCTCTGGCTCGCATCCCTTGGTGTGGATGTCATTTGCAGTGATCTAAGGCCATTTCCAAGCGCCACCCAGGATCTGCATGTACGGTATGCGCTGCAGGACCGTATCACATATGCACATGCCGATGCTACTTCTCTTCCGTTCGCGGACAGCGCATTCGATGTGGTCTTCTTCAAAAGTGTCGTCGGTGCATTAAGTACCAAGGAACGCCAGGCCCTGGCGATCCAAGAGATGCACCGTGTCCTCCGGCCCAGAGGTGTGTTG
Source organism: Flavobacteriales bacterium (assembly GCA_046595075.1). Lineage (GTDB taxonomy): Bacteria > Bacteroidota > Bacteroidia > Flavobacteriales_F > PHOS-HE28 > PHOS-HE28. Next base: position 9,449 of record JBKJPT010000053.1, read on the forward strand.
CTCTTCGCAGAGAACCTCCACGGCACCAAGTTGCATGGCTGGTTACGCAAGCGATTCGTGGCGTGGGATACCTACTGGCGATACTTGGACCCTGTGACCGATCGTGATCTTTTCAAACCCTTCGCCAAACTGGATGATCGCACGACCGGACTCCTCGCGAATCTTGGCCGCACCGAGAACCAACGCGACCTGCTCGGCCGAAGCGATGCGATGCTCGGTCCGCTCTTTCCGCCCACGATGAGGACGATCTGGTTTGGTGCTGCGACAAAAGGCTGATGCTCTCGTTCGACCATTGGTTCCCTTGTTCTGGACTGATGAAATCAATATCCGCGAATGGTGGCCCGATCTGGGCCCTCTACATTTGGCCCCCGCTCAAACCTTATGGCCGCCTCCACACGCCGCACCATCCTAGTCACCGGCGGCTCCGGTTTCATCGGAAGCCACGTGTGCGACGCGTTGATCGATGCTGGTCATACGGTGCGCTGCTTGGACAACTTCGCGACAAGCAAGCGCCTTAATCTCGCCCACCTCGAACAGAATGATCGCTTCTCCTTGATCGAAGGTGACATCCGATCACAGGACGATTGCGCAAAGGCGGTTGATGGTGTGGATGTTGTTGTGCATCTCGCCGCCTTGGGATCGGTACCTCGCTCCATTGCCGATCCCATCACCTCGCACGAGGTCAACCTAGGCGGCTTCTTGAACATGCTCCAGGCCGCGCACAAAACAGGGGTGGAGCGATTCGTGTTCGCCAGCAGCAGCAGTGTGTACGGCGATTCGAAGGAATTACCCAAACGCGAGGAGAACATCGGCAATCCGCTCTCGCCTTATGCGGTGACCAAGTACGGCAACGAGGTGTACGCGCGGCTCTTCCACCAGCTGCACGGCATGGGCACCATCGGGCTGCGCTTCTTCAACGTCTTTGGCGAGCGACAGGATCCCGACGGTCCATACGCTGCGGCCATCCCCAAGTTCATCAAGGCCTTCCTTGCACACCAGTCACCGCAGATCTTCGGCGATGGATCGCAATCGCGCGATTTCACCTACGTGGCCAATTCTGCTCAAGCTGTGCTCGCTGCGGTGAACACCACGGATGAACGCGCAATTGGGCAGGTGTTCAACATTGCTTACGGTGACCGCACTACTCTGCTCGAACTTGTGGATACGCTGCGCACCACGCTCTCGAAGAAAGATCCGGCCATCGCGGCCGTGCCCGTGCAGCATGCACCGGAACGGTCCGGCGACATCCGCGATTCTCTGGCGGACATCACGAAGGCGCGCGAGGTGCTGGGCTTTGCACCCACCGTGGACCTACAGCAGGGACTGGATCGCGCGGTGCCCTGGTACGTGGCGAACTGGGGAATGGGCGCAGCGTTATAATTCTACAGGTTCAGTAGGATATACGGCCAAGTGCTATCCTTGAGCCCTGTTAGGTCCATGCGCCTCCTTTCCACCATATGCTGCGCAGTGCTCACACTTTTGACTTCGGCGCAGGGCGATGGGAAGCAGGTGGAACACCAGAAGCTCATCTGGTTCGGCTATTTGGGCAACGTCAGGTTCAATGAGCGCTGGTCGTTGACCCTGGATCTGCAGGAACGCCGCTTCATTCAACCGAGCGCACAGCACCAACTGGTCATGCGTTCATACGTGCACCGCAACATCGGTTCTGGTTGGGATGTGGCCAGTGGCATGTGCATGTTCCTCAACAGCCCCAACGATCCGCTATCCACAAGTGATCTGCTGTTGCCCGAACTGCGCCCGCACATCGAATTCAACCACAAGCAGAAGACAGGGGTGTTGCAAGTGAACCACCGGTACAGGGTGGAGGCACGCTTCTTCCACAACATTGAAAATAACGAGCTTGGAGAGGGATACACTTTCGCGGCCTTCCGCTTCCGTTACCGCATCGGGGTGGACTGGCCCTTGTGGAAAGTGAAGGAGGGTGAGCGCGGTCCGTTGACATTGCGCGCTAGTGACGAGATCATGATCAACGTGGGTGACAAGGTCATCAACAACGCGTTCGATCAGAACCGGATCGCCATCGGATTGTTGGCTCCCGTGAGCAGGACCACTTCGATGGAGTTCGGCTACATCAACTGGTTCCAGCAACGCGCTTCCGGTGTGGAATACTACGATCGCCAGATCCTTCGGTTCATCATTGTTCACAAGATCGATCTAGGGAGGAAAGCAACAACCGATCCTTGAACCGATCATCGAACGGACTGCGTATCGGTGATCGCTACCTTGCCACCATGCTCAGCAAGCGCGCTAAATATGGCCTGAACGCCTTGGTCGAACTGGCGCGTGCACGAGATGAGGGACACTTGAGCGCGGCCACCATCGCCGCTCGCGCGAACGTGCCGGGCAAGTTCCTCGAAGCGATCCTGCTGGACCTGCGCCATGCGGGGGTGATCAGTTCCACCCGGGGTCGCACTGGCGGGCACTGGTTGCGCAAGCACCCCGAAGAGGTGAACATGGCCGATGTGCTGCGCTTGTTCGATGGCGCCATCGGTCTGGTGCCGTGCGTTACGCGCAATTACTACGAGCGCTGTGAAGAGTGCGTGGACGAACTGACCTGCGGTATTCGTGATGTGTTCGCGGAGATCCGCAGCGCAAGTGTGGAGATGCTGAAGAACGCCACATTGGCCGATCTGCTAGTTAGGGAGAAACGACTGGCAACGGCCGCAAAGCGGAAGCGCAACCGCAAGTCTCGTTGATCAGTTGATCAGGTGCATCGCCAGCCCGAAGATTGCGCTCACCCCGAGCCACGCGATCATGTTCACCTTGAAGCGTTGCAGGGCAACGAACGAGATGATCACCCAAGCGATCGCGGCGATATTGGCTACTTCCAGCGAAAAACCCTTCGGGAAAAGGACAGCTTGCCCTAGGTAGATCGTGAGGTTGAGCACCACGCCCACCACGGCGGCCGTTACCAGCGAGAGGATCGCCTTCAGACGAGCATTGTCGCGTGTACGTTCGATCAGTGGTGCACCGGCGAAAATGAAGAGGAAAGAGGGGAGGAAGGTGTAGAAGGTGGTGACCACCAAAGCCAGGGAACCCATGGCAAGGGAACCATTGAAATGGTTATTCCCGGCCATGAAGCCCACGAAGGCCAGCACCATGATCAATGGGCCGGGTGTGGTTTCGCCTAGTGCGAGACCATCGATCATCTGCGAACTGCTGAGCCAATTGAGCTGCTCCACGCTCACCTGCGCCACGTAAGGCAGCACCGCATACGCCCCACCGAAGGTGACGAAGGCCGCTTGCGTGAAGAAGAGCGATAGCGTGCGCCAGAACGCCGGATCCGAGGTGAGCCACAGGAGCGCCACGAAAGGAATTCCCCAAAGGAGCATACCTGCCAACGCTGGCCTAAGGATCTCTTGATGCCACGCGAGATGGCCGCCAGCGACCACACTTGCGCTGTTGAGGTAGTAGCCTGCCTCGTCGTCCTCCTTGGCCGCTGCGGTGTTGCCCTTTATCGCAAGCATTGCCGGAGCCAACTTGGCGAGCAAGGCCGCCACTGTGATCGCACCAATGATGATCACCGGGAAGGGAACGTGGAAGAAGAAGATGCAGACGAAGGCCCCCACTGCTACGACCCAGTGGAACGGAGCCAGCAATGACTTCTTCCCGATCTTGATCAGCGCGCCGATCACGATGGCGATGACGGCAGGTTTCAATCCGGTGAACAGGGCCGCTACCCAAGGGAGCGATCCGTACGTGACGTAAACAATGCTAAGGCCGAGGAGGATGAACATGCTGGGCAGCACGAACAGCGCACCAGCCACAATGCCGCCCCAGCGCCCATGCAACAACCATCCGATGTAGGTGGCCAGTTGCTGCGCCTCGGGACCCGGCAGGATCATGCAGTAGTTGAGCGCATGCAGGAAACGGTTGTCGCTGATCCAGCGTTTGCGCTCCACCAAATAGGTGTGCATGATGGCGATCTGACCAGCAGGCCCACCGAAGCTGATGAATCCAAGGCGCGTCCAGAACGCCAGCGCCTCGCGGAAGGTGGGTTTACTTGGAGCGTGTTGCAGCCGTCCGCGGTGCATGTGGTGGTCCCAAAGGAAGGAGATGGTACGATCCGCAGCACAAGCGATATGGTCGGGAGCGGACGCACGTGCCCATGTATTGATCCTGTTGTGCCTATGGCGCAATAGTTTTCTTTCGCAGCCTTTAACGATCACCTATGGCAACACTGCGTTTGGGCGACATCGCCCCCGACTTCCAAGCCGATTCCACCGAAGGCCCGATCTCATTCCACGCGTGGTTGGGCGTCGGTTGGGGAGTGCTGTTCAGTCACCCTGCCGATTTCACGCCGGTATGCACCACCGAACTCGGCGCCACCGCCCGGCTGAAGCCGGAATTCGCGAAGCGCAACGTGAAAGTGGCTGCGCTCAGCGTGGATCCGCTCGCATCGCACAAGAACTGGGTAACGGACATCAATGAAACACAACAGGTGCTCGTGGATCTTCCGATCATCGCTGATCCAGAGCGCAAGGTGGCCGAGTTGTACGATATGATCCACCCGAACGCGAGCGAAAAGACCACGGTGCGTTCGCTCTTCATCATAGGGCCGGACAAGAAGGTGAAGCTGATGATCACCTACCCGGCCAGCACAGGGCGCAATTTCACGGAGATCATCCGCGTGATCGACAGCCTTCAACTCACCGCGAAGCACCAAGTGGCCACGCCTGCAGATTGGAAACAAGGGGATGAGGTGATCATCGTGACGGCTGTGAGTGACGAAGATGCCGCCAAGCGATACTCAGATATCCGCCGGGTAAAACCATACTTGCGCTACGTTAAGCAGCCTGGGGCGGCGTAAATCAAGGAATTTGGCTGCTCTATGCAGGCTGATCTGTCCAGCGGATCACCTTCCTGTCATCCCCAGCGCTGAAGAGTTCTCCACCTATCCACTGGATCGCGTTCACGCTATGGGTATGGCCGCCGTGCTCGGCATCCAGGCGCGCGATCGCGTCGAAGGTGTTCGCGTTCCAGATCTTCACGCTCTTGTCGCGTGAGGCGCTGGCGAGGTAGCGCGCGGTTGGATCGAAGGCGAGCTGGTAGATCGTAGAGCGGTGAGCGGCGATCCCCAGCACCTGCTGCGGTCCATCAATCTCCCAAATACGAATGTGTCCATCCTTGCCTCCACTGACCAGCACGGGTTTCGTTGGGTGGAAGAGCACGGTGTTCGCACCCTCGGCATGTCCCACGCAGGTCCCTATTTCGTTGAAGTGCTCGGTCTCCAGCACGCACACAGGGCCATCGCCACATGCCACGGCGAGGCGATCACCGCTGGCATTCAGCGCCAGCCCGCGCAACTTGGCATCGCAAAGTGGAATGTTCCTTAATCGTTCGCAACCTGCAGTGTTGCCGTGTTCGAGTTGCCACACGCTCAAGACCCCATCGCCCCCGGCACAGACGAAACGATCGCCGCCCAAGGCTGCAATGGCGTAGATACCTCTCGCGTGCGCGGGGATCCCTAGAACCACAAGCTTCTCCTTAGTGGAGATCATGAACAGTTCACCAGCTGAGGTGCCCAACAAGACCAGGTCACCATAGTACAGGATCGCCTGAATTGCAGCTGACGTGCGTGCCACGGCGCGTACATGGTCCGGCGCATCCGCCTGCCACGAGAGTAAGGCACCATCGCCTCCACCACTGAGCACGCCGCCATACGGATCCTTGGCCATTGCATATATGGCCCCGGTGTGTGCACTGTGCGCATGCGAAGGAATCATGCGCATGGCCTAGCCGGCGAGGCGTTTCTTCAGCGCAATGCGCAGTTCCATGGTCACGTCGCGCTTCAAGTTGGTCTTCATTTCCGTGTGACCTTGCGGTACCGGCGTGATCCTGCCGGCGAGGAAGTCGAGGATCGTAGGTGGATAATGCTTGAGCGCGGCCAGTGTGTTCACGGCGCGCAAGCGGTACGGATCCGAAGGCCAGGTGCTGCGTGTGGGGAGTTGGAAGAGGATGTGCCCCGAATCCACTCCGGGATCAATTAAGTGGATGGTGATGCCCACGTACCTCGGATCGTCGTTGAAGCACTGCCAGAACTCTGAACGCGCTCCCCTGTAATATGGAAGCAAGGAGGAATGTGAATTCACAGTCCCTTGGGTAGGTATCGCGAGCAAAGGTCTGCGCAACATGCCCGTGCCGAAGACCACCAACAGGTCTGGTCGTTCCTGGCGCACACGATCCACCAAGTGATCGGCGTTCACGTTCAGGGTATCGATGACCGGAATGCCCGTGGGCCATTCGTTTCCTTGCATCAGCTCCGCCGCCGCTTCGTTCATCCATACGCTGGATGCGTTCAACGTGGCCTGCTCCCACGCGAGCGTGTCGCGCAGTTCACGGCTGTGCCGCAAGCGTGCCAGGCGGTCCACTCGCGCATGGCCGAACAGTCGACGTGCGATGCGTGACAGCCAAGAGTAGGAGGAAACCACCTCATTGAATTCGCGTACGATCAAACATGGCGCGCAGCCTGCCTGGACCATGCTGCGGGCCAGTGCGCGACATTCATCGCCGGTGCTGGTGAGCAGGATGATGCGCGCGCTCATCGTCATGAGAAATGGATGGTGAACCCGTCCTTCCCATGGTCTTCGACGCGATGCGCCAACTGCCCGTTGGTGCCGCACACCTTCCACTCCTTCGGGGGCAACTTACTGCGCCGGAAGGAGAAGCGGTGACCTGCGAGTTCGACGGATCCCACTTCATGGAAGGCGATACCATCCGCATGAAAACGGATCACACCGGCACCGTCGTCGATGGTGATGTGATCGCGCAGCACCAGATGATCGAGCAATCGCGAAACGGAGGATAGTTCAATGTGTCCGGCCTTCCATCTATCCCGCAAACGCATTAAACCATCCAAGGAGGCAGGGGTGATGTGCCGATGCTCGTGCATTCGATCCACTGGGCGTTTGCCCAAGTGCGTATAAAGGATGCATGTGCCACCACATTGTTGCAGCAGATCCAAGCGCTCCGCGCTAAGCAAACGACCAAGGCCATCTATATCGGCATCGACCCAGTTGCCGTGGCGTGGGAACACGTACAGTACACTGCCATCCGGGAAGCGATGTGGGCGATAGGCGCTGTTGCCGGTGAACTGCTCACGGAAGGCATGGCCCACACCCAGCAAACTGCCCGCTTGGTGTTTTAAATAGCTCCCGATCGCGGTGCGCAACGAGGCATGGCGCCAGCGGTGCATGCCCCAGGTGGAGACCTTTCTATCCTGCCCCGGTACTTGTGATATGGTACCATCCCAGAGGTAGCGCACGCCAACATGCTTCACAATGTCCAACGTATACAACGGATTAGGGTACACATGTCCGCTGGCATCGGTCATGGTGGGCATGGCACCGTAGCGGTGGTTGTGCAGCATGTTGCCCATGAAGAGGCTGTGATCCACCCATACGCGCGGTCGCATGCCGATGCGCGCCAGCGTTTCACGACCCTCGATGGCATCCACACGTTCGAAGCTCTTGGGACCGCTCCACACATAATCGCCCCACGTGTGCATGGTATCATGTGGGTGCGCGACCACCATCTCCGGATGCCGCGCGAGATCCACCTGCTCGGGTAGGTTGAGGTTGAAGGAGCGTATGAAGAACGAATCGGCGAAGGGCAATCCCAGTTCCTTCCAGATCACACGGTCCAGTTCCTGCCAGTCCTCGATCAGCGTGTTGTCCGGATCACTGCTCAGCGCCAGCCAGGCGCGCGCAGGGTAGGGGTATGCACGAACGCGCCGGTCGCGTTCGCAGCCTCGTTCCAACGATCTCTCTTCTGCGGGTGAGGTCATGCGTGAAGGGTGGCCAAGTTAACCCGCCCCTTCAGCCGATCAAGGCCAGCGTCGACGAGCACTCCAGTCAAAGGTCCACTCCGGCGTGTAGAGCAGGTCATCTTCGGCAAGAATGAACCACGCACCGTGTTCTGGATGGCGCATGTTCTTTACGATGTGGATCTCCTGCGCCGGCATATAGCTCTGCGCGAGCAAGAAGGCGCTTCGGCCGTCGGCACGCGTCGCCACATCCACCACGATCACCGCGTGCCCGGGTGATCCACCCTTGATGAAGACATCGCCAATGGCAAGGGACGAAGAAGCATCCACTGTCAATTCCTTGCTCAGCGAAAGTGTGCCTGCATAGGTGAAAACGGTCGCGAGGTAGTCCATCAGATGATCATGTGATCGCCCCACGGTTCTTGTAAGGTACGCTTGCGTGCCGTGTGGCCCATCAACCCGGTAGCGTATACCCTGTGCCCATTGACCGAAGTTGGTGAGCGTTCCATCTGTGAAACGGAAGTGGATGTCATCGAGCCTCCCGAACGCAAAAAAGTACTCCGCCCGCAAGCGCAACACCGCGTCGGCGCACTGTTGCAGGTCCTCGTTGCCCACGCTCATGTGGATCACGGCCGCGTGAACATCCTGCCGGTACTTCAGTGTTCCATCGTACAAGTGCACGCTGGTGCCGCTGAGCTCCAGAGGAAGGTTGCGGAGGAAGTGCCCGAAACCATCGGCTGTTTCTGCTGAACGCACGAAACCGCTTGGAGGGTCGAAGCGCAGGACGACCGTGGTGTCGGATCGATCGCTTTGTGGTGTGATGCCGTTGGCGGGCTCAACACGGATCGGTGGCTGGCCGTTGCAAATACAAGCGAGTTGAAGGATCGTGATCGCGCAGATGCGGATCGTGCGGTAGTGCATGATCCTGTGAATGCCGCGCTAACCGGCGGGTAACGCTCAGGCCTTAGCGCCTTCTTGCACAGGCGTGTACCCGAAGAGCCGATTGTCTTTGATCATGTTGTCCACATATGGTGGCACCATGTGTTCCCAGCCGGGCTTACCACCACGTATCATGTCCAGCACCGCCTTGCTGAAGATGTGCAGCACATTGCGGTCGAAGCTGTCGATGTCCACCATACGCTTGTTGAAGAGCAGGTAGTCGTACAATGGTTTCATGCGTGGGTGCACTGGCATGCTGGCCGTGGTCATGATCTCGGCGTTAGCCGAAGCGCGACTGGGGTACACGTAGATCTTCAGGTCGCGGTGGAAGAGAATGCCGAAGGCTTCGAGCACGCCACCGTTGAGGTCGCGGTAATAGCGCTCGTCGAACACTTCCTGCAGGTTGTTCACGCCCATGATCAGGCCCATGCGCGCTTTGGTGTATCGGCTGAAGTATTCCACCAGTTTGTAGTACTCCTGGTAGTTGCTGATGAGCACGGTCTGGCCTAGTGAGCAGAGGATGTCGGCGCGGTCGATGAAGTCCTTCTCGTCCACGTCGCCGGTGTCGCTCTTGAGGTTGTTGAGGGTGATCTCGAAGAGCACTTGCAGGTTCTGCCGGTCCACACGCTGTTCCTTGATGAACATGTTGTAGCCGTTCATGATCATGTCGATGTTCACCTTGGTCACCGGGCGGAAGCTGCCGCGTATGGACAAGATGTTCTTCTTGTACAGCGTTTCGCTCGCTTGGAGGTTTTGGCCGTCGGGGCCGAAGAGCACCGCATCCGTGAACCCGCGCTTCACCAGTTGCAGGCTCAGCAAGCGGTTGTCCACCTGGTTGTAGGCGGGTCCGTTCATCTGGATCATGTCCACCTCCACCACGTGCCTGCTCACATTGTCATAAAGGCTGCTCATGATCTCGTCCGGATCGGCATGGTGGAAGAGGCAGCCGTACAAGAGGTTCACGCCCATGACCCCGATCGTCTCCTGTTGCAGGCTGATGTCCGGATCGTGCAGGCGTAGGTGAATGATCACATCGTTGGTGGGCAGGTCGGGGTCGGTCTGGAACCGCACACCGATCCAGCCATGGCCGCTGTGGTGCCGATCGAAGGTGCTTGCGGCAACGGTGTTCGCGTAGGTGAAGAAGCGCTTGGTGGGGTGGTCCTTGCGATCGAGGCGATCAATGATGAGACCATACTCATGGCGCAACATGTTCTTCAACCGGCTCTCGCATACGAAGCGGTTGCCCGGCTCGGGGCCATAAATGGCGTTGCTGAAGTCCTTATCGTAGGCGCTCATGGCCTTCGCAATGGTCTGCGAAGCACCGCCAGCACGGAAAAAATGCCGCACTGTCTCCTGGCCAGCGCCGATCTCGGCGAAGGTGCCGTATAGATCGGGGTTCATATTGATGCGCCGCGCTTTTTGGGCCGGGCTAAGCGGTACGCGATTGGGATCCTGCAGGCTCATGGTCGTTCCCTCGGAGGGTAGCGGGTCCAAAGGTATTCCCTCGGGTGGTGCCGCGCACGGGCCATGTCGCCAACCGTAGTCGTGATCACGCCACCGGCTTATTGTTGTATTGCCGGTTCATCTGCTCAGCTGCACTTCGTGGTAATGCCCGAACCTTCAGCCTTCGCGGCTGGCTGCGGGGTGGTCGGGGTTATAGAAATGGCTCAACGCTCCGCTGGGGCATTGCCGTACCTGGGCAATGATCTCTTCAGCGCTGGCACCTTCGGGTTTGATCCACGGTTTCTGACCGGGTTGGAACACTGCCCCCAAACCCTTCCAGCAATTTCGGCTGTGAATGCACAGGTCGGGCCTCCAAACAATGGTCACCTCCCCGTTGGAGTAATTGTGGTCCTTGCTCATGGCTTCAGAGTTTTGGTAATGGTGATCGGGCTTTGCAACGTGCGGTGCACCGGGCAGGCCGCTGCGATCTGGAGCAAGCGTTCTTGCTGATCGGCGGGCAAGGTGTTGGCGGTGTGCAGGTCCATGTGGATCCGCGTTTCCACGCTTCGTCCTTCTTGGTCGCGCTCCATGCTAGCCTCCACGGTTATGGCGCCGGTGTTCCACTGCTTGCGATCGGCGTACATGCGCACGGTGATCGCTGTACACGAGGCCAACGCACCGAGCAATAGTTCATGGGGTCGCAGCCCAGCATCGGCACCGCCGTGTTCTACGGGCTCATCGGCGATGCAGGTGATCCCGCGTGCGGTAATGCGTGTGGTGTAGAGTGCGGCATCGAGCGTTGCGCTCACACTGCGTCGGCTGGTTTCCATGAACGCAAAGGTCGCGTGAGATCCGCGCGCCTGACAGTGGAGATCACACTATAGGGGCAAGCGGAGCGTGAAGGAGCAACCGAGACCGGGTCCTTCGCTTGTTGCGGTGAGATCACCGCCGTGGGCCTTCGCCCATTGGTTCGCGCGAGCCAAGGTGCTTCGCCCTTGTGCTTCGCCTGCAGTGCTCCGGCTCTTTAGCCATGCGTAGCGCGTGAAGATCATTTGAAGATCTTCAGGATCAAGCCCTACGCCGGTGTCGCGAACGGTTACAATCACGACCTCCGCGCGACGTTCAAGTTCAACATGGATCCGGCCCTCGTTGGGTGTGTACTTGGAAGCGTTGGACAGCAAGGCGTTCACCAGCTCTGTGATCCAGTGTGGATCCACGTTCACGGTCACACTGTGCTGCACGTTCAATTCAACGTGTTGATGCTTGCGATCGAGGCGATGTTGAAGCGATGCTATGGATGCTCCCACGAGCGCGCCGAGATCGATGGTGCTGCGTTGCAGTTCGCCCACACCACGATCCACACCCAGGTCGTCCATGAATTCTTCCGTGGTGCGCATGGCCTTGAAGTACTGCTGCTCGGCGAATTCCAAAAGCTCCAGTTGTGCCGGATCAGCGCCACCTTCCTTCACGTGTTGCAGCACCTGTTGAATGGCCGCCAGTCTGTTGCGCAGATCATGCGCGAACCGGTGGGCCCGATCGGCCTGTTCCACTGTGGCCTTCATCGCTTGGGGCTCATTCGTCGCCGCGCGCGAACCGGCGCAGCACATCATCCAGGCTGTCGCTGTTGATGGGCTTGGGCAGGTAGTGGCAGTTGCGTAGTTCGCGGATCGCTTGCACCACCTCGGGTTTCGTGCTGGCAGTGAGGAAAAGGATGGGGAGGGGATCCTTCTTGTGGATCTCCTGCGCAAGTTCCAGTCCAGTGCGTGGACCCTTCAAGTAGATGTCCATGATGATCAGGTCGGGCCGTTCGGCGGCCAGCAGTTCCTCGGCCTCCTCGCTGCTGCGGGCCGTGCCGATCACCTCGAAACCCATGCGCTCCAGTTGCAGCCGGTAGCTGAAGGAGATGATGGTCTCATCCTCGATGATCAGGATCTTTTTCATGTTTCGGTCGTTCTTGCTGTGAACTTTTCAGGCACGGGCGTTCTGGTGATCGCGCAACACGCGATCGAAGCTATCCACGCTAAGGGCCTTTTCGACGTAGCCGACCACCGAGCGGAAGGAGAGGGCGCGCTCCAGATCGCTGGGGCGGTTGCTGCTGCTGAACATGACCACACTGGTGAGGTCGTTGGGCAATAGCCCTTCGGTCTCGCAGATCATGAGGAACTCGAAGCCGTTCACTGCGGGCATGTTGATGTCCACGAACATGATGTCCGGGAGGTCCTGGCCTGCGCGTATATAATGAAGTGCTTCGGAGGCACTGGTGAAGCACGTTAGTCTACCCGTGAACCCGGCCTTCTTCAGCACCAGCTTCGTCACAAAGTTGCAATCCTCCTCATCGTCCACTAGGAGGATGTGGTCCACGGAATATTGCGGGCCATTGATCATACGGCCCGTTCCAACGGCGGGCACACGAACAAGGTTCTGTTAGCGGGACGCGGCGCCTACTTCTTGAAGACCAACCACACCGCAGCAACCAAGAAGACGCCTGCGAGCGCATGGTTCCAGCGCAGCGCTTCGTGCTTGAAGAAAAGCAGTGTGAAGCCGGTGAAGACCACCAGCGTGATCACCTCCTGCAAAACCTTCAACTGCACCAGGGTGAACGGACCGCCATATAGATCGCTGCCCAAACGGTTGGCCGGTACTTGCAGCACGTACTCGAAGAAGGCTATGCTCCAACTGATAAGGATGATAGCGAAGAGCCCGAGGCCCTTGCTCCACTCGAATTCCTTGAACCGCAAATGGCCGTACCACGCCAAAGTCATGAACAGGTTGGAGAGGAGCAGCAGACCGATGGTGCCGAGGGCTTTCATGCTCAGTGATCTTGTCGCGAAGGTGGAGCTATCGTTGGCCGAGGCTGTTGTTCGAGGTGGGCCGTGGTCAACGCTCCGGTGTTGATCCGCGCGGATACCTTGGCCGTTCGCCTTCGCCAAAAGCGTTTCGGCGAATGAACCATGTTCGAACACCACAAGGAACCTGTGCTCGACACCAAGCGCTTCGCGCGCAGGCTGCTGAAGTATCTGGTGTACGCGCTGCTCCTGGTAGCGGTGTCGCTCGCGATCGGTGTGTGGGGCTACATGCAATTCGCACAATTGCCTTTCGTGGATGCGTTCCTCAACGCGAGCATGATCCTTGGCGGCATGGGTCCGGTGGATCCATTACCCAACTCCGCTGCCAAGTATTTCGCGTCGTTCTATGCGCTGTATAGTGGGATCACTTTGCTGGGTACAGTGGCCGTGTTCCTGGCGCCGGTCATGCACCGCATGCTGCACGTGCTGCACCTGGACCATGGCGATCGCGATGAGTGATCAGTCCTTCTTGGTCTGTTTCCAAGTGGCATAAGCCGCAGAGATCGGCGTGCGGCTCTTGTCCACCTCGCGCAGGGGTTCACATTCTCTCAAGGTGGCGTGCAACTGTGCGGGCAACCCCTGGTACAGTTTTGTGCCTTCGGTCTTCCACGCCATCATTTCATCGCTCACCTCCTTCACGGCCTTCGCCGGATTGCCCACGATCACTTTGCGGCGCTCCCACACGCTGTCAGCAGGTAGAAAGGCCAGCGCGCCCACGATGCATTCTTCGCCAAGCACCACGTTGTCCATGAGCACCGCGTTCATACCCACCAAACAATTGCGGCCCACATGCGCACCATGGATAATGGCCCCGTGGCCGATGTGCGCACCAGCAGCAAGCACCACCTTGATCCCGGGGAACATGTGTATGGTGCAATTCTCCTGCACATTGCAGCCGTCCTTCACCAGGATCTCGCCCCAATCACCGCGCAACGCAGCACCGGGGCCTATGTACACATCGGCCCCAATGACCACGTTGCCCGTGACCGTTGCCAGCGGGTGTACGAAGGCCGATGGATGCACCACCGGGCGATAGCCGTTGAATTCGTAGAGCATTTCAGGAGATGTGCTACAAAGGTGATGTGTGTGTGGATGTCTTGAATGGTAATGGCGCGATAACACGGAATTAACGATCGGCTGGGTGTTTTGCCGCCGCGATGTACCGACCCAAATTGTTTTGGGCGCTAACTGTGCTGATGCCAGTTAGCCCCAGCCTTCTCCTGGCACAAGGAGGACCGCCGCCTTTGCATGTCGAATACCAAAAGGGTATCACGATCAGGACGGATTCGTCGTTCTCGATGCAGGTCCGTTTCAGAATGCAGAACAGGATCGGGTTTACAACGATCGCCGGTGATGATCTGAGTGCTGCTTCCACGGATATGCGCATTCGACGAATGCGCTTGAGACTGGAGGGTCATGTGCTCACCAAGCGGTTGAAGTATTACCTGCAACTGAACTTTTCACGGGCGGACCTTGATTTGGAGGATGGCGTAGTGGCCCAGCCATTGCGCGATGCCATGGTGTTCTATGATGTGACGAAGTGGTTCACCCTCGGCGTCGGGCAAACCAAACTTCCCGGCAATCGACAGCGAATGGTGAGTTCCGGGTCCTTGCAATTCCCTGATCGCTCCATAGCCAACGGGGTGTTCACCTTGGATCGTGATATGGGTGTGTTCGGCACGGCGAAGTTCCCCATGGCAGGGCAGGAGCTGCAGCTGAAGGGGGCAATCACTTCGGGTGAGGGCCGTGGACCAGTGGTGGGTAGCAATGGCCTCTGCTACACGGGGCGCGTTGAGTATCTACCGTTCGGGCCGTTCACCAATGGAGGTGACTACTTCGAGGGCGATCTGGAAATGGAGCCGAAACCGAAATTGTCGCTTGGTGCAGCGTACGGGTACAACGACGCTGCCGTGCGCAGTGGAGGCCAACTCGGTTCGGAACTTTACGCACCCAAGGATATGGCCACCTTCATTGTAGATATGGTCTATAAGCAGCGCGGCTGGGCTCTCTCCGCAGAGTTCTTCGATCGACAGTGCAGTGCCCCCATTACGATGAACACCGCTGGTACCATTCACTATGTGACCACGGGGCAGGGTGTGAACATGCAACTGAGCAAGTATTTCAGGAGCAAGTATGAGATCGCATCTCGATACACGCTGGTGCGACCTTCAGGTGAAGTTGCAGCGCTCAGGCATAGAACGGAGGAGGCCTTGCTCGGAGCAAGCCGCTATGTGAACCACCACAAGATCAAGTTGCAAGCCTATCTGGGCTACCGATGGACCTTGGGCAACGCTGCGTTCGACCATTCCGGCAACGCTTGGACGACGATGTTCCAGATCGAATTCGGCATCTAGGTCTACGAAGTAGTTCATGTTAACCCCACGTTACCAAATGCCAGGTCCCGTGGTCCGTTGATGGACACGGATACTTTTGACACCCCGAAACAAAGCCCCCCTCATGGCACTCGATTCACTGCTGAGCATATTTAAGCCACGCGATCGCGTGTTCTTCTTCCATTTCGAGGCCAGCGCCGCGAACGTGCTGAAGATGAGCGAGGACCTGATCGCGATCATGAACACCGAGCCCGGCTCCCAGCGCACCGCATTGCTGGAGCGCTTGGAGATCGAGGAACGCGCCAACGACGACCTCACGCATACGATCTTCACTGATCTCGCTCGCAACTTCATTACTCCGATCGATCGGGAGGACATCCACAGCCTAGCGACCAGCTTGGACGATGTAGCCGATTACATCCTTGCTGCCGCCAAGAACTTGGAGTTGTTCGGTATTGGCAAGCCCGACGAGACCTGCCGTGAGCTGGCCCGCTTGGTTAACGAGGGCGCGCGCATTGTACAATTGGCCGTGCAGAACCTGCGCACCATGCACAAGAGCAATGCGCAGAACGAGTTCGTGGTGCAGATCAATAGCATGGAGAACCAGGCGGACGAGGTCTATGACCGGGCCATCCAGCGGTTGTTCGCCACTGAGAAGGACCCCATCCAGCTCATTCGCATGCGCGACATCTACAGCATGCTGGAGCTTGCCACCGACAAGTGCGAGGACGTGAGCAACGTGATGGAGTCCATCATGCTCAAGTACGCCTGAGCGCATGTCGCTGCTGCTGGTCATCATTCTCCTGGCGTTGGTGTTCGATTACATCAACGGTTTCCACGATGCTGCCAACTCCATTGCCACGGTGGTGAGCACCAAGGTGCTCACCCCTTTGCAGGCCGTGTTGTGGGCGGGCTTCTTCAACTTCGTCGCCTTCTTCATCTTCAAGGACCATGCGGTGGCCAACACCATCAGCAAAACGGTCACCGAGGGTTTCATCACCTTGCCTGTGATCCTCAGCGGTCTTATCGCCGCCATTTCATGGAAC
Organism: Flavobacteriales bacterium; assembly: GCA_046595075.1. GTDB lineage: Bacteria > Bacteroidota > Bacteroidia > Flavobacteriales_F > PHOS-HE28 > PHOS-HE28. The sequence goes on from JBKJPT010000053.1 coordinate 25,842, forward strand.
CTGCTCACTTGGTGGTACGGCATCCCGAGCAGCAGTTCGCATACGCTCATTGGCGGCTTTGCAGGTGCGGCCATCGCGCACGCTTTCGCCACTGCCGATGGATTCACCTTTGGCGATGTGGTGGACAGCGGCAAGATCACCAAGACCCTGCTCTTCATCTTCCTTGCCCCCCTAGTAGGCATGATGATCAGTATGATCATTACGTTCATCACCATCATCCGCAAGGTGTGGACGCGCATAGCCTTCATCGTTGTGGCGTCGGTGGCCACCTGGTTCCTCTTCGTGCACCTGCAGCAAGGCAAGGCGGAGGAGAACCTGGACAAGTTCTACAAGGTGGACGTGCTGAAGAAGGATGTGGAAAAGGACCCCTCGAAGGCCGATGCGCTCGCATTGGCAAAGGGTAAAGCGGAAGCGGCCAAGCCGTTCATCGCCGACTTCAACGGTACAGGCGGTACGAAGGCCGCAGCGGCCATCAAGGCAAGCGTGGATCCTGGTGTGGACCAGGCGAAGCTGGCCAAGTCGCTGGATAAGGCGGACAACTCCATCATACGCCTCAGCCTCGCGGCCGGGGCACTGATCTTCATTCTCACATACCTCTACGTGGACAAGGTGCGCACCCCGAATGCGCATACCATGTCGAACATGTTCAAGAAGTTGCAGTTGCTGAGTTCAGCGGCCTTCAGCATCGGCCACGGAGGCAACGATGCGCAAAAGGTCATGGGCATCATTTGCGCGGCCTTGATCGCCGATGGGCAGCTGGACGACATCAAGAACATGCCGAGCTGGATCCCGTTGGCGTGCTACACGGCGATCGGTCTAGGCACGCTCAGCGGTGGTTGGAAGATCGTGAAGACCATGGGCACGCGTATCACCAAGGTGACGCCACTGGAAGGCGTATGTGCTGAATCTTCTGGAGCCATTACGCTCTACCTCACCGAACAGATGGGGATCCCCGTGAGCACAACGCACACGATCACCGGTGCCATCATCGGCGTGGGCGCCACCAAGCGATTGAGCGCAGTGCGTTGGGGAGTGACCGTGCGCTTGCTTTGGGCATGGATCCTTACGATACCAGTGAGCGCAGCGCTGGCCGCGATCGTGTATTGGATCTGTTCGCTCTGCGGACTCTAACGCCTTCGGGGTACTTTCGTCGGCATGGCGATCATCCTGTCCGACGCTGGTCTGCACCAACATCTTCTTCCTCTCACGTTCACCCGACCGGTTGCGCAATTGCGGCCCGGGATATTGCGCTTGTCAGAAGGTTGGTACGTGCGTAGCGGACTGGTCGTGGGATACCGCACCGCGGACTACCTGAAGGGATCTTTCGCGTTGCCTGGCGAACCCGCGCAATTCGAGGTGGATGCTTCGCTCTTCCCCACGGATGATCTCGTGACCGCCGTCATGGATCTCGGAGCGGGAGAAGTGCTGGTGAACGAAGGACGTTCGCTCGCTTTCGCCGTCGCGGGACAAGCAGTGCCTGCGCCGGGCGATTGGATCACGCCACCCGCATATCTCAAACAGATCCCGTTCACTGGCGAAGTGATCCGCTTCGAGCGACCGTGGCACCTCTTTCAACTTTGCGGCAAAGCGATCCAACATGATTTCAAGTTGCTCACCGATGGTCGCCGCTCGCAGACACTGAGTTCATTGAACACGGTAGTGGGTGATCCGAACCTGATCTTCTTGGAAGAGGGCGCGGTAGTGGAAGCGTGCGTGCTCAACGTGAAGAACGGTCCCATCTACATCGGCAAGAATGCTGAGGTCATGGAGGGATGTCTTATCCGCGGACCCTTTGCGCTGGGCGATCATGCCCAGTTGAAGATGGGTGCCAAGATCTACGGGCCATCGGCTTTCGGCCCGGAATGTCGGGTGGGTGGCGAGGTCAACAACAGCGTGCTCACCGGCTTCAGCAACAAAGGGCACGATGGCTTCTTGGGCAACAGCGCGCTAGGCGAATGGTGCAATCTGGGCGCCGACACCAACAACAGCAACCTGAAGAACACGTATGGGGAAGTGAGTGCGTACAGCTACGCCACGCGCCGTGATGTACCCACGGGTCTGCAGTTCTGCGGTCTCATTATGGGCGATCACAGCAAGAGCGGGATCAATACCATGTTCAACACGGGTACAGTGGTAGGTGTAGCGGCCAACGTATTTGGCGGTGGTTTTCCACCCAAGCACATTCCGTCGTTCGGGTGGGGCGGTGCCGAAGGCATGCAGGTGCACGACATCGAGCGTGCATTGCTCACTGCGCGTCGCGTGATGGAGCGCCGCCACGTGCCGCTCACCGCGACGGACGAGGCGATCCTGCGGCACGTCTTCGCCGAGGACAGGCCGACCGAGTGAGCATGTGGCCGCAGTGCCCGCCCTACTTTCGCGGGCCAACACAAGGCCATGGCCATTCAAACGAGCATTCGATCCAAAGCCCAACGCGCCATTGATCTGGAGGAGCGCTACGGCGCACACAACTACCACCCGCTGCCGGTGGTGTTGGACAGTGGCAAGGGCGTGTTCTTGTGGGATGTGGATGGCAAGCGCTACTACGATTTCCTCAGTGCGTACAGTGCAGTGAACCAAGGCCATTGCCACCCACGCTTGGTGGCCGTGATGCAGGAGCAGGCCGCGCGCATGACGCTCACCTCGCGCGCCTTTTACAACAGCCTACTCGGCGAGTATGAGAAGACCGTGTGCGAACTCTTCGGTTACCAGAAGATGTTGCCGATGAACACGGGAGCGGAGGCTGTGGAGACCGCGATCAAGATGGCCCGTAAGTGGGGATATGAGAAGAAGGGCATCCCCGCAGGCCAGGCGAAGGTGGTCGTATGCGATGGCAACTTCCACGGGCGCACGATCAGCATCGTGAGCATGAGCACCGATCCCGAGAGCCAGGGTGGTTTCGGGCCGTTCACTCCGGGTTTCGAAGTGATCCCCTACGATGATATTCCGGCGTTGGAGAAGGCGCTTGCTGATCCGAACGTTTGTGCGTTCATCGTGGAACCCATACAAGGCGAACGCGGCGTGTACACCCCGGCAGACGATTACATGCCTAAGGCGATCGCGGCGTGCAAAGCGCACAACGTGCTCTTCATTGCCGATGAGATACAGACCGGCATAGCACGCACGGGACGTTTGTTGTGCAGTGTGGCCGATGACGAACGCGATCCAGCGAAGCGACCCGATGCAGTGATCCTGGCTAAGGCACTGAGCGGAGGCATGTACCCGGTGAGCGCAGTGCTGGCGAGCAATGAGGTTATGGGGGTATTCACGCCCGGCACGCACGGCAGCACATACGGTGGTAATCCCATGGGTGCGCGCTTGGCCATGGAAGCACTGGCTATTGTGCAGGACGAGCAGTTGATCGCGAACTCCGATCACTTAGGCGGGATCTTCCGTGCCGAGATGCAGAAGCTGGTGGAGCGTTACGACTTCGTGAAGCACGTGCGCGGAAAAGGCTTGCTCAACGCCATGGTGATAGAAGCGCGCACCGCGAACGATGGATCGCAGAAGTCGGCTTGGGAGCTCTGCTTGTTACTGCGCGACAATGGCCTGCTCGCCAAGCC
>JBKJPT010000134.1:0-7183 GCA_046595075.1 Flavobacteriales bacterium
CACTATCATCGAACATGCAGGTGAGCGCGCCGCATGCCCCGGAGTAAAGGCTGAACCGGGCGCTGTTGCTTTCGCTGCGCACATAAATGCCGGAGGATGGTGCGGTGAATCTGAACCAGACATCGAATGTGATCGCGGTACATCCGCCCACCACCGAGCTTGATGATGCCGCCACCGCAGCGTTGAGCATGCGCTGGGGCGTATTTCCCGCATCGGCTTGGATGGGGATCGCGCCGGCGCATTCATCGTTCTGTGCCATGTTCAGCACGCTCACGCGGAAGTTCGCGCGCACTGCCGGGTCGGTGTCGGCCGTATAGAGGCGGAAGACATAGGTCTGTCCCACAGTAAGATCGGAGAGCGGCACGTTCCTGGGCGCGCTATAGTCGCAAAGCATCGCCGAACTCCCGCACGGTCCGTCGAGCACCTGTATGCCGAGCGGCATGTCCGTTTCGATCCGAATGAGGTGACGCACTGCCGTTGCCACGAAGCTGAACCACACATCATCATCGCTATCCGACTCGTCCGGGGAGCAACCGAGCGAGCTCATTGTGGCGCCGATGGTGCCGCCATTGTTGGTGGCTGCAACTTGCGTGTACGCATCCTGCACGGGCAGCACCACGACGCCTGCACACTCATCGTTCAGCGGATCGCTGATCACCGCAACGTATTGGGTGAGGAAGGCCGCTGTGCTGATGGTGTGCAAGCGGAAGATATAGGTGTCCCCTATCGCCAAGCCGGTCAGCGGCAGGATCTTTTCTGTTGTGCATCCGATGCTGGTGAGCGCACCGCAAGTGCCGCTGAACGCTTCCAAGCGGGAAGGGCTGGGAGCGGGTCCAACGCGCAAGAGATAGTGCGTTGAGGCGGTGGCCGTGAACTTGAACCAGACATCCTTGTATCCGCTGCCTGTGCAGGCCGCTGGTGCGATGGCGGTTGCAGCATTCTGCATGTGCGCCAAGGTCCACTCGGTGGGCACGTTCGTTGGCGAAACGTTCAGCAAGGGCGCATTGGCGCAGTCATCGTTGTAGTTCTGTTGGGCTGAAGCCGCCAGGCTGAACGTGAGACCGGTGAGCAGGATAGTGAGGCGCATGGCTGTTCGGGTTTACACCACGAAGGGAACCGTGCAGGACATTGGCCGCTAGCACTTCCGAGGCTACGGCACGGGACCGAGGGAACGGTTCAGCCGCGCAGTTCCCGCATCACCTCCTCCAGCCTGCGGCGGCTGATCTCCACACGCGTGCCGTTCAGCAGGCGCACCCGGCCTTCGCCATCGATGCCGTCCACATGGCGGCGGTTCACCAGCGCGCTCTTGTGTACGCGCAGGAAGCCGAGCGGAGAAAGCATCTCGTCGTAGTCCTTCAAGGTGCGTGCGGAGACGAAGCGGCGCTCGTCGGCGAGGTGCAGCGCGGTGTAGTTGTCATCGGCCTGGCACCAAGCGATATCGGCCGGAGCTATGGCGTGCGTGCGGTCGCCGTGGGTGAGGGTGAGCTTGAGCGCTTGCTCATCGCGCTGCGCTACGTTGCTTAGGAAGTGCTGCTGGACTTCCGGCGGTGTTGTACCCTTGTTCGCGATGTGCCGATCGATGGCGGCGCGCAGCTCATCGGCCTGCACGGGTTTCACCAGGTAATCGAGCGCGCTGAAGCGGATAGCCTGTATAGCGTATTGGCTGTGGCCAGTGGTGAAGATGATATCGAAGTCCCAGCGGCCGAGCTTCTTCAGGAGTTCAAAGCCGTTGCCACCGGGCATCTCCACATCGAGGAAGACGAGTTGCGGTTTCTTCTTCGCGATCAGCCGTTCGGCATCGACGATGTTCGTGGCTTCGCCGAGCACTGTCACTTCGGGAGCCACTGCGCGCAGCCGGTCGCGCAGGAACTCGCGCGCTTCACCTTCGTCATCCACCTGCACGGCCGTGATCATGGCGGGAAGTTAGTCGACCGGTCCTTTAACCGCCACGACGCAACGAGCGCAACGGTTTCGCAACGAACTCTTGGCGGCCCCTGGCCTGCGTTGCGGTGAGCAGCTACCCCAACACCACCTCCACCCGCGTTCCGCTCGCAACGCCGCGCGTCGCCATATCGGTGAACGTCACGCGTCCGGCCTCCTGCATGCCGTAGGTGAGCAATTGCAATCGTTCGGTGGTGAGCTGCAGGCCCATGCTCGCACTGCCATCGCTATGCTCGCGCTTCGGGGCTGCCGTGCGGCCGATTCCGTTGTCCTCCACCGCACACACGATGCGGCCATTGCGCTCGGTGAAATGCACGCTCAATCGCTTCTCACCTTGCTTGGTGGCCAAGCCGTGCCAGATCGCGTTCTCCACGAATGGTTGGACGAGCAGCGAAGGCACCAGCGCGTCCTCTTCCAACAAGTCGGCGTCGGCATCCACGGAATAGTTCAGACCCTCCGCGAAGCGCAGCGATTCCAACCTGAGGTACTGCCGGAGGAAGTCAAGCTCTTGGCTGATGGGAACGCGGTCCTTCACGCTGTGGTCGAGCACCATGCGTAGTAGCCGAGCGAAGCCATCGAGATAACCCGCCGCGCCGACCGTGTCGCCCTTTCGCACCAGATTGCCGATGGCATGTAGACAGTTGTAGATGAAGTGCGGGTTGATCTGCGCGCGTAGCACTTTCAGTTGCAACAGCTTGTTGATCTCTTCGATGCGACCTTGATGGTCCTGTAGTTCCGCGTTCAGTCCCTCCAACACCACGGCGTGCTTCCGCTTCTGGCGCAGGTTGCGCCACACGAGCAGCACCCCGCCAAGTGCCAATAGCGCAAGCACAAGACTTCCGTACATCTGCACGTTGCGCAAACGAAGTCGTTCGTCCTGCTCGCGTGCTTGCGCATCGAGGCGTTGGATCTCCTCTTCCTTCAGCCGTGTGCCGAACTTCGTTTCCAACTCCAGCAACTGCTCATCCATGCTTCGCTCGAAGAGCGTGTCTTGCAGATCACGAGCGAGTTTGATCATCGCGTAGGCACCCGCGACATCGCCGATGGAATCGAGCGCATCGGCGCGCAACTCGGCGAAGTCGATGGCCAGGTCCAGAGTGTTGCCGCTCATGCGATTGAGCGAGTCCCCTTCTTCGAACGTGTTGAGCGCCTCGTCGTACCGCGCGGCGGACATCAACGACTGGCCGAGATTCCGAAGCGTCCATGCCTTGTTCAGCAGCTCGGTGCTATCCAGTTCCGCGAAAGCTTGTTGGAACAGGCGCGCCGCCTCATCATGCTGGCCTTTCGCTCCCAGCGTACTGGCCAAGTTGCCGAGCAGTGCCTGCCGGACCATGGGTTCGCTGTCACCAAGTATGCGGAGACCTTCGCGATAATGGAACTCCGCCGAGTCGATGTTCTCCAAGCGGCTGTGCATGCTACCCACGCTGTTGTGCGCCAGGGCGAGTTGCTTCGTGTCTCGGCCGAAGATCCGCGCGAGCGCCAAGTGCTGTCGCCGGAAGCGATCAGCCTCTTCGTAGTGTCGGCCTTCGACATTCAGCTTGGTAAGTTGGTAGAGCGAGCCGAGAATGCGGGAGGTGTCATTCAACTCGTCAGCGATGAGCCATGCTTGTTGGGCATGGTCAAGCGCACTGACCGGATCATCCTTGGCGCTGAATGCGATCGCCATGTGGCGTTCAGCTTCGTAGCGTATGGCGCTCGGTGCGGGCGGCAACTCATCGAGCAATTGGTCGGCGAACCATTGAAGCGAATCCCATTCGTTGGCCGCGCCCAACCCCTGCATGCGCAGCACCGCCGCATGATCGCCCCCATCCTTCTGTGCGCACAATCCATCGCATAATAGCAACCACACGCCCGAGAGGATGAACGCTCTTACCCACGCACAGCGATGCTGGACATTGACCGCAGAGCTACCAGCGGCATCGTTGACCTTATTCACACACCCGCCCGCCTTCGGCATCACAACAGGCCGCATACTCGCGAACTCAGTGGTTTGCTTGGGCGAAGTGGCCGATGACATGGTGCAATATCGGGTCTTGCACGGCTGGAAACACCGGTTGTAGAGATCGACGGTACGGCTACAGACAACCCAACCAGTCACTCAACGCTCATCTCCATCCAGCACTTTACCCACCCGGACCATCACATCCTTCAACAGGCTGTCCGGCGCGTCCATTGCCTTCAGGCTCCTCTCCCAACTGTGGCACTTTGCTCGCGAAGAGGCTATAGATGGTGGTGCCGACGTGGGGGGATTTGAAGAGAGCCCATGATTCCTGAGTCCTAACAAATCATCGGCTTAACCAAACGATACATACCCGCTGAGCGCGAGCCCATGTTCTTTAAGGCTTCTGCTTCACTCCTTCGTCACCGTCGCCACCAAGTAATCCCGGTGCAAGCGGGCAATGTGCTCCAGGCTGATGTTCTTCGGACACTCGACCTCGCAGGCACCGGTGTTGCTGCAGTTGCCAAAGCCTTCCTTGTCCATCTGCTCCACCATGGCCAATGCGCGGCGCTTGCTTTCGGGTTTGCCTTGGGGAAGGAGCGAAAGCTGCGAGACCTTCGCTGCGGTGAACAACATCGCCGAACCGTTCGGGCAGGTGGCTACGCAAGCACCGCAACCGATGCAAGTGGCCGCATCGAAGGCCTTATCAGCATCATCCTTCGGAATGGGAACCGCGTTGCCATCCACGAGATTGCCGCTGGTGTTCACGCTCACGAAACCGCCGGCCGCCTGGATACGATCGAAGGCGCTACGGCTCACAGCCAGGTCCTTGATCACTGGGAAAGCGGCGCTGCGCCAAGGCTCCACATGGATGGTATCGCCATCCTTGAAGCGGCGCATGTGCAACTGACAGGTGGTGATGCCCTTGCCCGGGCCATGAGCCTCGCCATTGATGAAAAGGCTGCATGATCCGCAGATGCCCTCGCGGCAGTCGTGATCGAACGCGATCGGGTCTTCGCCCTTGCGAACGATGTAATCGTTCAACACATCCAACATCTCCAGAAAGCTCATGTCCTCGGACACGTTGCTTACCGGATAGTCCTTCATCTGGCCCTTGTCGTTCGGACCCTGCTGGCGCCAGATCTTCAGGTTCAGTTTCATGTTGCCCATCTGCCTTGCTATTGTGTGGAGGTCGACCCCTGGGTCGACGCTCCGGGATCATTTGTATGAACGTTGCGTCAGTTTCACTTCCTCGAACACCAGCGGCTCCTTGTGCAGCTCGGCCTTTCCGGCTTCGCCCAACCACTCCCATGCAGCCACGTACGCGTAGTTGTCGTCGTCGCGTTTGGCCTCACCTTGCTGTGGGCCGTCGGTCTCCGCGTACTCTTCACGGAAGTGTCCGCCGCAGCTCTCGTTGCGGTTCAGTGCGTCCATGCACATCAGTTCGCCCAGCTCGATGAAATCGGCCACGCGACCGGCTTTCTCCAACTCCTGGTTGAAGCTGTTCGCACTGCCCGGTACCCGCACATCCTTCCAAAACTCCTCGCGGATCTGGCGGATCTCCGCGATAGCATCCGTTAGGCCTTGCGCGTTGCGGGCCATACCGCACTTGTCCCACATCACCTTGCCGAGACGACGGTGGAAGTCATCGACAGGTTTGGTGCCTTTGTTGTTCAAGAAGTGGTTGATGCGATCCTTCTGCTCTTTCTCCGCAGCGTCGAACTCTGGACGCTTCGTATCGATGGGTCCTGTGCGGATGTCATCGGCCAAGTAATCGCCTACCGTGTAGGGGATCACGAAGTAGCCGTCGGCCAAGCCTTGCATCAACGCTGATGCACCGAGGCGGTTCGCGCCGTGATCGCTGAAGTTCGCTTCGCCCAGACAGAAGAGACCGGGCACGGTGGTCTGCAGGTTGTAATCCACCCATAGGCCGCCCATGGTGTAGTGTACGGCCGGGTAGATCTTCATCGCGTGGTCGTAGGGGTTCTCGCCGACGATGTTCTCGTACATGTCGAACAGGTTGCCGTACTTCTCGCTCACCACCGCGCGACCGAGCTCGGTTATTTTCTCCTTGCCCACGCTCCCCAGCTTCTTCACGTTCACTTCGAGCTTGCCGTAGCGTTCGATGGCTGCCGAGAAGTCGAGGTACACGGCTTCGCCGGTCTTGTTCACACCGAAGCCTGCATCGCAACGCTCCTTCGCGGCGCGACTAGCCACGTCACGTGGCACGAGGTTCCCGAAGGCCGGGTAACGGCGCTCCAAGAAGTAGTCGCGGTCCGCTTCCTCAATATCGCTGCCTTTCTTCTTGCCTTCGCGGATCGCCTTCGCGTCTTCGAGTTTCGCGGGCACCCAGATGCGGCCGTCGTTGCGGAGCGATTCGCTCATCAACGTGAGCTTGCTCTGATGGGTGCCGCTTACGGGAATGCACGTTGGGTGGATCTGCGTGAAGCACGGATTGCCGAAATAGGCTCCGCGCTTGTGCGCCTTCCAAGCGGCGGTCACGTTGCTGCCCATCGCGTTCGTGCTCAAGAAGAACACGTTGCCGTAGCCGCCGGTGCAGAGCAGCACCGCATGTGCACCATGCCGTTCGATCTCGCCCGTGATGAGGTTTCGCGCAATGATGCCGCGCGCCTTGCCATCCACGACGACGACATCGAGCATCTCGTGGCGGTCGAACATCTGCACAGCACCTTTCCCGACTTGCCGCATCAGCGCGCTATACGCACCAAGCAATAACTGCTGCCCGGTTTGTCCACGGGCATAGAACGTGCGGCTCACCTGCACGCCACCAAACGAACGATTGTCGAGAAGTCCACCGTAATCACGCGCGAAGGGAACGCCTTGCGCCACGCACTGATCGATGATGTTCGCGCTCACTTCCGCCAAGCGGTACACGTTCGCTTCGCGCGCACGGTAGTCGCCGCCCTTCACGGTATCATAGAACAGACGGTAGGTGCTGTCACCGTCGTTCTGGTAGTTCTTCGCCGCGTTGATGCCACCCTGCGCGGCGATGCTGTGCGCACGACGAGCGCTGTCTTGGAAACAGAACGCCTTTACGTTGTAGCCCATCTCCGCGAGCGAGGCGGCCGCTGCCCCACCAGCTAGGCCGGTGCCCACAACGATCACATCGATGCGACGCTTGTTCGCCGGAGCGACGATGCGGATGTGCCCCTTGTGATCGGTCCACTTCTTCTCGATGGGGCCGCCGGGGATCTTGCTGTCGAGTGTCATTGAATGCGAAATGCGTTACGGGTTGACGGGTTACGTGTTACGAGTTGGCGCACATTCAGCGCGCAACACGTA
>JBKJPT010000161.1:0-7169 GCA_046595075.1 Flavobacteriales bacterium
GCCGGCGTCGGCAAGACGGTGCTCATCCAGGAGCTGATCCGCAACATCGCGACCGAGCACGGCGGCTTCTCGGTGTTCGCCGGCGTGGGCGAGCGCACGCGCGAAGGCAATGACCTGCTGCGCGAAATGATCGAGGCCGGGATCATCAAGTACGGCGATGAGTTCAAGCACAGCATGGAGAACGGCGGTTGGGACCTGAGCAAGGTGGACTACACCCAGCTCGAGAGTTCACAGGCCACCTTCGTCTTCGGCCAAATGAACGAGCCCCCCGGTGCACGTGCACGTGTGGCGCTGAGCGGTCTCACCCTGGCAGAATATTTCCGCGATGGCGATGAGCAGAGCGGCGGCCGCGACATCCTGTTCTTCGTGGACAACATCTTCCGGTTCACGCAAGCCGGCTCCGAAGTGAGCGCGTTGCTCGGCCGCATGCCGAGCGCCGTGGGCTACCAGCCCACCCTGGCCACCGAGATGGGCGCCATGCAAGAGCGCATCACCAGCACCAAGCGCGGTTCTATTACAAGCGTACAAGCCGTGTACGTGCCTGCGGATGACTTGACCGATCCTGCACCGGCCACCACCTTCGCGCACTTGGATGCCACCACGGTGTTGAGCCGCAAGATCGCCGAGCTCGGCATCTATCCTTCGGTGGATCCGCTCGATAGCACCAGCCGCATCCTCACCCCCGCGATCGTGGGCGATGTACACTACAACTGCGCACAACGCGTAAAGGAGATCCTACAGCGGTACAAGGAACTGCAGGACATCATCGCCATCCTGGGTATGGACGAGTTGTGCGAGGACGACAAGCTGAGCGTTTACCGCGCACGCAAAGTGCAGCGCTTCCTAAGCCAGCCCTTCTTCGTGGCCGAACAGTTCACGGGCCTGCCCGGTGTAATGGTGCCGATCGAGGAAACGATCAAAGGCTTCACCATGATCATGGACGGCGAACTCGACGACGTGCCCGAGAGCGCCTTCAACCTGAAAGGCAACATAGAGGACGTGATCGCCGCCGGTAAGAAGCTGATGGCCGAAGCGGCGAAAGCGTAGTGCCTTGTTGTTAGTTGTCAGTTGTCCGGCTAGGCGACTGACAACTGACAACTGATAACCGACAACATAGATGCACGTCGAAATAATCACTCCGGACAAATCGCTCTTCAAGGGCGAAGCCACCTTGGTTACCGTGCCCGGTGTGGACGGCAGCATGGGCTTCCTGAACAACCACGCACCGCTGATCACCGTGCTGAAGGCCGGTAACGTGAAGGTGAAGACCGGAACGACCGAAGAACTCTTCCCGATCAAGGGCGGCGTGGTGGAGGTGATGAACAACAGCGTGATCGTACTGGCCGAGTAACATTATCCAACGCATGATGGCGGAACTGACGGAGTAAAACTCAGTCGAGGTCCACCATACAGAAGGGCGCTCGAAAGGGCGCCTTTCGCTTTTCCCTTTTCGCTTTAGGCGCCTTAGGCCGAGCATGCCGGGCAGGGCCGAATCTTCACTACTTTCACCTTGTTCAAATCCAATATCCATGACCTCCTCCATTCCCCGAGCCATCTGTCGTATCACCCAATCCATCGGACTCTTGCTGCCGGTCGTCGCGGGTGTGATGCTCCAAATTAGATCGCATGCACAGGTATTACGCGCGGACATGTGGGTGCCGAATGGCAAGGTGAACGCGCTTGAGGTGGACGCGGCAATCGGAATCGAATACTTCGGGGGCAGCTTCAACTATGTGGGGCCGAACCGCTCCTTCGGTGCGGCGTTGAGTTTCGCGACCGGCGATCTCGACATGGACTTTCCGGTGGTGAACAACCAGGTGCTCTCCGTGGCGCCTGATGGCCAGGGTGGTTGGTACATCGGCGGCAAGTTCACACTCGTGAACGGCGTGACGCGCAACCGCATGGCACGGATCAATGCCGATGGCAGTTTGCATCCGTTCAGCCCTGATTTCTCCAGCCTATTCACGGAAGTACGTGCCATCGTCGCGCACGGCGACACCGTTTTCGCAGGAGGTGCTTTCGACTTCGTGAACAGCCAAGTGCGACAGAATTGCGTCGCGCTCAATGCGAACACAGGAGGCACGCTCGCCATGGCCTTCAACACCGATGATGACGTACTTGCGTTGAGTGTATTGGGCAACACCTTGTACATGGGCGGTCGGTTCAACCAGGTCGGCACATCCACCAGGAATTACTGCGCAGCGATCAACATCGGCACGGGCAACGTGGCGAGTTGGAACCCGAACGCGAACGGCACGGTCAAGACGATGGCCGTTGGTGGTGATGGGATCTATCTCGCTGGCACATTCACGCAGGTCAGCGGACTGCCGCGACCACGCATCGCCAAAGTGAATGTGGTAACCGGCGCTCCGCTGGCCTGGGATCCCTTCGCCACGGGCTTGTCCTGCGATGCCCTCGCGTTCTCCGGTTCTTCGCTGTTCGTCGCAGGCGAGTTCACGATCATCGGCGGGGAATTCCGCAATGGGCTGGCCGAGTTGGACGAGAGCACCGGTCTAGCGACGCCATGGGCTCCAGAATACGATGGCATAGTGGCGAGTATTGCGTACGCGGATGGAGCCGTGCTCGTCGGTGGCGATCTTACTGCGATCAATGGTGAACCACGCTGGCATGTGGGGGCGATCGACGCCGTGACCGGCGCGACGCTCGACTTCAGCCCTGTGACAGATGGCGGCAGCATCGCCGCGGTGAGTATGCAAACCGGACAGGTCTATGTCGGCGGCTACTTCACCAGCATCGGCGGCGTGCTGCGGGACAATGCCGCAGCCATAGACATCAGCACAGGTCGTGCAACGGCATGGAACCCGCAGGCCGATGCGGAAGTATTCACGCTGGCGAAACATGGCTCGGACATCTATCTCGGCGGGGCTTTCACGCAGCTATCCGGTACATCGCGGATCGGCATTGGCGCGGTGGATGGATCCGGCGCCTTGCTCGCGTGGGCGCCACAGGCCGACGCTGCCGTGCGAACCCTCGTGCTTACGTCGGACACGCTTTTTGCCGGCGGTGAATTTTCGCAAATAGCCGGTGCCACGCGCAGCCGTGCCGCGGGATTCAACCTGGATGATGGATCTCTCTTGGCTTGGGCACCAGCCGCGAACAACACCGTGCTGGCCATCGAACCGCATGCTGCGCTGGTCTATCTCGGCGGGGACTTCACAACGATCAATGGCGATGCGCGAAACCGTGTAGTTGCAACGGATGCTGCCACGGGCGCAGCCACGAGCTGGGATCCGAATTCACCGGGCACGGTGCGCTGCATCTCGGCAACGGGCAACGATGTCTATGTCGGTGGCTCCTTCTCAGGCACTATCGGAGGGCAGCCTCGCTCCAGAGCAGCCAAGATCGATGCGGCTACGGGGCTCGCCACACCGTGGGCACCTTCGATCCTCGGTTCGGTGTACACGATCAGGGCCTCAGCGGATTCGGTGCTCATCAGCGGTACGTTCAACACAGTGGCCAGTGCAACTCGCTACGGGTTGGCCGCCACCAACACAACCACTGGCGCCGCACTTCCTTTCGTATTGGATGCTTACTCCAACGGCGTGTTCGATCATCAGGCCAGTCCCGGCTACTACCATATCGGCGGCGATTTCACGCATGTGCTCGGCCCGCCAACAGGTGGAGGGATCGCGCATGAGAACCTCGCCAGCTTCGTTACCAATCTTCTCCAAGGACCGGTCGTGAGCGGGTCATTCTGTCCGGGGTTCTCAACAACTATTGATTTCGGAGCGATCGGGAACTTCGGTGTTGACAATGTGTTCGTTGCCGAGTTGAGCGGGCCAGATGGAAGTTTCACGAGCCCCGTCGTTATCGGCTCATTGGCTGCCACTGCACCAGGCGTCATCAGTGTAACGATCCCGGGGAATACAACGGCGGGCACCAACTACCGTATTCGTATCCGAAGCAACAACCCTGTGCAGACCGGCGGGGTCAGCAACACCTTTCCCATCGCGGCCGCGAACACATGGTATCTCGATTCCGACGGCGATGGATCCGGCGACCCATTGATGGATAGCACGTCCTGCGAACAACCCCTTAACCATGTGTTGAACGACAACGACTGCAACGACTCCGACGAGACCATCTACCTGGGTGCATCCTGCGATGATTCTAACGCCTCGACCTCGAACGATGCATACACCTCAACATGCGTTTGTCAGGGAGTGCCGGAGCTGGAACTGGCCGAACATTGGTGGGGAGCCAATGGTCCGGTGCATGCATTGTACGAGGATACGCCCAGTGGATCGGTCTACATCGGGGGGGATTTCACACGGGTGGGGCCGCCCGCACCCTATGGTGCGTCGCTCGATATGAGCACTGCTCAGCCGGAACTCAACTGGCCTTTCCCGGACAACACGGTTCGCTGCGTGGTCCCGGATGGACATGGCGGCTGGTACATTGGAGGTGAGTTCACGCATGTGGGCGATCAACCGCGGGATCACTTGGCGCGCATCAATGAGAATGGAACGGTGCATCCCTGGAACCCCGGCGCAGACAATGATGTCCTGTGCATGACCCTGGACGGTGACCGTTTGCTTGTCGGCGGGGATTTCACTGTCGTCGGGGGCCAATCGCGGGCGCATGTTGCCGCGTTGGATACTATCAACGGAAGCGCCACGCCGTGGGACCCGAATGCGAATTCTAGCGTGAGTGCGATCGCAGCAACCGAAGCGGCGATCTACCTAGCAGGAAGTTTCTCGCAGGTCGGCGGAGAGGATCTCGACGATCTCGTACGCGTTGATCCTGTTTCAGGAGTACCCGCTGCTTGGGATGCGCAGACCTGTTGTGTCAATGCATTGTCCATCGCCGGTGATGTGCTTTATGTGGGCGGGTCATTCACCACGATGGGGGGCTTCACGCGGAACCGTCTGGCAGCGATCGATATTGCCACCGGAGCTGTAACGTCTTGGAACCCCAATGCCAACAATCCAGTGCGTTGCATGCAGGCGACGAGCACCCATGTCTTTATCGGAGGCAGCTTTTCGCAGATCATGGGCGCATCCCACATATGCTTGGCCAGAATATCGACCGCTACAGGTGCGCCATCAGCATGGAACCCCCAGATCAATGGCATCGTGGATGCGTTGACCCTAGCCGGTCCGGATGTGGTTTTTGGTGGGACGATTACTTCCGTCATGGGCGAGGAGCGCCGATACATCGCTCGAATTTCGGGCACTAGCGGGGGGCTGAGCTCTTGGGCCCCGGATGCGAGCGAGCCGGTCGCCGCATTGGCTTGGGATGGGGAGAAGGTATTCGCCGGCGGACAGTTCGTGATGATCGGCGGTCAGCCCCGCATTCGACTCGCAGCGCTTGACGCGATCTCGGGAACGGCCACGACATGGGCTCCACGCGCGAACGGCACAGTTCTCACCATCGCAAAAAGAGCGAACACCATCTATGTCGGTGGCGAATTCAACGACTTGAACGGTCAAGTGCGAATGGGCGCTGGTGCGATCAATTCCGTTTCAGGCATTCCTACGGGATGGGATCCTGACGCATCCACCTTCTCAGGGAGCGATCCCGTATTTCTTGCCATCGAGGTCAGGGGGGATACCGTATTTGTCGGAGGCAGCTTCAGCATTGTCGGAGGAGAATTCCGGAATGGCATCGCCGCCCTCAATACCACCACCGGTGCTGCATTGGCATGGGATGCCCAAGCTATGGGAATCGGGGGAGCAGCTTCCATCTGGGCCATGGCCAGGTATGGGGATCTGCTCTATGTGGGAGGGCAGTTCACGGATATCGGAGGACAGCCGCGTAGTCGCATAGCTTCGTTGGACCTCAACACTGCCTTGGCAACAACTTGGGATCCTGGGGTTTCTTCCTCAGGTGTTCGAGCATTGGTGGTCCGCGATAGCATCGCGTACGTCGGCGGGGAGTTCGGCATGATCGGGGGGCAGTTCCAAAGTAATGTTGGCGCTGTTCCAATAGACTCGAACACCGCGATCCTATGGAACCCTGTTCCGACCGGAACGATCAGGGCCATTGCGGTCACGGAGCAGCGTGTCTATTTAGGAGGCGAATTCAATGCGGTAGGCGGATCACCGCGCGTGAATCTCGCCACCGTTGACCGGGTTACCGGTGCTGTATTGGATCTCGAGACCAATGCGGACGATTTGGTGAACGCCCTTTCCGCCAATGTACAACGGCTGTATGTGGGAGGAGAGTTCCGTTTCATGAACGGTACGATCCGGAGCCGCCTGGCGGTTTTTGGCACCTCGGACTGCAACGGTCAAGTAGCCGGGCCAACTCAACCCGGAACGCCCTGCGATGATGGTAACCCGCAGACCGATAATGATATGTGGTCAGATAACTGCGAATGCGAAGGAGATCTAGGGACCGTTGTTCTGGGCAGCACAACGCCCAATGGGCTGCGTGCATACCCCAACCCAACGACCGGCCTGCTTCAACTTTCTCGACGGGTCGGTGGAGTGATCCATGATGCGCAGGGCCGTTTGCTGCTGACCGTCACGAACACCGATCAAGTCGACCTGAGCGGCTTGAGTTCCGGTATGTATCAACTGCGCACAACCGAGGGCGTCGTGCTTAGGTTCATGAAACAGTGATCGGATCATTTCCGGTTCGCACGTGATGATCGCTATGCGGTGCATACGGAGTAAACCTCAGTCGAGGTCCACCATCGAAGGGCGCTCGAAAGGGCGCCTTTCGCTTTGGGGGCTTTCGCTTTGAACACCCCCAACGCAAAAGCCCCGGCATCGAGGCGCCGGGGCTTTGCTTGGAAGAAGGTCTCTTCGCGTGGTGGCGGCTCAGGCCGCTACACCTATAGCCGGATCGCTCATGGCGCTCTGGCCTGCGGCACCTACAGCGCGCACCGCGAACCAGTAGGGCTTGTAGCTATCCAGATCGTTCACCAGGGCGCGTGCCTTCGTGGTGGTGGACACGTATTCCCACTTGGCGCCCGCCATCGGGTCCTCGGTGGTCATGTACACGCTGAAGCTCTCCACACCACGTTCAGTGTTCCAGCGCAGTTCCACCTGGCCACGCTCGCCCGTCATGCGTACCTGCTTGATCAGCGGTGCATTGGGCACGCCCACCGGTGTGCGCTGCTTGGCCAGTTCGAAACCGCTACCCACCAGCTTGGCCTCGTTGCCAGCGCAGATCATGCGCACATAATCAGCCTGTGTGCG
>JBKJPT010000197.1:0-5476 GCA_046595075.1 Flavobacteriales bacterium
CAAGTCCACAAGCAGATCAAGGTCACTATCCGCTCGCGCATCTCCACGCGCAAAGGATCCGAACACGTATGCACGATCCACCGGATAGGCGGCGAAGAACCGCCGGAGCTGTTCGCGTGTCGTATCGTTGAGCTTCACAATGCGAAGATATGGGCCGTGATCGGGGTGCAGGTGTAGTTGGCGCGAAGGAGGATGTGACACGGTCGCCTCGTCAAACTATCCGGTCTTCAAAGGCCCAACGACCTTGTAAGTATTGAAGATGAGGCCGGACGGAAATGCTTGCGTGCTGATGAGCTCGAATGCGTGTGCCGGTGTTCCCTCCGCGAAGAAGCGCTTCCCCGCGCCCAGCACGACCGGATAGACGGCCAGCAGGTCTATGCCATCATCCACTGGCTCGTTCCTCTGCCCGCCCCACTCCTTACCTTCGTAGCACAAGCCGCGAAGCCATGTCCACTGAAGCCCTCAAGCTGGAATTGATCGAACGCCTCTTGCGCACGAGCGATGAAAGCCTCCTGAAGAAGGTGGCGGACCTGTTCCGTTCGGATAAGGACGCGATTGATGAGGACGGCCTCACCGACGAGCACTACAACATCGTGAAGGAGCGCGAAGCGGCTTACCAACGCGGGGAGGGCAAGAGCTATACTTGGGAAGAGGCCAAGGATCTGATCCGTTCAGGCAAGGGCAAGGATGCATGAGCGTCCGGCTGGTCTGGCGTGGTGAAGCCATTCGCGATGTGCAAGAGGCTTACGACTGGTACGAGGCTGGGTCCAAGGGGACCGGCGAGCGCTTGCTCGCTGAGCTCGATAAATATGTCGCCTTCATCTTGGAACATCCGAACGGACCTGCCCGGTGGCGTTCGAGGTATCGGAAGATGACACTCAAGCGCTTCCCCTATCAGGTGGTCTATCGGTTCGAGAAGGACACGGTCATTATCTACAGCGTGTTCCACAGCAAGCGGGATCCCAAACGGTGGGGCCGCCCTCATTGTTGGCCTGCGAGTGGTGCATGATCGAAAGCGACCACTTTCGTTGAACAATGCGATCCACTGACGCTGTCGCATCCTCGAACTATCCGGTCTTCAAAGGCCCAACGACCTTGTAAGTATTGAAGATGATGCCGGATGGGAATGCTTGCGTGCTGATGAGCTCGAATGCGTGTGCCGGTGTTCCCTCCGCAAAGAAGCGCTTCCCCGTGCCCACCAGGACCGGATAGACGGCCAGCATGACTTCATCCGCAAGCCCATGTTCGAGCAACGTCGATGTCAGCGTGGAGCTACCCCAGAGAATAAGGTCCGGGCCGTCCTGCGACTTGATGCGGCGAACGCTCTCGACGAGATCCGGTCCAAGGCCCTCGAACGGTCCCCATGCAAGACTTTCCGGTCGGTGGGTAGCGACATGTTTCGTTGCCGCATTCAGGCGGTCCGCCATGAGACTGCTCGGTGCCTTCGGCCAGTAGTCCGACCAAATATCATACGTGACACGACCAAGCACCAGGTCGAAGCGCTCCCCCTGCGCGGCGAGAATGGCCTCCAGGCCAGCGGGGCTCCGGTAGGGCGTGGTCCAGTTGGCGTAGGGAAAACCGTCTTCGCTGGAGGACTGGATCACGCCGTCCAGCGAGATGTGTTCGATGATCTTGAGAGTTCTCATTTGGGTCTCCATGAGTTTCAATATTACCCAGCGCGGGCGATCATGGCGCACGGCTGAATGAAAGCGCACAACTTTGGTGAACAATGAAACCAGGAGCGAACAACGAAAGGGTCTACCGGATGACGTTCGCGAGCGTCTATCCGCTTTATGTGACCAAGGTCGAGAGGAAGGGCCGCACGAAGGAGGAACTGCACACCATCATCCATTGGCTCACGGGCTACACGGAGAAGGGCCTGCAGAAAGTGCTTGATACGAAGGTGGACTTCGAGACCTTCTTCGCCAAAGCACCTCGTATGAACCCGAACGTTACGATGATCACCGGGTTGATCTGCGGCTACCGCATCGAGGAGATCGAGGATCCCGTAATGCGGCAGGTGCGCTACTTGGACAAGCTGGTGGATGAACTGGCCAAGGGTAGGGCGATCGAGAAGATCCTGAGAAAATGAAAGCCGATCCACACGTGGCGCTGTGCGCGCTCTTCGATCGTTACCTGGCGCTAGACGATGCCGAGCGAGCTGCCCTCAAGGGGAGCAGCCAACTGCGGCGCTTGAAGCGGCGCGGGTTCCTGTTGCAGGAGGGTGAGGTCTGCCGGTCTTATGCCTACGTGGTGGAAGGCTGCCTGCGCATGTACGAGATGGACGGGAAGGGCGTGGAGCACAACCTGCAGTTCGCGCAGGAGAACGAGTGGATCGTGGACATCGGAAGCTTCCACGCGGAGAAGCCAAGCAGCCTGTTCATCGAGGCGATCGAGCCCGCCACCGTGATCTGTATCGAGCACGCGGACCTGCTGCGCCTCTACACCGATTATCCCAAGTTCGACCGCAACTTCCGCGTGATCATCGAGGACCAGTTCGTGGAGCTGCAGCAACGCATGCTCCGCCGCAACGCCTCCAGTGCGGAACAGCGTTACGCGCATTTCGTGGAGCAGCATCCCGCACTGGCCGCTCGGGTGCCCAACGTGCACATCGCCTCCTACCTCGGCGTAACGCCCGAGTTCCTCAGCCGCCTGCGGGCGAAGACCAGCAAGGAGCATTGATCCCTTGATCTGGATCAAGGTCATTTCTTGATCCATGCCATGGGCCGGTGTCTTCCGGTCAGAGAACCTTCGTGCGAACCGCCCACCACGATGAAGCACACCATCCTCTTCACCCTGCCGGTCGCGCTGGTGCTCGGCTGCCAGGCACCCGAACCCAAGACCTACGGACCTGAAATCACCCCCACGACCATGAACACGACCAACGACCAGAACGCGATCAAGGACCTGCTTTTCACCTACCGCGATGCCCTGAACGCCTCCAGCACCGACCAGGTGATACCCCTGTACACCCAAGATGGGGTGTTCATGCCCACCGGTTTCCCCACCTCGGTGGGTGCGGAGCAGGTGAGGCAGGCCTACGATGGCGTATTCTCCATGATCCAGCTGAAAATCGAGTTCTTCATTGACGCGATCGAGGTGGACGGCGACCATGCATTCGCGCGCACCACCTCGCGGGGTACCACGCTCATTCATGCCACTGGAGAGAACGTGCCCGAGGAGAACAGGGAACTGTTCGTGCTCCAGCGCACCGATGGTGGCTGGAAGATCGCGCGGTACATGTTCAACAAGATGAAGTGATCGGGGATCGGCTACCTGGACGAGCTGGTGGATGAGCTTGCCAAGGGCAAGGCGATGGAGAAGATCCTGAGGAAGTAAGTACAGAGCCTGCAGCCTCCAATGGTGCCGATAGCTTTCGTCCCCAGCAGCCCTGTTCCGCTTTCATCGCACTGGTCATGTTCCTGTTGCTCACCGCACGGAGCATCGCCATCCATGCGCAGGTCATCGACTTCAACAAATCCGCGCGCCCACCGATCTAGCAAGCAAAGTAGAAGCATGATGCCAAGCTTGTCCGGCATCACGCTTCTACTGAATGCTACGGTTCGTGAACCCGGCACAACCGGGTAACCTCACCATGGGCGGGATGCGCTCTTTCAGTACTTCACAATGCGCGCCGTTCGGACGCAATCCAGAGTGCGCACCCTGATGGTATAGATCCCCGGCACGTAAGCGGACAAGTCAATGACAGGGTTTCCTTTCACGTTCTTTTCGAATAGCACTTTCCCATCCGCGCCCACAATGGACAAGGACGACACTTCGGGTACATTGATGGTGACCTGCCCTGAGGTAGGGTTGGGATAGGCGTTGAGGGTGCCATTGGTCGTGGCGGTCTGGATGCCCGTGCTCATCTCCAGGTCCAAACGGAAAGCGAACGCGTTGAACGGGGCTTCAACGCCGTAACCAGCGATATAGCGGCCGTTGGGGGAAATGCAGCTCGCGCCGGATAGCTGCAAGTTGCCCAGATCGATGCCGAGTTCCGCTGTGACATAGGTGTTCAGGTTCTGGAGGCCATCAGCGGCGGTCCAGATGAACGGGGTTCGCGGATCGCCCCAAAGCTCGCCGTCGAACCAGCCCACTACGACCGATGCGTCGGCGCTCATGTCACCCACATAGCCGGTGCCGGTCAAAGGCAGGTGGCCCAGGTTGATCACGCCAGTGGCCTCGCTCCATATCCACGGTTCCGCGTTGTTGGCATAGTCACCGTAGCCGCCGATCCATTCGCCATCGGCTGAAACCGCGCTGCACTCGCCCATCTGGTTGAACTCGTCCGAAGCATCGCCGAGCGGGTCCAAGAGCACGTAGGTGTTCGGGAAGTAACCGCCATTCGGGTTCTTGCGCCACACGGCCGATTTCCACGGGCCGTTGAAATCCTGCCAGCCCACCACCACGCTCGCATCCTCGTTCACCGCATTGGCGCGTGTGCTTCTGCCGAAGAACAGCGTACCCAGATCGCTAACCCCGTTGATCGGGTCCACCGCCACTGCGTGTGAATAGGCGTATCCGCCGGTGGTGTCCGCCCATGAATTGCCCACCACGGTGGTACCATCACCCGAAATGCTATAGCCGCCGCTCACCGAAAAGTCCACCGGGAACCCGAGGTCGCCAAGGAGCGTCCACTCCTCCGTGCTGCGATCGTACCGGGAAAGGGCAGGTCCCAAGCTGCCCAAGCTGGTGCCGGAAATGTAGTTGCCATCGAAGGAGAAGCGTGCTTGCCCTCCAGCCCCATCACCGGGAGCCGTTCCACCGATGTCATCCGTCGTCTGCAGATCCGGGTTCCAGATGGACCAAGGTCCGGTCTGCATGAGATAGCCTGATACCAAGCCATCGTTGGTCAAGCCGGTGGGCGAATAGAAGTCCGGTCGGGTGATCAACTGTGCCGAAGCCGTGTGCAGGCAGAGCGATGCTGCGAGCATCGCGAGTGTAGTGTGTTTCATGTTCTTGGTTTTGCAGTGTTAGGGTCAAGTGGTCGTGGTAGGGTCGGAAGGCGTGGAAGAAGGAGGGGCGGTGTCGTTCTCATCCGGTGAGCGTGGAGGTGTTGTGCTATCGTTCTGATGGTTCTTCAATTTGCCCATGTTCCCGAGCAGTTTGCGCCAAGCTTGCGCTTCCTCCTTCATCCGCTGGTGGAACCGTTCGAGGTCTTCAAGCTCCTTCGGCTGAGCGGCGTTGTTTTTCGGTGTTTTCAAAGCGATCATCCTTGGAGCGCGCAATGTGTGCACGTGGATCGGCCTTGGTTCCCAAGCTGCCCTTACATCGAATGCACACGGCCGAGAAGGGCTCTTACATCACCCGTACAGCTGCCCGAACCGGCCTTTCAGCAGCCATACAAGCGCCCACGGAAAACTGGCTATCAGCAGGTTGCAAAAGCACACCCGCGCCGGTCAGATGGACTGCAAGAGATCGATCAAATGCACATCCTCGCCATCGATCTGCAGCTTTTTGCGCAGCCGCGAACGCG
>JBKJPT010000246.1:0-21480 GCA_046595075.1 Flavobacteriales bacterium
CCCGAGAGGCTTTCACCAGCTGCCCCCTTGGATCCATCGCTTCCATCTCGATCAGGTAGGTGCCCACGTCCAAGGCACTTGATCCAGTGAAGGCCACTTGGCTGCCTTTGGGTGAAAGTGCTTTGAGATCCAAGGAAACAGCGCCGCGCGTCCATGTCGCGGGGTCGTTCTCGTTGTCGTACACATCCTGCGGAAAGCGCGCAGTATGTTCCTCACGCGTGAGCACGAAACGATCCGGGCGCTGTCCGAGGCGTTCGCGCTTCACCGGTCCGTCGGGGCGCACGAGCTGCGTCACCTTCACATCGAAAGGCTGGTCGATCCGCTCACCGTTGAGGTTGTTGACGCGGACGAGCAAACTGTCCGTGTTGTTGCGATCCACCGCATCCCCGACTCCGATCACCAGATCGATGCTCCGGTAGCCGACCACGAAGGACGTGCTGGTCGTTTGCGTTTCGCCATTGATGTCGGTGACCCACGCCACCACATGGAACACGAAGGAAGGATCGGCGTCGCGGGGGAACGAGCGCGATGCTTCCGCAGGGAAGGAGATCGTGAACCTGCCATCAGCGTCGCACAATGCTTCGCCGCTTGCTATTTCAGTTTGCGTCCACCAAGGCAAGCCACGATACATCGGACCACACCACCAAGGCATGCGTGCGCTGCGTTGCACAGTGTACTTCACCTTGGCGCCATCGAGTGGAGCGCCCGCGTACGTCTTCGCGATACCCGCAACCGTGGCTTTTTCGCCGAGCTTCGGTGTGGTGATGATCGGGGCGAAGGTGGCCTCGAACGTTGGGCGCTTGTACTCTTCCACTTGGATCCCTTTCTCGCCATGCGCTTCGCGCAACTGCATTTGTCCGGTGAGGCGACCCACGGGGGCGGTGAATGTTCCGTGGAACGATCCAAATGCGTCGGTGACCACAATGAGCGAATCGATCACTTCGCCATTTGTGTCATGGAAGTAAAGCCGCGCGGAATGCCCTGCCTTTACAGCATTGTCCTTCCCGCGTGCCACCGTAACGATGCCCTTCACATGGATCTCCTGGCCGGGCCTGTAGATCGCTCGGTCCGTGAAGAGGAAGGTGCGCAGGGTATCCTGCGTTGAGTTCCCTTGTTGATACACATAGCGCTCACCGCTCTCGTAACGGTCACTGCCCAGTTCGAGGGTCCATGTCGCGCGGCCGTTCTCGCGGAGCGTAGTGGTGCGTGCTTTCCCGTTCTCGTCAGTGATCAGTTCGGTACTTCGCTCACTTTGCTCGCCCGAGGTCCAACCGCGCGTATGCAATGTGGCTTTCACATCGGACAGTGGTTGCCCGGTGGTGCGGTCCAGCACGAGCAGCTCCAGTGCGCTGCCCTGTTCGCGACCCACCATGGCGAAATTGGTCACCTGCACGTTGCACGATGCGAGCGCATTGTCCGCGCCGTTGAGATCCGCTGCGTTGCACACTAGGATGGCATAGGCACCGAACGGAAGCCCTTGCACCGGCACCTCAACGACATGCTCGTTGTGATCACCATCATCAGGCAGGTTGAAGCTGCCCTCACGGACGACGCGTTGCGTGAGCAAACGATTGATCCATGTTGTCTGGTTGTTGCGGTCCTCATCGGGCACCTCCACTATACGGTACCACACTTCTTTGGCATTCGTGGTCTGCAGCTTAATTAGGAACTCACTATCCGGAGGAACGGCACGTTCGCAAAGCGCATCCAACGTCACACGCTCCACAGCCAGCTTTGTTACGCGTGCGTTGCGCGCACCGAACGACGATGGCCACCGCGCGATCGCACTGTCGCATAGCTCCACTGCGCGTTTGCGCTCCCACTTCCACGCATCGCCAGCGAGGCGGTCGTACTTCGCCCCGGCGCGAACATGCCATTGGGCAATGGCCAAGGTCACCTCGCTCCAACACGCATCCTCGGGCAATCGCGTGCGCAACAATTCCAGCGCATCCAAGTGCAGCGAGTCCTTGTTGGGCAGATCGCTCTGGCGGAACACGTAATTGAGGCGATCAATTGCGACGTCCACGTATGCATCGATCTTGTCATCGACGAGGTGTTGCTTTTCCAGTTCCTGATAGAGCCTGATGGCCTGGAACTCCCACGCCGTGCTGTCGCGATGCCTGAAGGGCCTCATGGCGAAGGGTTCGAAGAGCGTGAAGTAGCGCGGATCGCTCAGCGTGAAGCGCCACGCGGGTTCAGCTAGTCGCGTTTCGCTGTTCTCGAACACGATCAATGCACGACGAGCGAGCAGATCGAAGAGCGTGGGGCGGAGGTAACGTGCCGCCGTGTCACCCGTGAGAAGATCACCGAGCTCGCCGACCGCGATCGTCTTCAGCGTGTCGGTTGGCCGGACCGAGGCCGTGTACGCCGCGATCACTTCCGCCATGAAGCGCCGCTGGGTCCATGTCTGCGGATCGTCCCCACCACCCTCAGCGAGTTCGGTGCGTTCCAATATGCTCCAGCGGTCCTCGGCGTAGAGGTTCCACCAGCCTTCGGCGCGCACGCTGTGCAAGAGTTGGGCAAGCGGCACCGGGGCTTCGTTGGCGCGTACGCCCATCTCCTTCAGCACATCGGTTTCCTCCGCTGCGGTATAGCTGCGGTACTCCGCATGGCGCATCCATGCCTTGAACTCGGTGCGCCAGTCGCCTGTGCGCATGGCTTGCGCAAGCATCGTGTCGGTGCGCTCCAGTGCGGTGGCATACTGGCCCAGTTGCTCCAGTGAGTCGATGATGATCCATCGCGGATCAACAGGGGCAATGGCCGAAACGGACCGTTTGCTTCCGGCACAAGCCGCGACCAACGAAGTGATGACGAACGCGAAGGCGAGACGCTTCATGATGCGGTGATGGGTGGCAAAGGTGCGCAGCGCAACACCTTGCTCACGCGAAGCGTGCAGCATCTACCTCCGGATCCAGCGGCGTGCCGAGCAACAGGTGATCCGCGAGGTGTGCAGCACACCAGGGGGCCAACAGTCCGCCGCGCGATCCAAGCCCGGTGAAGATGGCCTGGTGCGCATGCGTGCGACCAAGGATCGGCCGACGATCCTTTGCTGCGGGGCGCACTCCGGCCCAGTGATCGAGCACCTCCACTTCGCCGGGCCATAGACGACCGAGCAGATCCATCAAGTGCCGACGCGCTTCATCGGTCGGGCCGCTCCACACATTGTTCCAAGCGAAGGTGGCGCCAGCGCGGTATACCTCGTTGCCCACCGGGAGCAGGAAGAGACCGCGATGCACGATCGATCGTAATGCGAGGCCGGGAATGCGCACGGTGAGCCCTTCGCCGCGCACGGGCACAAGACCGCTCACCTCGGAGAAGGGTCCGGTGCAACGCACCAACAGCGGCGCGCTGCTGCCATGCACTTCCACACCGCCACCGATCTCGCGGATGTCGGTTTCTTGCACCATTTGTTCGTGCAAAGAACCGGCCTTCATCCACCGCTCGCGATGCGGACGCAACAACTGCGGAACGTCCAGCCAAGCGCAACGTTTCACCTGTCCGCATCCATAGGGTTGCGGCAGTTGCGACACAGCAGCATCGTCGCCAGCGCCCAGGGTCAGCATGCGCGAGAGTTCCGGTTCCTTCATGCGCGCGTGCCATAGGCCCGCCTCCTGTGCCGTGGGGAACAACTCCACCAATGGCAGAGGTTTCCAGAACGAAGCTTCGTAGTCCAGTTCGAGTTCGCGGTAGAACGCACCCGCGATCGCGAGCATTTCAGAAGCGCGCCAGCTAGGCACCGTCCTGCGCAACACAATAGGGTTGATGATCCCGGTGGCCACGGCACTGGCGCGGCCTTCGCGTGGTGCATCGAAGATCATCACGCGCAAGCCACGATCGGCCAGGGTCTCGCTCAGCACTGTGCCGGCAAGGCCCTGTCCGATGATGATGACATCGTGCGTGTAGTTCACGCTGCGAAGTTCGCGGGTATGTGTCCGCTCACAACTTCACGAACTCCACCCGGCGGTTGTTCGCCTTGCCTAGCGGCGTGTTGTTGGCACCAGCGGGTGTGCCCTTGCCATCGGCCTCCATGCGCACGGTGTAGATCGCGAACTCCTTGTGCAACGCAGCCTTCATGGCGGGCACAGCACGTGTCCGAGTGTTCTAGGCCGCGATCAACCGTTGCATGCGCTCGATCAGTTCCTCCTGGTCGTAGGGCTTATGCACCAGGTCGTTGGCGCCGGTGCTCTGCACCGTGGCATGCAGGTGGGGTAGATCGTAAGCCGTTAGCACGAGCACGGGTGTAAGGATCCCGTTGGCGCGCAGATCCTCCACCAACGTGAGGCCGTCCATGTGCGGTAGGCCGAGGTCGATGAGGATGAGGTCGAGGGGCGCTTCGTGCACATGCGCCAACAATTGGCGCCCATCGCGCAATGCGGTCACTTTCCAACCAGCGGTGATCAGGCGCTTCTCCAGCAGCTTGCGCACCAAGGCATCGTCTTCGATCAGCAGTACATGCGGCATAACGGCTGATACGGCCGGTGCCGACGACAAGTTCCGGGCTATCCGCCGAAAATGGCCTTGAAGAGGTCGTTGCCGTTGGCGAAGAGGATGAGGCCGAAGAGCAGGGCCATGCCCGCCATCTGCGCTACCTCCAGAACGCGCTGGTTGGGGGGGCGACGGGTGATCATCTCATAGAGCAGGAAGACCACGTGACCACCATCGAGCGCCGGTATGGGCAGGATGTTCATGAAGGCGAGGATGATGCTGAGGAAAGCCGTCATGTTCCAGAATACTTGCCAATCCCACTGGGGGCTGAAGAGCCCACCGATAGCGCCGAAGCCACCGATCTGGCTTGCACCGCTTGCGGAGAACAGCAGCTTGAGCGAGCTCACGTACATGCCTAATGTTTCCCAGCCGTTGCTGATCCCCGCAGGAATGGCAGCAAGGAAGCTGTACTCGTCCTTGCCCATGTGGAACCACGTTGTGGCTTTGCGGTTGCCGAGGCCCACGCGGCCATTGCCGTCCACTTGTACCAAGTGCGAGCTGCGCACACCATCGCGCACCGCATCGATCAGCGCCCACTTGTCCTTGTTAGCTTCCATCGCTTTCACGAAGTCGCCGAAGTAGGCCGCGCTCCTGCCGTTCACCGCCACGATGCTATCGCCCTTCAGCAATGTGCTCGCGGCAGCGTTTCCACCAACAACGATGCTGTCCACCACGAACGGAACACGCGGTGCAAAGTGCATTTGCTTCCCGTTCTTGCTGAGCGAGTCGGCTGTGCCGGCACTGAGGGTGATCTCCGTGGATCCGCCGACGCGCAGCACATCGAAGGTGGCCGTGCCCTTGGCGAGGATCGCCTTGGTGAGGTCTTTGTTCAGTTCCTCTACGCTGCGCGGTGCGCTACCGTTCAACGTGGTAATGCGATCACCTTCCTGGAAGCCTTGCGCGATCATCACCTCGCTCGGATGCAGACCGTACTTCGCCTCGGCGAGCGGGATATACTCCTTGCCCCACACCCAGAGGATGCCGATGTAGATGACCATGCCCAGGATGAGGTTCACGGTAACACCACCGATCATGATGATGAGGCGCTGCCATGCGGGTTTACTGCGGAACTCCCAGGGCTCGGGCGGCTTGGCCATTTGGCTCTTGTCCATGCTCTCGTCCACCATGCCGCTGATCTTCACGTAGCCGCCCAAGGGCAACCAGCCGATGCCGTACTCGGTGTCGCCGATCTTCTTCTTGAAGAGCGAGAACCACGGATCGAAGAAGAGGTAGAACTTCTCCACCCGGGTCTTGAACCAACGCGCGGGAATGAAATGCCCCATCTCATGCAACACCACCAGGATGCTGAGGCTGAGGATGAGCTGTGCGCCTTTGATCAGGATCTCCATGCGGAAGGAACGCGTTCTCGTGCCATGCGCCGAGTTTCGGCGTCGCTGGCTTCGAGGTCCGCGAGAGTGGGGTTGTTGATGTAGGATGCGTGAGCGAGACAGTGTTCCACCAAATCGCTCATTTCGAGGAAGCCGATGGCGTCGCGAAGGAACAGTTCCACGGCGACTTCGTTGGCGGCATTGAGGACGCACGGCGCGTTGCCGCCCTTGTCCATCACCTCAAGTGCGAGCGCGAGGTTGCGGAACGTGTCGAGGTCGGGTTGCTCGAAAGTGAGCGCGCTGTAGTTGGCAAAGTCGAAGCGCGGCCACTTAGTTGGCAGTCGATCCGGATAGGCGAGCGCGTACTGGATCGGCAGTTTCATGTCCGGCAGGCCCATCTGCGCCTTCATACTTCCATCGCGGAACTGCACCATGCTGTGCACGATGCTCTGCGGATGCACGATGATCTCGATCTGCTCGCGCTTCAAGTTGAAGAGCCACTTGGCCTCGATCGCTTCCAGCCCTTTGTTCATCAGGCTCGCACTGTCAATGGTCACCTTGGCGCCCATGTCCCAGTTGGGATGCTTGAGCGCCTGTGCTTTCGTTACAGTCGCAAGTTCGTCACGCGTTCTTCCACGGAAAGGACCGCCGCTGGCCGTGAGCACGACCTTTTCTATGGGGTTGCTCCATTCACCCGCCATGCATTGGAAGATGGCGCTGTGCTCACTGTCCACTGGGTAGATGTTCACGCCCTTTGCGCGCGCTGCCTTCGTCACGAGCTCGCCCGCAACAACGAGCGTCTCCTTGTTCGCCAGCGCGATCGCCTTGCCCGCCTCAATAGCCGCGAGCGTTGGACGCAGGCCCGCAAAACCCACGAGCGCGGTGAGCACCACGTCGATGTCGCCCATGACCACGGACTGTTCCAAGGCTTCGGTACCGGCAAAGACCTTGATGCCTTTCGGGAAGAGCGCATCCTTCACTCCTTCGAGCTTGGAAACATCGCCGATCACCACCGCGTTCGGCTTGAATTCCATGGCCTGCTGGATCAGCAGGTCAGTGTTGTTGCCGCAGGTGAGAAGCTCCACTTGGAAATGCTCCGGTTGCTCGCGCACCACCTCCAAGGCCTGTGTGCCGATGGATCCGGTTGAACCGAGGATGGCGATCTTCTTCATACAAGCAGGCACACAAGTGGATCTGTGCCCATTGGAGGGGGCCAAAGATCGCCGTTCCGGCCCACTGCCGATGAACCCCGATCGCCGATCCGTGTACCGATCATGCGATCGGACCCGTTCACGCATCGTACCACCAAGGACCGCCTCCCATGAAGATCAGCATCAGCGTGCCCAAGCCCTGCCACGAGAACTGGAACGCCATGACACCAGCCACGGACCCAACGACGGGCATTGGCGGCAGGCATTGCGACAGTTGTCAGCACACGGTAATGGACCTCACCCGAGCGAGCGACGCACAGCTCATCGACCTCTTCCGGACGGATGCCATGCCCAAGTGCGCGCGTTTCAGCCAGGGACAGCTAGACCGCGTGATCGCGTTGGAGGAGCGTACGCCGCGCCTCTTGGCGACTGCAGCAGTGGGCGCTGCGCTGGCGCTCGCATCGCCCGATGCCGATGCCCAGACCTGTACGCCCATGTTGGGGAAGATGATGATCGCGCGGCCGATCGAAGTGGTGGAAGTGAAGACCGTGGGAGAAATGGTAGCGATGCCGATCGATACCGTGGACCATATCATTGAACCCATCCAGATGGGTCAGCCGATCATGCCCGTACAAGGTGATGTGGAGGCACACCCCATCACCGGCGACACCGTGGTGGTGCGAACGCCGGAACATCCGGTGAAGGGCGAAATGCAAATACGCGGAGGCCGGACGGCCGTGACCTATTACTACATTGATGGCGTGAAGGGGCCCACAGGTTCCGACCTCGACATTCCGCGCAGCGCGATCGAAGAAGTGCAAGTGATCACCGGTGGGCTACCTGTCAACTACGGCGATGCCGTGCAGCAACCCTTGCTCACGATCACCGGTCGAGTTCTGGATGAAACCGGTGCTCCGTTCCCGTTCACCAGCGTGCACTTGCGCGGGAGTGAACGCGATACCATCGCCGATGAGGAAGGTCGTTACACGTTGAGCGTGCCGATCAACTCCGTGACGACCGGCGCAACACTTATCGTGAGCGCCGTGGGCTATAGCGAACAGGAGATCGCTGTGCCGCCCTTTGCTGCGCAGCCCAACGAGAACGCTTGCGTATACGACAACAACGCACCGCTCACCGGACGTATAGTACATGCCGATGGCGTGGGCGCGGCGGGAGTTACAGTGGAATTGAAGGAGGCAGGAGCGTTCTGCATCACCGACGCGAAGGGCTACTTCAGTTTCGACGGGACCGTGATCGCCGACCTGCGCAAGATCACGATCGCCGTTGAGACCGAAGGTGAGGAACGCACAAGGACCATTGGTTCCGATGTGCTGCCGTGCAGCGTAGCGTTCTCATTGAACTCGGCCGCTCCTGTGGCGGTCGTGGCCACGGATAGCGTGGACCTGGGCGATGCAACGCTTTGGGTCACGCAGTCATTCGTTCTTGGCATGTGGGCTGAAACGATCCCTGTGAAACAGAGCTTTGGCCATCGCGCTGCTCAGCCCTTCCGGTGGATCGGCAAACAGGTTAGCAGGCCGTTCAGGTAGATCAGCGAGTCGCCGCCCGCCGCAACCGATCATTGATCGCAGCCCCTAAGCCTTCGTGCGGGAATTGTTCCGCGAGGATCACGGCGCAGTCACTATTGTCCAACGCACGCAACGCGCCAAAGAGATGACGCGCAGCTTCGGCGATGTCCCCTTTAGGTGAAAGCACTTCGCAACGACGCGCATCGTATTGGGTGCGGAAGGAGATCACCCCAACGCGTGTGTTCGCGTGTTCCTTCAGCAATACCACGACATCGCCGACGTACACCGGTTTGCGCGGCGCATAGTGGCTCTCGAGCATGCCGGGCGCTACAGGCAACACCTTGCGTTGCGCTGTCGCGATGCGCCCGATCACTTCTTCGATGCGTTCAAGAGGAATTCCTCCGGGGCGGTACAAGACCCACTGGCCATCGTCCCAGCCTATGATGGTGGATTCAACGCCCACATCGCACGGCCCACCATCCAGGATGTACTGGATGCGATCACCGAGTTGATCGGCCACATGTTGTGCGGTGGTGGGGCTCACGTAACCAAAGGTGTTCGCGCTCGGCGCCGCCAACGGGAAGTCCAGTTCGTTCAGCAATGCGCGCGCAACAGGGTGCGAAGGCATGCGCACGCCCACGGTATCGAGTCCGCTTGTCACGATGTCCGGCACTTCGGATCGCTTTGGCAGTACCAGCGTGAGCGGCCCCGGCCAAAAGGCATCCATCAATTCGCGCGTGCCCGGGGGGAAATCTCTTGCGACACGAAGCACATCGTCGCGTTCGGCAACGTGCACGATCAACGGATCGAAGCTCGGCCGCTGTTTCGCCTCAAAGACCTTCAGCACGGCGGCTTCATCGAAGGCGTTGGCCGCAAGGCCATAGACCGTTTCTGTGGGAATAGCCACGATGGCTCCTCCGCGAAGGAGTTCCGCCGCACGCAACACATCGGTACCGATCTCTGCCTTCACGCCGCTAAGGTCGGTGGGCAGCGGCGCGCCACCAGCAGATCACAAACCCGACCGTAGGATGTAGGTGGTGGCCTTGCGGTTCATGTTGTGCACGTTGAACCAGATGAATATATTGACCAAGCTCGCGAGGAAACCCAAGTACGGGATGATGGACACGATGTTGAGCACACACATGGCCGTGGAGGTGCCCACGTTCACCATGGGACCGCGTCCTTCGAATCGCTCATCG
Organism: Flavobacteriales bacterium; assembly: GCA_046595075.1. Classification (GTDB taxonomy): domain Bacteria; phylum Bacteroidota; class Bacteroidia; order Flavobacteriales_F; family PHOS-HE28; genus PHOS-HE28. The sequence goes on from JBKJPT010000246.1 coordinate 9,690, forward strand.
GCAAGCGTGCGGTTGATCAGCTCGGCGAGCTTCTGGTAGGAGGGGAACATCCAATAGATGCTGAAGAACGGGATGAAGAGGAAGCCCACGGCTTGCCCTGCGGTGTGGTCGCTGAAGCCAGTGCGGTCGATCACCACGATCCAATTGCGGTAGTGCAGTTTGCAGAAACTCACCATGTACACGATGAGGAAGGCCAGTGTGGCCAAGCCGCCAATGACCCCCACCAGGGCTGCGGCTTCTTCCTCGTTCTGTACAGCAAATACGACCGCGAGCACCACCGTGATGACTAGGCCCACGAGGAAAAGAACATAGAACATCATCGTGCTGCTGTACAGCTTGTCGATCTCATTGGCCAAAGCGCCCGGGTTGCTCAACAACGGGTCAGGTGGTTGCGCGCTGGGGATGGGCCGGGCTTGTGGTGCAGCTGGCGGCGCGTACGATGGCGGCGCGTAGGTGGGCGATGGCGCTGCTGCGTTCACTAGTCCTTTGAGCTCGGACACTTGGTCAGCACCCACCCAGTTCTCCAGGCCGGCGTACCATACATGCGTGATCCCTTGCGGCCGCATTTCGCGAATGGCGTCGATGGTGAAAGGGCCTGTTTGAGCCGTGCCGCTGTTGAGGTAGTAGAGTCGATCCATTGCGGTTGGAAGAGTTGACGAGGGCTGGGGTGTTGGTGATGGCTACGGATAGGTACGCTTGGGCGGAAGGCTTGCCATGACAAAAAGCAGCACGCCGACCAGGAAGAGCAGGTGCCCAACAACGCCTAAGTAGCTGTTCGCGCGACTGATGATATCGAAATGGCCCATTGCGTTCCCGGCTTCGAAGAGCACCTCCCAGATCACGAAGGAGACCATCCACGTGAGCAGGCCGAGGATCGCCCCAATGAGCATGAGCACGGAATCGGTGCCGAAGCGGCGCGAATTGCTTTGAATGGCGATGAACAACATGAGCAACTCGGGCAATGCCCAAAGGATCCGCTCTGCAATGCGAAGTACGTCCATGGTGGTCGGGTGGTGAACAAGGATAATGGTTCTCCGCATCTTCGTGGTGTTGGAACACCTCGCCTCAGCATCGATCGCCACAACCCTTTTGTCCCTAACGGGTTATGCCTTGGTGGCAATGGCGTTGTGGTTGCAATGGAGTGGACATGAATGCCAGGCGATCATCGCCCCGGTCTTTGCCTCCAGGTTGTTAAGGCTCGTGCCCTCGCCCGACCCATTACTACACGTTTCCTGATCGCCGCTAGCGCATCGTTTTTGCCAACTACCTTTTGCGCTGAAAATCGCCTCACCATGGACCGCCGCAATTTCCTCCGCTCCTCCTGCCAAGCTTGTGCAGCCGTGGCACTCGCACCGTCCGTACTCTCACTGGATAGCTGCGCGAGCGGCGCCAAGATGCTCACCGTGGAGAACGGCATGCTCAGTGTTCACATGGACACGCTCGGCAACGGCAACACCGCCATCGTTTCTGGACATGGCCTCGCGAACAAGCTCATGATCGTGAAGCGCGCCGATGGCACCTACACGGCACTTGATCTCATCTGTCCGCACAAGGGTGGACCGCTGAACCAGACGGGCGACACCCTCGAATGCGACTGGCACCACAGCCGTTTCGACCTCAACGGCAAAGTGCTCAACGGCCCCGCGAAGGTGGATCTGAAGACCTACCCCGTGGAGGCCGATGGGAAGATGTTGCGGGTTCGCGTGGCGTGAGGATGTGATCGAGAACGAAGCACCATGCGCAACCACATCTTCATCATTGCGGCGTGCATCACGCTGCTCTTCACCGGCTGCGAAGCACTTACCGGCAAGGAGATCGGCCGCATCGCCGTGGGCGGCGTCAGCACCGATTTCGATACGGTGATGGGGGTAGCCACACTGGCCCTGCACAAGAACGACAAGGTGACGGTGTGGTCGGATATGGACATGGAGTACGATGGCGATCTGGGCATGGCCTTCCGCATACGATTGCTTCGCGATACCTCGATCGTGCAAGAGTTCCGTGTGGACCCGCGCGAGAAGAACGTGACCGTGGGCGAAGTGAAGACCTCCTTCGGCAACCACACCTCGTGGCGCTTCACGGGAAAGAACACCAGCATCACCATTCCCGAAGATGGCAACTACACGGTCCAGGCGATCCTGGTTTGTTCTGATCCTGCGGTACTGACCGTGAGGAAGGCGGAGGTGGTATTGAAGATGTAGGGCGCGCTCAAGGATGCGTGAGAGCAAAGCCACGCACCGATCCTTCCCTGTGATCGTTCATCTTGCGCCACATGCGCGCTGCGTTGCTCTTCCTCTTGCTTGTTCCTGCATGTTGCATGGACCAGCATGCAATGGCTCAAGAGCTGGTGGTGAACGGCGGCATGGAGGAATTCGACCGCTGCCCCAAAGGGCCGGTGACGAAGAAGCTGAAGGTGGATGGCCGCGTGCAAGCCGCACAAGGCGATCCCGATCTCTACAGTGTGTGCAGTCTCAATTTCGGTGTGCCGAAGAACTGGAGCGGCGCGCAGCCCGCATGGGAAGGAAAAAGCTACGCGGGTCTGGTGCTCACCACCGACATGCCTGATGATTGCGGCCAGCGCGAGTATCTCCAATTCCCGCTCGTGCAACCCTTGGAGAACGGACGGCGCTATCGCCTCACCTTCCGGGTGAGCGTGGCGGATCGTGCTGGTTACTACACCGATCGCATCGGCGCCATCTTCTCCTCGCAGGATCATTCACGCAAGGGTCTTCCGGCCAGCTTACGCGAACGCGCGGACATGGAGAATCCACTTGGTCGCATGCTGGACGATACCACGGCATGGGCCACGGTGAGCGGCCTTTACAATGCCACGGGCGGCGAGCGCTATGTGGTGGTCGGCAACTTCCACCCGTGCAACAGCAGCACACGCAAGACCTTGAACCCGGATAAGCGGGCCAGCATAAAGCGCAAAGCCGACGCACGCATGGACCCTGTGCAACAACGCGGCGCATGGCACGAATGGATCACACGCACCGCATACGTTTACCTCGACGGCGTTTCACTTGTGCCCGACACCACTTCACCGGAAACCGTTGCAGGACTTGGTGCGCAGCAGGCCTGCCCACCTGATGTGCCCAATGGCAATGGTCCGGAGCTGATCCCTGATCCGAGCTTCGATCACAACACGCACCCCACGCCCAACAGTTGGCGCAATGCCAGCAGCGGCACACCCGACATGATGGAAGAACGCACGGGCCTCTACGTGTATTCGCACGGTTACCGGGACAACCGCGAGTACATCCGCACACCGCTCGCCGACACCCTGAGCCCCTGCACCACCTATCGCTTCAGCATGGAGGTGTCGCGCAATGACACCTACGCATACGCCACGGATGCCATCGGCATTGCTGTCACCGACACCTTCGGCACACGCTATGATCGCTTGCGCCTCGGCTTGCCGTGGGCGTATCGTTCGCCGCGAGGCGCCATCATTACCGGCGCACCCGTAATACTATGTGGCACGTTGACGCCCAGCTGTTGCGCCACTCAACTGCTCATCGGCAATTTCGATGCGGACACCAGCAGCACGCTCCTGCAAGTAGGCAGCGACAACGATGGGCCCTTCGCTTACTACTACGTTGACAACGTGCACCTCAACGTCGTTGCGCCAAGGCCCGGCTGTGTGGATAGCTGCGGTGCGCGTGCGTTGATAGCCTCAACGGATCTTGCCATGCGCGCTGCATTACCGGATCATTTCGCCTTGCGCTTTGATAGTGATAGCGATGAGCCACTGAATGAATTCGCTATGGAGATCGATCGCGTCATCGCACTATTGGATGAGGATCCTGCGCTTACCGTACGCATCATCGGTCATGCGGACGATAGCGGCACACCCGCACACAATGATGCATTGGCACAGGCCCGCGCCGACCGTTTGCGTTCTGCGCTCATGCAGCGCGGCGCGCAAGAGGAACGTATCATCACCGCCTCCGCGGGCAGCAGCGACCCCATTGCCGACAACGCCACACCCGAGGGGCGGGCGATGAACCGAAGGGTGGAAGTAGAGGTAGTGCGATAGGAGATCGTTCCCCTTCGGGACAATTGTGTGGCGATGCTTCCCCACACCCGATATCCTACAATGTCCGGATCCCTCACGGCGTTGCATCGGCACAATTGCTGGGAGAGTCGAGCAGAACACAACGTCACGCTACGCTGGCTGCGTGCCTCGTTCGGGGTGGCAGCATGTGGAAGAAGGCGACTAACCAAAAACCCATGAACCGCAGATCCGCACCCATTCCAATGCCCTATCGCATCCTCGCAATAGGCCTGTTCTTCCTCTTCGTGGCGTGGATGGTGATGGTGTGGTAGCGCAAGCGCCTACAGCCCCTCTACGAAACGTCGGTCGTTCGCCAAGCGCGGCACCTTGCTCTGCGCGTCGTTCATGCCTTGCGCTTTCATCCGAGCCGCGAACGCTCCACGTTGCAATGGGCGGATCACCAGCGGCCGCAACACCTTGCCGGTGATGAGGTCCTTGTAGTACACATTGCGTTTCTGCAGTGCTGCGTCTATCAGCGAGGCGAAGTGCTGCATGTCCGATGGTGCCGCAGCGAACTCGATGAACCACTCGTGGTAGGGCAGGCCTTCGTTGGGCGCGAGTTGCGGTGCTACGGAGAACTCCGCCACTTCGCATGGCATGTTGCTCATCGCTTCATTCAATGCGCTTTCTACTTCTTCGGCGATCACGTGTTCACCAAAGGCACTGGTGAAATGCTTTGTGCGACCCGTGACCACGATGCGTGGCGGTTCGAGCGAAACGAACTTGATGGTGTCGCCGATCTCGTAACCCCATAGCCCGGCATTGGTGTGCAGAACGAGCGCGTAGTTCACGCCCAATTCGACTTCGCCGATGAAAAGTCGGCGTGCGTTCGGTCGGCCCAATTCACTCGTGGGGATGAATTCGAAATAGATGCCGTTGTCGAGCACCAGCAACAAACCCTCTTCATTGCTCTTGTCCTGGTATGCAATGAAGCCTTCGCTGGCCGGGAAGAGCTCCACGCTAGGCACGCTTCCGCCAATGAGCGCTTCCAAACTGCCGCGGTACGGCGCGTAGTTCACACCCCCATGGACGAACAGCGAGAAGTTGGGGAACACCTCTTTCACCGTGGACTTGCCCGTACGCGCGAGCAAGCGCTCCATGTACATGCGCACCCAGCTGGGTATGCCGCTGATCAAGCGCATGTCGGCAGCCATCGTCTCGGTCACGATCGCTTCCACCTTTGTTTCCCAATCGGCAATGCTGTTGGTGGCGAACGATGGCAGGCGGTTCTTCAGCAAATACCGCGGAACGTGGTTGGCCACGATGCCGCTGAGCCGACCGGTGGGGATCGCGTGCTTGCGATCGAGCACCGGGCTGCCTTGCAGAAAGATCATCTTGCCATCCACGAAATCGGTGTTGCCGCTGTGCGCGATGTAGGCGAGCAACGCGCGGCGTGCACTGCCGATGTGGTTGCTCAATGATTCCTTCGTGATGGGGATGTATTTGGCGCCACTTGTAGTGCCGCTGGTCTTGCACAGATAGAGCGGCGTTCCGGGCCAGAGCACATCCACCTCGCCCCAAAGGATCCGGTCGATGTACGGCTTGAAGCCTTCGTAGTCGCGCAGGGGGGTCGCTTGCACAAGACCCGCGTGATCATGCACGTCGTGTATCCGGTGCTCCCTGCCGAAGGCGGTGTCGCCGCCGAAGCGCACCAGCTCATTAAGCACTGCCCGTTGAGTAGCCAAGGGATCCATAGCGCGGCGCATCACCGAATTGGTCTCCCTGCGCGCGTAAAGCAGGGCCAGTGTGGCTTTGATGCTCATGTCAGGATCAAGAACAGGAGCAGGAGCAGGGACAAGCATTGCGTTGCCCCTGCTCCTGCCCCTGCTCCTTGGTTCTCATTTGAAGGCCATGTACCGAGCCGCATCCACGGGCTCGCCGTTGTGCCAAAGTTCGAAATGCAGGTGCGGACCTGTGGTGTTCTCCCCGCTGTTGCCCACGATCGCGATGGCTTCGCCCGCCTTCACGCGATCACCCGTCTTCTTCAACAACACGCTGTTGTGCTTGTACACGCTCACCAGGCCGTTGCTGTGCTGGAGCTGGAGCACATGGCCGGCATCGGTGGTCCAGCTCGCCAGGGTGACAGTGCCCGCGAGGCAGGCTTTTACCGCAGCAGCGGGCTGCGTCACGATGTCCATGCCGTAGTGCTGTTTGCCGCGATCGAACGCACTGGTGACCACACCCTGCACCGGTGGTGTGAAATAAGTGCCGGCCAGTTCGCGCCGTTCGTTGGTGCCACGCTCTTCTACCAAACTGTACTGTTCTTCATGCGCCACCTTATCGCGCAGCAAGCTGTCCCGCCATCCCGGCAGCAGGTCCTCTGGCGTGGGTTTCATGGAAGCAGGCGTGAGCGGTGCCACGCTGTCGTTCACCTCTCCGCGCAACACGGCGCGTACATTGGCGATGTACATGTCCTGTATGCGCACCACCTGCTCCAACGAATCGGCCTGCACGGTGCTCCGGTATGCGTTCAGCTTGGTCTCTTGGTCGGAATAGCCGGGGATGTAGCGCTTCAGCGGCGTGAACACGATAACCGCCACCACCAGCACCCCATAGATCGCGAAGGCCACCACCGTGAAGAGCAGCACGGTGAGCCGGTTCAAGCGCAAGCTGAAACGCTCCTCGAAGGTGCGGTCGTCGATCAGCAGCAGACGGTATTTGCTGCGCAACCGCTTCCCCCACCGGCCCTTTCGGCCACCATCCTTCTTGCCCACCTTGGCCATAGGGGCAAAGGTGCGCGATCGTCCTCAGGGTGCCGGAGTTCTCCCATCTTCGCGCCTCGCTGCCAGCGGGCCCGGCAATAACTTCGCCCGTTCGCAGTTATCCGTGCCACCCGCCGTGCCCAGTAGGAGATCCATACGCATAGTCCCGTTCGCGGCCCTGGCGGTATGCCTGCTCGCGGTGGCCTGCTCGCAGGAGAAGGACGCCTTCCTCAACCGCACCTTCCACCGCCTCACCACGCGGGACAACGGGTGGTTCAACGCTAACGAGAAGCTGAAGGAACTGGTGATGGACATCGAGGATGCCCACGTGGACAATTTCGACGAGGTGCTGCCCATGTTCGTTTACGGCACCGAGGAACAGTCCAAGGCCGCGCTGCCAGATCTGGAGAAGTGCATAGACAAGTGCTCGCTGGTGATCGAACGGCACAGTATGGACATACAGGGCAAGGAGAAGAACAAGTGGGTGGACGACGCTTGGTTCGTGATCGCCCGGAGCCAGTTCTACAAGCGCAACTTCTACGAGGCCGAACGTGGCTTCACGTACATCGGTCGCCGCTTCAAAGGGGGCAACCGCGATCAGGAAAGCTGGGTTTGGTTGGCACGCACCGCCATCCAATTGGAACAGTACGCCAAGGCGCAGTCCGCGCTGGACCATGTGCGCGAAACGAAGGAGATGCCCAAGGGCTTCGACGAGGGCCAGCTTGCTGCCGTGCAGGCCGAACTGGAATTGAAACGCGGCAAGGTGGACGACGCGATCCTGCAACTGGAGCGTGCCGTGCCACTGGCCGAGCACAAACGTGAGCGTGTTCGTTGGGCCTTCATTCTTGCACAGCTCTATGAGCTCAAGGGACAGGAGCAGAAGGCGATCATCCAGTTCGCCGAAGTGGTGAAAATGGGACCGCCCTACGAAATGGCCTTCCACGCGCAGATCTTCCAAGCGCTGGCCACCAACAAAGGCGATACGAAGGCGATGCGGAAGAAGCTGCGTGCGATGCTCCGTGACGACAAGCACATCGACCACTTCGATATGATCCACTACGCGCTGGCGGACCTTGACCTGAAGGAACGCAAGGACAGCGCGGCGATCGATCACCTGGAGACCAGCGTCCTTGTGAGCACCACCGACACCAAGCAGAAAGCGAAGAGTTTCCTGAAGCTCGCCGACATCTACTTCGATGATCGCGAGTACGTGCCCGCACAGCAGTACTACGACAGCACGCGTTCGTTGCTCAACGAGGAGCACGTGCGCTACGATGAAGTGGATACACGTGCGCGCGTGTTGGGTGATCTGGTGGAGCAGCTCAACATCATTGCCCGCGAGGACAGTCTGCAAGCACTCATGGGTCTCGACCCTTCGGAACTGGACAAGAAGATCCGCGGCATCATTCGCGCTCGCGAGCAGGCCGAAGAGGACTCCTTGCAGCGGGTAGACGATGCGCGGGCGGCCGCGGACATCGCCCCACCCGACCCGAAGCCGACAGCTGGAGGAGGCGCCGCGCGCGGCAACTGGTACTTCTACGACGCCCAGCAGATCGGTCGCGGCTTCACGAACTTCAAGAAGAAGTGGGGCAACCGCAAACTGGAGGACGATTGGCGTAGGAAGGACCGCAGCGGCAGCGCGTTGGCCAATTCCACCGAAGAAGAGGAAGAGGAAGAAGGGGGTGGCAAGGAAGAAGGCAAAGAGGCCGCGTGGAAGGACCCCGAATTCTATACGCGCGACATACCGCAGGACAGCGCTGCCGTGATGGCATCCAACGCACGGGTGTGCAGTGCGTTGTACACCAGCGGCATGATCTACAAGGAGGAACTGCGCGATGTGGACAACGCCATCGAGAGTTTCGAGGTGCTCAACAACCGCTTCGACGAGTGCCGCTACACCCCCGAGAGCCACTACCAGCTCTACCGCATCTATCTGGAGAAGGAACGCGCCGGTTGGTTCTCCCTCGATGGTATGGGCTCAAAGACCTACGCCGACATCATCCTGGAACGCTGGCCCAATTCGGAGTTCGCCCGCTTGGTGCGCGACCCCAACATCCTGCAAGCCGACGAGGTGCGCAAGAAGGAGGAAGAGGCCGCCTACAAGGAAGTGTACAAGCGCTACCGCGAGTACGATTACTACACCGTGATCACCGCGTGCGATCATGTGATCTCCGATGAGCCACGGAACCACTTCAGGCCCAAATACCACATCCTGAAAGCCATGGCCACGGGCGGCACCAAGAACGCCGCTGGCTTCCGCAGCATACTGGCCGAAGTGAAGGCCCAATACCCCGGCACCGAAGAAGCACAGGCCGCCGAGGATCTGCTCGTGCGCCTCGATGGCGGGGCTACAGGAGGGGCGCCCAAGAACGAACCGCTGTTCAAGAAGGAGAACGGCGCGCACTACTACATGATCGTGGTACCCAACGAGGACACGGACATCACCACCATTCGGCAAACGCTCAGCGACTTCAACAGCAGCCATTTCCCAAGCGTACCGCTGGAGGTGACCAGCAGCTTCCTGGATGCGGGGCGGCAAGTGGTGCTCTTGAGCCCACTGCCCGACAAGGCCAAGGCGCTCGAGTTCCACAACCTATTCGCCGGGAACCAAGATGTGCTGCTGGGGGTCAACGACATGGGCTACCCGGCATTCGCCATAAGCACCGAGAACTACGCGGTGCTGTACAAGTCGAAGGACGTGGAGGCTTATCAAGCCTTCTTTGAGGAGAACTACCTTGACGGTCAGTAGGATACCGTAGGTGTCGGGTTATATTCGCCCCCGACGCATTTGTTCACCTAAAGCTCCACGGACATGTTCCGCAGCGAAAAACCTGCCGACGCTCCCATGAACAAGCCAAACGAACCCGTTAGCCCCGGCAAGATCAACAGCATCATGGAGGGTACCTCCATCGAGGGCGAGATCCGCAGCGACAGCAACATCAGGATCGATGGCCGTGTGAAGGGTATCGTGAACGCCAAAGGCCGTGTGATCGTGGGCCAGAGCGGTGTCATTGAAGGCGAGGTGATCTGCCAGAGCAGCGACATTGAAGGCACGGTTATCGGCAAGATCAACTGCCAGGACCTGCTGAGCCTGAAGGCCACCGCCAAGTTGCACGGCGACATCAACACCAAGAAACTGGCGATAGAGCCCGGTGCGGTGTTCACCGGCAATTGCAGCATGGCAGGCGGCGTGGTGAAGGAGATGGACCCCACCCGCTCGCAAAGCGCTGCCCGTCCGGAACAAGCCGCCACACAGGCCGCCCGCTGAACGTCCTTCCGTTTTGCAGCCCACCCGAACGGGGTGTGGTGATCACCCGTCATGTCCAAGCCCACCTTCCTGATCCCCCTGATCGCACTGGGCGCCCTGTGCGCTGTAGTTACTTGGTGTGGTGTGCAACTGACCGGGAACTTGTTCACCTGGCATTACGTCTTTCTCCTCGCCTACTTCACCCTGGTCACCTTCGCATTGCTCTTGTGGCAGGAGCGCAGCACTGCGCAAACCAACATCTTCATTCGGCGCTTCATGGGCGGCTTGGTGCTGAAGCTCATGGGCTCGCTCATCGTATTCGCCTTTCTGCTAAAAGCGGCACCCGAAGAAGTGGACAAGCCGCTCACCGTCGCTTTCGCCGGACTGTACATGGTCTATCTCGCATTCAGCACGGTGCGGCTCTCGCGGGTCTTGCGTTCAAGCAGCAAGTAGAACCATGAAGCTCGACGACGGTATAGACAAGGAAGAACTGGAAGAGATCACCGGGCCAGCAAAGAGCTACGCCCGCTTCGGTGCGCTGGGCGTACAAATGGTGGTGGGCATGGCGCTCTTCATTCTCGGTGGCCGGTGGCTGGATAACACCCTTGCACTAAAGACCCCCTGGTTCACCGTAGTCGGGGTCCTCTTGGGAATAGCAGGTGCGCTTTGGCTCTTGTTCAAGGAGACACGCAAGGGCTGAGCGCGGCTTTCACGCTCGGGGCTTGGCCGTGTCCTGATAGTCTCTACTTTCGCGGCCGCAATGACGGGCCTCCCCACTGTGGTAATTCTCCGGAAAGTGTTGATGAGCGCGGCTTTCGCGCTGTTCGGCGGGGTCGTTCCGGCCATCCTCTGCGCGCAGGAACACGAAGCCACGCACGACACGACCACTTCTGAGGTGGTGCACGCTTCCGAAGCTGTCGCAGAACATGCAGCGGACCATGAAGGCCATGGTGGCGAAGCGCAGAAGGAGTTCAATGCCGGGGAGCTCATCATGGAGCACATCGGCGACAGCCACGACTGGCACATTGTAGGGCAAACGCACCTGCCCCTGCCGGTGATACTGAAGACGCCCGGCGGCTGGGAGTTCTTCAGCAGCAGCCACCTCATGCACGGCGAGGCCCACCAAGGCGCTTACGGCCGCTATGCCCTCGACCACAAGAACAAGATGACGGTTGTGGATGCGCATGGCACCAAAGACGATGAGGCCACTGCCGGCATCACCGACTTCAGCATCACCAAGAACGCCGCCACCTTGATCCTGTGCGTGGTGCTCATGTGCCTGGTCTTCATCGGAATGGCCAGGGGCTATAAGAAGCGCGGCATCAGCGCACCAAAAGGCCTGGCCACTTTCCTGGAGCCGGTGATCCTCTTCGTGCGGGACGATATCGCGAAGAACAGCATTGGCCAGAAGCACTACATGCGCTTCACGCCCTACCTGCTCACGCTGTTCTTCTTCATCTGGTTCCTCAACCTGATGGGCCTGATACCCATCTTCCCCTTCGGCGCCAACGTCACGGGCAACATCGTCACGCCGTTGGTACTCGCCGCCATCACCTTCCTCATCGTGGCCCTGGTGGCCAACAAGCATTTCTGGTTGCACATCATCGCCATGCCGGGCATTCCCTGGCCGGTGCTGATCATCCTCACGCCAATAGAGATCATGGGCATCTTCATCCGCCCCTTCACCTTGCTGATCCGATTGTTCGCCAACATCATGGCGGGCCACATCGTGCTGCTGGTGTTCTTCTGCCTCATCTTCATCTTTAGCAAGAATGGCGAGAGCCT
>JBKJPT010000017.1:0-15088 GCA_046595075.1 Flavobacteriales bacterium
GAGCAAGCAGCCGTGGTGGAGGATAGGTTTCCTGGTGAAACGATATTGGCAGGAGGGGCTGTACCTACCCAACCGGGTACCGTATAGGAATGAAGAACACTAACCCCGCTGGCCGTGGCCGGGTTGCTCAGGGTGATCGTAGTACCTACGATCCCCACGATCGTTGTCCCTCCGGGGATATTGGCGCCGGTGACGCTGTTGCCGATCATCAATCCTGCCGCCGATGAAACGGTAGCTGTTGTGCTTCCTAGCGTGGTGGTCGTGGGGACCGATCCCGTCATGGTGGCTGGTACAGTCGGCGCTGCCCAGTTCCCAGCGGGAACAAGGGATGTCACACCCATTGCAGTACCGGTGCAGGGCAACTGTGCCCAAGCGTTCGCAGCATGCAATACCGAACAGGCGAGAACGATAGAAGTCGTGGAGAGCTTTCCCATGGTTCCAGGTTGTGTGCTACGATGCTCTGCTTTCCAGATCCATTGGAGGCGAAACCAGCATGGTGACAGAATTGATCGTTCCGAGTTGTCCCCAACGGGGATTTCAAAGGCCAAGATAGTTCGCCCCAGCGCGAAACGGTTCTCCTCGGCCGAGGCTTCTCTACAGAGTATCAACGAACAAGGCCGGTGCACTGCACCGGCCTTGTAATGGTCGTACTATGAAAAGGACTACTGCCTCACGAAGCGAGCGTTGCCAAGCAGCACTCCTTGATCGTCGATCAGTTCGATGAGGTAACTGCCAGCATCGATGATCAGGGGCACTTCCAATTGGTTCACCCCGCTTACCACCATCACTTGCTTCTCATGCACCACACGGCCACTGGCATCAATGATCCGCCAACGGATGTTCCCGGCGGCGGGCAGATCGAAGTTCGCCCAAAGGCTCTCGCCTGCAGGGTTCGGATATACCGTGAGCGGCAGATTGCCCCAGCGATATACAGCTGTTACCACCTTGGAGTACTCGCGCTGGCCGTCCGCATCCACTTGGTCCAAACGGTAGTAGTTCACACCCTTCATCGGCGCATCGTCCACGAAGTCGTATTCGGTGACCGATTGCGAATGACCCATGGCCGCCACCGTGCCGAGCAGTTCGTAGTGCCCGCCATCCTGGGAACGCTCCACATTGAAGTAGGCAGAGTTGTTCTCGCTGGCGGTGGTCCATTTCAGATCGACCTGGCGCGCTTTGGGGAAGGCTTCGAAATCCATGAACTCAACAGGCAGCACACAATCCAGGATCGTGTTCGGCACGTTGTTCCAAGCCAGGGTGAAAGCCAAGCCGTTCATGGTGTAGTTGTCGATGTACAGGAGATAGGTCTGGTTTGCGACCACATCGATCCATCGGCTGAAGGGTGGACCACCAGCTGGTTCTGTGGTGTTGATGGCTGTGTAGTTCAAGCCAGTTGGGCCCGTGACCGCAGACCAGTTGCAACGCATCGGCGGGCCGACCGGTGGACATGGTGGCGGACCGGAGTAAGGACCCCACACACCGAAGTCATAGTCCGTACCAACACCAACGTTGATATTGAAGGCAATGGTTCCCACTGTATTTGTAGTGAAAGTGAACCATGCACCTTGGCGTTCATTGGTCAACAAGCAGCCGCGATTACTGATATTCAGGTCCTGGGTGTTACCGAAGTTGCCCGGTGCGATGTTGATCGATTGGTTGTTGCACACTTGGAACGCCCCGATGCAATCGGAGATGGGCGCTGCTGGAACGTTGCACGTGGAATTGACGGTGAATGCGAAGTTGAAACCAGAAGCTGGCGGGTTGTTGCTCGCGAACATGTTGAAGCCATTGCTCGCCTGCAGGTTGTAGGAGATCTGGTTCTGGAAACCACCTACAGGTGTGTAGGAAATCGACACAGCATCGCCCAACGCAGCGCCGAAGGTGATGAAGGCAGTTGCACCGGTAACCGTGTAGTTGGTACAAACAGGAGGCGGCGCACCCGCCGGATCGACACAGAGGGTGACGAAGCCGCCGTTCCAACCATCGCCAGCGCTATCCGCCATACGTAGCGTGTAGTAGCAACCCGCGGGGTTCGCTGGGTTACGGGCACAAAGCAGGAAGGTGCCATCGTTGCCCGATTGCCTCCAGATCCTGATATAGACCGTGGTGCCCGGTGCCACACCGGTTATTGTGGTCATTGGCATGTTCCCACCATTGGCGCTTCCTGCTACCACACAGCCACCGTTGCCTGCAGCAACCTGAGTAAGGGCGCTACATGTACCCGTGTACACGGCCATACCACCATCGGTGAGGCCGCCATCATCCGTATCCAAGATCAATTGACCGCTGGGGGGGATCACAGCGGTGAACCATACATCGCTGTTGTAGGGACCTGCATTACATGACGGATTCGGCGCACCGGCCGTGATGGTGGCGAATTGGGTTGAGTAAGGCGCTGGGAAAACGCAACCCGTATTCACTGTGAGCGCAATGGCACCACAAGGATCGTTATTGGGCGGTGGTAAGTTCTGTACCGCGCAAATGCTAGCCGTGCCGAAAGCCGTGGTCTTGTTCCAAAGTCGGATGTAGTATGTAGTGCCCGGAGTGCCCCCAACCGTTACGCTTGGCATCGGGTTAGCGCCGAAGTTATCATTGCAACCTGCTTCGGTAAGCGTACCTGTAACTGCCGTTGGACAAGGTGTTGCAATGGAGCCGGCCGTCAACGTGTACACCGCCATGGCGAGGTCCGTTAATGTACCAGCCTGGGTGTTGAAGGTCATGCTTCCCGTGGCGGGCATCACTGCGCTGAACCATACATCGCCCCCGGCGACGGGAAGACCGCATGAAGGTGAGGCAGGTGCGGTTGTGATGTTCGCAGCCAGACCGGTGGCGTTCTGTGTCGAGAAAGGCGTTAGGCCACATGAGGTGCCTACCGTAAGACCGGTCGCGCCGCAAGGGTTGTCATTGGGCGGAGGGATCGGCTCGTAGGCGCAGAGCTGGAAAGATCCAGTGTTGACCAGACCGGTCTGGGGCCAAACGCGGATGTACACCGTGCTCGGGAAAGCGAGACCACTGACCGAAACGAAGTTGCTGCACACGCAGCTATTGGAAACCTGTGTCAGCGCACCCGGTATGCCCGTGTAGATCGCAAATGCGGTCGGCCCGGCGCTTACCGTTTGCAGGATCGCCGAGAGGTTGCCGGAGTTCACTAGGTTGATGCTGTACCACACATCATAGCCACCAAAGGAACCGGATGCCGATCCACAACCTCCCGTTGTGCAACCAGTCGGGGTGGTGGCAGATTGGGTGGCCCATGCATCAGTGCCGGAAATGAACGAACAGGTAGTGGGCGCGTTACCCAAGGACACTGCGTTCTGGGGTTCATCATTTGCAGGGGGCGCAGGTACAGGGTTGCAAGCCACCTGCAATGTGCCGCAGTTTGCAGGGCTCACAGTGCAGGGATCCAACCACAATCGCACGCGATACGAGCCAGTCGCCGTGGGAACGAATGAGAGAGTAGCATGCCCCCCCACGGTACCACAGCCATCATCATCAGAAGTAGGTGTGCCTGTAGCAAGCACAGTACCTCCGGTTGTGGTGATGGCCAAGTACGAATCCCAGTTGGTGGCAGCACCGCACATCGAGACCGTGTAGATGTTGCCTACGCACATCTGGTAGGTGAAGTAGTCACCCGCGCAAGCATTGATGCTGAACACGGCAGGACACACGGAGCAGTTCACACCAGCGGGAAGACCCGTGTTGGTAGGCGGTGCAGAGCTGGCATATGGTCCCATGGTAAAGGTGTGAACCACGCTCGTACCACTTCCGGATGCCGCCTGGCTAAGGGTTACACCGGTACACGCCGTCGCCGTGATGGTCGTGCCGGGTAGCACATTGGGCCCAGAGACCGTCGCGCCGACCAATGCTGCATTACAGCCGGTGACCGTTGCTGCGGTCGTTCCGTTGGTGGTCATGGCCAGATTCACCTGAGTAGTAGGCGGAACAGTGGCCGGGTTCCAACCCGAGATCCGATTTACCTGCCCTGCAGGTGTAGTGAAACTGGTGAGGCAAGGTGGCTGGGCAAATGCCATGGCAGCCGATCCGAGACCGATCGCGAGCGTGAGCGAGTAACGTAGCTTCATTTTCGTGGTCGGGATTAGCGGAGGTGAACAGGTGTTGCCGAAACCTGCTGGTCGGGGTGTGCAGCATTCCACTGCGCTACCGAAGCTTGGTAGCGGGCCATGTCCGCAGCATCATCGCCTGTGCCCACATACATGGGGGGGCTGTTGGCGGGTATTTGGTTCAAGCCGAGTTCTTCGGCAGTGCGGGTACCAGGCAACAGGGTAACACCCGCTTGGGTGATCGCAGCGCGATAGCCTTGTTCAGTTAGGCCACCCGCTTGTTTCACCTGTATGATCCGCATATCGTCCGAGTGGAAAACATCCGCCGAAGGATCGGCATCCTTCACTGCTTGGATGATGTGTTTCAGCTGCGATCCGTTGATGGCCGTTGCACTCTCGAAAAAGAAATAACCGGGTGCCTGCGCTTGGACCATGGAGGTCACGGTGAGCATGAAGATCAAGGGTAGAATGCGGTTCATCATGTTACCGGTTTCTTGTGTGAGGGTGAAAGGTACGGGGAATGTGGAACGTCCAAGCGGCCGAGATGTTCCCATTCTTTGAACAGAAGTGTCTAGAAATAGGGCAGGTTAAGCCCCTTTCGGGGCTTAGACGAGGAGTCCGGGCCGGGGTTGCCGCGGGTCGCTCAACGCAGCCGCACCAGTCGGGTGTGGCGGGTGGTCATGTTCGGTCCCGAAAGTCTAAGGATATAGGGCCCCGGCTCAAGGTCCAATAGGGATAGGGTCACCCGATCCTGGCCTTGGAAGAGCGGTACCATCATATCCATGGCCACGCGCCCACGCGCATCGAGGAGTTCCACCCGACCCTGACCGGAACCACCAGCCGTGAAATACAAAGTAGTGCTGTTCTGTGCCGGGTTCGGCACCACGTGGATCTCATCAGTAGCGGTGCCGAAGAACACGTCCACCACTTCTGAGTTGGTGTTGCCACCGGCTTGGTCCACCTCCTTCAGCCTGTAATAGTTCACCCCTGTCATTGGCCATGGGTCCAGGAAGCGGTAATCCGTGGTTATGCCCGGTCCTCCATGCGCATCCAAGCTGCCTATCCCTTCGAAATGCACGGCATCGGTTGCGCGCTCTATGATGAAATGGCTGCTCTGTCGCTCCGAAGTTGTAGACCACTCCACCACGGTCGCATCGCCATCTGCAGTGGCTCGGAGATCCAGGAATTCCACCCCCAACTGGGTGCAGTCCAACGAGGCACCGTTGGCAAGTGTCCAGCTTAGGCTGAAAGCCAATCCTGTTTGATCCCAATTGCTGATGTACATCAGGTACACCTGATCCACGATCACATCGATCCCGGGCACCCAACCATCGCCAGCGGGGTTCTCACCATAGCTGGTGCCGGGATTAGCGAACTGGGGGGGAGAATAGACCGCATGGCCCATACCGGTGTTGTAGTCGCCAGTGGCGGTAAAAGTGGACGGCCCCGAGGCGAACGTGCACCGGATCGGTTGTGCAGCCGGCGGGCACATGGTAGTTGGTGTGCTGCCCGGTGGGTATGGACCCCAGATCGCGAAATCGTAATCGTCCGGCCCAACGGGGTCTATGTTCAAACCGATGGACCCCGAGGCACTGGGTGAGAAAACGTACCAAGTGCCTTGGCGCTCTGCGGTGGCCAGGCAACCGTAGTTGGCAGCATTGAGGTCTGCGGTATTCCCCGTACTGGTGGTGTTGTTATTGAAGCTTTGATTGTTGCAGATCGTGATGGCCCCCACACAATCTTCGGGCGGGGAAGGTGGCGGAACGCATGATACTGTGCTGGCATACACGAGCCCAGCTGCGGGTGGCGATCCGGAATTGAACAAGGCCGAAGCGCCGAGTGCCAACGTGTAGCTGATCTCACCTTGGAACGGCGCACCGTTCACTTGGTAGGTGATCCACACCTGGCTGCCAATGGTAACGCCGAAGACCGCTTGGTTGAATGTGCCCGTGACGGTGTAGTACGTGAAGCTCACACCGCCGTTGGTGCTAATGCCCACAGTGGAGGCCCCCCAACCATCGCCGAAGGCATCATACATGTTCAGGGTGTACACACAATCCCCCGCAGGTGCCGTGGTAAGTCCTTGTGCACACAAGGTGAAGGTTCCCGTTGCCGCGCCAAATCCCCAATACCGGACGTAGTAGGTCTGGCCAGGAGTCAGGCCACTGAGGCCCAATTGCGGCATGAGCCCTGGACCGGAATCATCATCGCAGCTGATGAGTGCGAACGGACCGGAGCATGATGGTGCGGAGTACACGGCCATGGCACCATCGGTGAGGGTGCCAGCGTTGGACTGGAGGCTCACCGTACCCAAGGGGCCCGCTACAAAGGAGAACCACACATCCTGTGATCCACCAATGAAGTTGCCACAGGTCGGTGTGGGCGTTGTCGCGGAATTGCCACCACCCACGTTACTGTAAGTGACACCGGCGCACGGGTTCGTCAGTGGGATCGCGGTGCTGCCGCAGGGATCTGCATTGGTAACTGGCGGTGGCGGCGAAGAGCAGGTGATCGCGAGGGGTGCACAGGTCGCGTTGGTAGCGCAGTTGTACAGATCAACCAACACTCGCAACTGTCCAGTGAAGGTTGCTGTCCATGCGATGTACGACTGCAGGCTGAACAGGCCGCAGGTGCCACTGTCGTCGTTGAAACCCAAGCTTGCTCCACCAGCGTTGTTGAACAAGGTGATCTGCGTATCGAACGACGCACCACAGGTAGCGAAGGTGTACTGGTTGCCGCTGACCACGTTTATCAAAGCGTATTGCCCGCCTTGTACACATGGTACGTTGGTGGTGCCGGGGCAAGCCGGTGTGATCGCACCTCCGGCGATGGCCGTGTTGTTATTTGTGCATTGGGCCAAGGCCCCGACCGACACGGAACAAAGTCCTGCGAAGAGGATCGAACGGAGCAAGCAAGGGGTCCGCATCTGCTCAGGGTTGCTTGTTGTGTTGTCCGTCGTCGATACCGAGCAGCTGCCGGTAGGCTTGCGGGTGGACTTCGATCCACTGCTGCTTTGCGCGCTGGTAACGCTCATCGTCTCCAGCGGGATCCCCCGTATCAATTCGAACAGGGAAGTCAGAAGTGCTATCGCTCATCGATCGTTCACTTGGAATATCCAAACGATAGGTGCCAGTGCCGCTGCTGTTCAGAGCGTTCAGCAATTGGGATGGGGCTTGGATGGAGAGGACCTTCAATCGGGCGCCATCAAAAGAAAGCTTCGCCTGTGGATCCATGGAGATGACCACGTCGTAGGCCGACTTCACAGCATGTTGAACGAGCTCACCTTCGGCCACGAAGCGATGCACTTGCTGGTTCTGCGCAACCATCAAGATCGGCAGAACGAAGGGGAGAGCGGAAGCGATCAACCTGAACATGGCGAAAAACGAATTTGGATTTCGACGACGACCACCACCTTATGGACACGCGAACCGAGGCCCAAGTTACACTTCTCAGATCACCACCTGGACAACGGTCGACGTTTTGAACCAAGACGCACGTGCCTGCGGTTGGTTGTCCTGGAGGGCTCCACTGAACGAAGAGAGCCGGACCATGGCCCGGCTCTCGAACTGATCGATCGGGAATGGATCACTCGATCACAAAGCGCCCTGCGTGGATCCGCTCACCAGAGGAGAGCATCACGGCGAGCTCATAGGATCCCCGCTCAAGTCCTTCCAAGGAGGTCTGGAAGCGCTGACTGCCGGCCGCAACACCGATCCGATCCGCGCGTACCAGTCGCCCGCTCGCATCGTGTATACTGAATTCGAGCTGGTCCGCCTGTTCCAGATCCAGATCCAGGTTGATCACCGTTCCAGCCGGGTTCGGGTAAGGTGCCCCCATGGGGGCTATGCCCCGGTAGGCCGCCGTTACCACGTTGGAGTGCATGCTGGTACCGTCCGCGTCCACCTGCTTTAAGCGATAGTAGTTCAGACCTGGTGCTGGTTGCTCGTCCACGAACTCGTAATGGGTTGCGCTGTTGCTGTAACCCATTGCCCCAACCTCGCCGATCTGTTCGAAGCTGATACCATCCAACGATCGCTCCACGGCGAAGAACGCGCTGTTGAATTCGCTGCCCGTGGCCCACTGCACCCGTACGTTCTGTGGTTCGGGTATGGCTTGTATTCCTAGGAATTCCACCGGAAGCAAAGTGCAATCCAGGCTTGCGCCACTAGTTAGTGTCCAGTTGAGGCTGAAGGCCAGACCGCTGCGCGAGTAGTTGCTCACGTACAGGATGTACACCTGCCCTGCGGTCACTGTCAACGCATTCACCCATTTGTTGCCACCGGCACCTTCGGTATCGTCGCCCGCGCCGATCTGAAGGCCGGTGTTGCCCGTGAGGGCACTGTATGAGCAGCGAAAGGGTGCGCCGTTCGGCGGGCAGGCCAAGCTGCCCATGGGCCCCCAGATCGCGAAGTCGTAATCGTCACTGGAGTTGGTCGGCGCGATCGTCATTTCAATGGTGCCTCCAGCCGAGGGGGAAAAATTGTACCAAGTGCCTTGGCGCTCGTCGGTGTTCAAGCAACCGCGATTGTTCACGTGCAGGTCGGCTCTAACACCGGTATGGCTAGGGCTGCCGTTGAACCCTGAGTTGTTGCAAATGGTGGTGCCGCCGGAGCAATCGCTGTTCGGAGCGCTCAATGGGATGCAGTTCGCAAATGCCGCGAAGCGCAATCCGGTGGCAGGTGTGGGACCGTCCTGGAAGAGGATCCCGGCGCCGAGTTGAACGAAGTAGTTGATCTCGCCTTGCGCACCACCCGCCGCCGTGTAACTGATCTGTACCTGTTGCCCAGTGGGCACTGCGATGTACGCCACTTCCTGGTTGCCATTGGCGAGGGTGTAGTTCACCGCGGCACCAGCGCCTACCTGCACGGTGACCTGCGACCCGCCCCAACCATCACCTGCACTATCGAACATGCGCAGGATGTAGATGCAATCGCCGCCGCTGGGCGCTGTGTTCGCGCACAGGTCGAATGTGCCCCCATTGCTACTACCGCTCTGCCACACACGCACATAGTAGGTGTTGCCCACCACGAGGTCTACGCTGCTGAAGGTGAGAAAGGGCATGTTGCCGATACCATCGTTGTCGTCGCACTCGATCAACGTGAAGGTGCCATTGCATGCCGTTGCACTATACAGCGCCATCGCCAAATTGGTGATGCTTTGCGCTCCGGTGCGTATGGTGACCGCTCCGCTTGCGGGTGCCACGAACTTGAACCACACATCGCCGCCAGAATACGTGCTGCAACCCGGTATGGGGATGCCAGCGGTCGCTGTTGCGCTGGCGCTGTTGTATGTGGTCAAGCTGCACGTAGTTCCAAGTGCGAGCGCGATCGCGCCACATGGATCATCGTTGGCCGGTGGCGGCGGGGGCGAGTACACGCACAACCTGCCGTCCATGTTGTTGTTGGTGCCGCTGCGCTGAATACGAACTAGGTAGTTGGTGCCTATGGTTGTGGCGTAGCTGATGGTTTCATTGCCGCCGTTCCCGTTCGCGTCCGCACATGCCAAATTGGTTAGCGAAGCACAAGTGCCGGAGAACAGATGCATGATCGGATCGTGGTTGATGTCCGGATCGTACGTGATGATCGTGGTCGTGGCCGTAGCGGTGAACCAACCGAAAGCATCGTCGTTGTTGCTTCCGTTGCAACCCGTGGGGTTCATGACGGGATTGAAGCTGGTCGGCTTCAGGAAGGTTTGGAAGGTGCACGTGGTGTTCACCGGGTACTGGCTGGCTGCTGCGAAACTGCACGCATCAGAGGCGGTTTGGGCCTGCGATCGCATATTGGCGAACAGGAGCATGGCAACTATGGGCAGGCTGCGCGCTGCAGTGGTGGATATCATTCGCTTCGTGTCGATCCGCCTCATTGGTGCATTGCCGTTCATTCTTGTTGGAAATAGGTCCCGTTACGCTCCTCCACATTGCGACGCGGGTTGATCGTCACGCCATACTGTGCGGCAAGGCCCACGGTCTCTTGCTCGTTCAATGGAAAGCGCGCGACCAGTTTCATGGCTTGTGCCGGGCGATCTATCGAGACCACCATTTCGGCATCGATGCCGCGCAATGCCTCGGTCAGTTTCTTCTCCACCTGATCACTCGTAACCCCTTGGCAGGTGAATAAGTAGCGGTGTTCAGCCACCACATAGGCCTGTGCCGCTTGCTGTGCCAACACGGGTCTGCTATAGAGGGCAGAAGCCATGGCGAGGGCAAGGCCGATGAGGAGATGGTTGCGCATGTTGTTCCGTTCTGGATCGGGCCCGTTCGGAGCAGATCGCAGGTTTCAACGGCGATGGACGGAACGCGGTTACGTGTCGTTGAAAGACCGAACATCCCCGACGAACTGTCGGAAAAGGGAAAGAGATGAACAGCTAAGGTGCTGCGTTGGCCTTGGCGGTTTCGCGCTTCAAGGATCCAGGATATTGCTCTAGCGCTGCGCGCAGGCACTCCACTGCCAAGCTCAGTTGGCCGCGCTCAAGTACATAGGCCAAGCGCACTTGCTTCTTACCGGTTGCCGGTTCTGCATAGAAACCGGTGGCCGGAGCCATCATCACGGTATGCCCTTCGTGGCTGAAGGACTCCAAGAGCCATTGACAGAAGTTGTCGCTGTCGTCGATGGGCAGTTCGGCTACGCAATAGAACGCTCCCGTCGGTTTGGGGCAGATCACACCGGATATGGTGTTCAATCCATCCACAAGGGTGTCGCGGCGTTGGCTGTATTCGGTGATCACCGCGTCGAAGTAACTCTTCGGCGTGCGCAGCGCCGCTTCAGAAGCGATCTGCCCAAAGGTGGGCGGGCTCAAGCGAGCTTGTGCGAACTTGAGCACCGCACCGTACAACTCCTTGTTGTGCGTGATGAATGCGCCCACGCGGGCACCACACATGCTGTAACGCTTGCTCACGCTGTCAATGAGCACCGTGTTCTCTTCGATCCCGCTCAATGTCATTGCGCTCACATGTTCGGCACCATCATAACAGAACTCACGGTACACTTCATCGGCGAAGAGGTAGAGGTCATACTTGCGCACAATGTCACGCAACGTTTCCAGTTCGCTGCGGCTGTACAAATAACCCGTGGGATTGCCCGGATTGCAAATGAGGACGCCCTTGGTGCGCGGTGTGATCAATGCCTCGAAGGCGCTCATTGGTGGAAGTGCGAATCCTTCGCGGATGCTGCTGCGCACAGGTACCACCTTTACACCGGCGGCAACGGCGAAGCTGTTGTAGTTGGCGTAGTAGGGTTCGGGAATGATCACCTCATCGCCGGGTTCGAAACAACTCATCATGCCGAAGAGCAAGGCTTCGCTTCCACCGTTGGTGACGATGATCTCCTCGTGCGAGACCATGATCCCATGCTGCGCGTAGTAAGCAGCCAATCCCTTGCGGTAGCTCTCGAAGCCGGCACTGTGGCTGTACTCGATCACCTTGCGATCGAGCTTGTGCATGGCCTCCAAGGCAACATCGGGTGTGGCGATATCCGGTTGGCCGATGTTGAGGTGGATCACCTTGGTGCCGCGTTTCTTGGCTGCTTCGGCAAAGGGGACCAGCTTGCGTATGGGCGAAGGCGGCATGGTGCGGCCCTTGGTGGAGATCGACGGCATGGGTTCGTTGTTGACCCCGCGAAGATCGGCAACAGCGACATGCTTTGAACGAAGAAGCCCCTCCGTTGCGGGAGGGGCTTCGTTGCTGCGGGTTGTTGACTACTGCGGTGTGGTGCCGCCTGCGGGGGCTGCTGGTCCTTCCACATTGCCCCGGATCCGTACGGTCTTCTCCGGTTCGTTGGTGGCGTTGCTGCTGATCGTCACGCTCTTGTTGATCGCACCTACGCGCTTGGTGTCGTACTTCACTGTGATCACCGATTTACCACCGGGCTTGATCGGCTCAGTATCACACTTAGGTACAGTGCAACCGCAAGAACCTTTGCAATTGGTGAGGATCAAGGGTGCATCGCCGATGTTCGTGACGGTGAACGTGCACTCGCCATTGGCGCCTTGTCCGATGTTGCCATAGTCGTGCACCTCCTTGTCCACTTGGATCATGGGGCCGCTGCCACCCACCGGGCGAGCGTTCTCTTGCGCTATGCTGCCCAAGGAGAGCAGTCCGAGGCAGAGGGTGATCAGGTTCTTCTTCATCTATGGTTGACTATGGTCGTGTTCGGTATGCTGATCGCGTGCCGTTCGCTCAATGCTTCTCCGTAGGCACCATCGGGCTGGTCTCCTTCACAGGCGATGTGGGGGTGGCCGCTGCTGCTTCCACGGTGCCACGAATGGTGATCACTTTGCTGGGTGCGTTCGTCGCGTTGCTGGTGATGGTCACGCTCTTGTTGATCGCGCCCACGCGGTTGGTATCGTACTTCACCGTGATGGTGCTCTTCTCACCGGGTTTGATCGGGGCTGTATCGCACTTGGGAACGGTGCAACCGCAGCTGCCCTGGCACTGGGTGATGATCAATGGAGCATCGCCGGTATTGGTCACGATGAACTCGCAGGTGCCGTTAGCGCCTTGCGGAATGTTGCCGTAATCGTGCGACTCTTTGTCAACGCTGAGCGACGGACCACCAGCAACGGCGGTTTGCGCTTGTGCTCCTAGCATCAACAGGCCGAGGCCGAGGGAGAGGATGTATTTGTTCATTGGGGGGTGTGTTGTTTCGTTGTTGGTACGTCAAAAGTGAGGGGGCATTTTCCACCGCAAAGGACCTTAACAGGACATTAACAGCGGTGGTTTGAAAAGGACTATCGCTATCGCACAGGTCCGGTGTTGGTGTTCTCGGGAATTACTTCGGCTGGTGGAGGAAGCACTTGTCCTTTGATGCGAAGTACGACGATGGGCGCGTTGACCGCGTTGCTTTCCACGGTCACCGTTTTGGTGAAAGGCCCAGGGCGCATCGTGTCGTACTTCACGCGCACCACCGCACTCTGTCCTGGGGCCAGTGGGTTCGGATCGCACTTGGCCACTACACATCCGCAACTGCTCTTGCAGCTGGTGATGATCAGGTACCCGCTGCCGGTGTTGGTGTAGGTGAACTCGCATTCGCCATTGGCACCGTTGGCGATGGTACCGTAGTCGTGTTCAAGCGATGCGAAGCTGATCATCGCTCCGGCGCTCAGATCAGGTTTATCGGTTTGTGCGTGAGTGCTAAAGGCCGCGATACAGAAGAGGAGCGGGAGGATCTGCTTGTTCATGGTCGTTGTTGTTTAGGCCAATGTTCAGGTCCGTTGGCCCTCGCACGAGCAGAACTAACACTTCGTTCACAGCATTGACAGAACCTTCACATTTTGGCCTGCGGACGCGGCGGTCCATCCGCTCTCGGGGCACCGCTACTTTCGCGCCTCATTCAAGGAATATGGAAATCGCGAAGCGATACGAGCCGGGGGCTGCCGAAGGCAAATGGTACCAGCACTGGATGGAGAAGGGATACTTCCGCAGTGTGCCGGATGGCCGCGAACCATACACCGTGGTGATCCCACCGCCGAACGTGACGGGCGTGCTGCACATGGGGCACATGCTCAACAACACCATTCAGGATGTGCTGGTGCGCCGCGCGCGGATGCAGGGCAAGAACGCCTGCTGGGTGCCGGGTACCGATCACGCGAGCATTGCGACCGAAGCGAAAGTGGTGCGCCTCTTGGCTGAACAAGGCATCAAGAAGAGCGCGATCGGTCGCGAGAAGTTCTTGGAGCATGCACACGCGTGGAAGGACAAGTATGGCGGAGTGATCCTTGAGCAGTTGAAGAAGCTCGGTGCATCCTGCGACTGGGACCGTACGCGCTTCACCATGGAACCGAAGATGAGCGAGGCTGTGCTCGATGTCTTCATCGACCTGCATAAGAAGGGACTGGTGTACCGTGGCCAGCGCATGGTGAACTGGGATCCTGTCGCGCTCACGGCCGTTAGCGACGAAGAGGTGATCCACAAGGAGGTGAACTCGCGTCTCTTCCACGTTCGCTATGCGATCGAAGGTGGTAATGATGAGTGGATCACCATCGCGACCACGCGTCCGGAAACGATCCTCGGCGATAGTGCCATTGCCGTGCATCCCGATGACGACCGCTACGCACACTTGAAAGGAAAGCGCGCGCTCGTTCCGTTGATCGGTCGCAGTGTGCCCATCATCTTCGACGAGTACGTTGAACGCGAGTTCGGCACGGGCGCATTGAAGGTGACGCCTGCGCATGATGTGAACGACTACGAACTCGGCAAGAAGCACAAGCTCGAGACCATCGACATCCTTGAAGCGAACGGAGCGCTTAGCCCCGCCGCGCAACTGTATGTCGGCGAGGACCGCTTCGCCGCGCGCAAGAAGATCGTGAAGGACCTCGAAGAGAAGGGTCACTTAGTGAAGATCGAGGACATCAAGAACAAGGTGGGCTACAGCGAGCGCACGGATGCCGTGATCGAGCCGCGCCTTTCGTTGCAATGGTTCGTGAAGATGAGCGAGCTCGCGAAGCCCGCGCTGGAAGTGGTACTCGATGGTCGCGTGAAACTGCATCCGCAGAAGTTCACCAACACCTACAAGTACTGGATGGAGAACGTACGCGACTGGTGCATCAGTCGGCAGTTGTGGTGGGGGCAGCAGATCCCGGCGTGGTACAACGACAAGGGCGATGCGGCGGTGTGCCGGACCGAGGCGGAAGCGATCGCGCAGTTCAAAGCCGCTGGTCAAAGCACGAGCGGTATCAAGCAGGACGAGGATGTGGTGGACACCTGGTTCAGTAGCTGGCTATGGCCGATCAGCGTGTTCGATGGTTTCGAGAACCCGGACAACGCCGACATCAAGTACTACTACCCCACGAACGATCTGGTCACCGCGCCGGAGATCCTCTTCTTCTGGGTGGCGCGCATGATCATGGCTGGTCTGGAGTACCGCGATGAAGTGCCCTTCAAGAACGTATACCTCACCGGCATCGTGCGCGACAAGCAAGGCCGGAAGATGAGCAAGAGCTTGGGCAACAGCCCGGATCCCTTGGAGCTGATCGAGAAGTTCGGCGCCGATGGTGTGCGCGTGGGCATGCTGCTCACATCACCGGCGGGCAAC
>JBKJPT010000076.1:0-2822 GCA_046595075.1 Flavobacteriales bacterium
CACGGTGTTCAGCTTGTAACCAGGGGCCATGTCGATGTAGACCCGATAGGTGGTAAGGCCTGCGGTCATGGTGCCGCTGCCGTTGCCCAAGCCGTTGTAGTAGGTTGCGTCGGCGGCAGAGGTGGTGTGGTAGTTCTCTACCACGACACCCTGCAGGCCCTGTGCCTTGCTCGCGAGACCCGCGAGGACCAGGCAAGCGCTCAGTAGGAGTTTACAATAATTGCGATTCATCTTGTTTGGGTTTTGAGCGGCATGATCCACCGGCGTTCTTGCCGGTGGACCACCCGATCGTTTTGTACTAGAAGCAGTTTCCGCCGAAAGCGTTGGAGAAGAGTCCGAAGTCGAAGCTGTCGATGTCGCCATCGTTGTCCAGGTCGCCTACGCAACCAGCAGCAGCGCTCACGTCCAGGCCGATCTCATCAGCGAGGGTCCAGCCGGCCAACCAGCTTTGCTTCTTACCGGGTTCGAAAGCACCACGGTATTTCGCGCCGCTGAAGAAGCCGTCGAGGGGAGGTGTAAGCGTAGTGGTGGCGGTACCAGCAGCAGGAACGGGGTTCACACGGTCGGTGAGCACGTTGTTCGGCTGGGTCATCGTGTAAGTGCCGTCGATCAGGGTCTGGGCAGCTACGGCGAGGTTGCCGTCGGTGGTGTAGAACTTGATGTCGGCAGCCGACCCGGGAGCAGGCACGAGCAAGTTGATGCGCAATGGGTTGGTGGTGCCTTGGAAGGTGCAGTTCCTAACGTTGAAGTTACCTGCGTTCCAGTTGGTCTCCACGGCCGTGGTCATGTTCAGGCCTTGCTGTGAGCGAGCGAACACGCTGTTGATGATCGTTCCGTAGGTGCGCTCCTTGCCTTCGATCGCTTCATCGTTGATGTTGCGTGAAATGATCGTGGCGTTGTACACCACAGGGTTGGAAGGGATACCGCCGTTGGCCAAGTTGGTGGCCGCGTCGTCCGCATCGCACTCGAAACCGTTGTCGCCTTGGTTGTTGACGCCGCCGCTGTTGTCCGGTCCCTGCACACCGTAGAGGAACTGCAGTTTGCCGGTGAAGCCTTGGTCCCAATCGAAACCATCGTCATCACAATGCATGTACACCAAGTGGTGCGCGTTCACCGTACCGCCGAACCACTCGAAACCGTCGTCCTTGTTACCGATCACTTCGATGTGGTCGATGGTGGTGCCGCTGCCCACACCGCCTACGGTGAGGCCGTTGATCTCGTTATTGGCACCAATGATCTCGCCGCCATGGCGCAGGCTCACATAACGGAGCACGCCGCTGTTGTCGTTGTTGATCTCCGTACCCAAAGGGTTGCCGTAGAAGTGGCGGCTATCGCCAGCAGCCAATCCTTCGATCGTGCCAACGCCGTTGGTGGCGGTTGCCGTTGCATCGCCGTCAGCTGTGCGCTTGTTCGTGTATGCGCGGCCCAGCACGATGATGCTGCCCCACACGCCACGGTTGGTCACACTGTAGTTGCCGTCGAGCGCATCGGCGGTGCTCGTCATGATGATCGGGCACTCCTGCGAACCGTTGGCCCAGATCTGGCCATCGCGGGTGATGATGATCGCGTGCGCGATACCGGCGTTGTCTTGCGCTTTGATCACGGTGCCGGGCTCGATGTAGAGGTCCTGGCCAGCGAGCACGTAATAGCGCGTGTCCAAGATGTAGAGGTTGTTGCAGGTGAGCGTGGTGCTTGCGCTGATCTGGTCATCGTTCGCGTTCACCAGTGTGCTCATGAGCACCTGCGTACGGGATGATACAGCGGGACAACCGCAGGCCGAACCAACGGACTGCGCTTGGCTCCCCACGCTGCTCACGAGGGCGAGAGCGGCCGCCAGGGATGTTTTGAATGGAACTGTCATCGGGTTGGGTTTTGGGTATGCTCGTTCGGTTTTTGAGCGCGACAAAACTGACCCGATGCCACGTCCAGAGCGGTTAGCGAATGGATATGCTTAGTTTATGAATGGCTGCCATTGGCGAGGCCGATCCTGAGATCAGCGTTAATACGCCGACGCCGATCATTGAAATGGATAACGGTGTGATAACGTGCGACCTCCTGTGGCTGAACGTGATCACTTCAGACGATCGGGCATTTTGGCGAGCGCCTCGAAGACGATCTCGTCCCCCTGCGGCGCGTGCGCCACGTAGCGCAAGAAACCGCCGCCCGGCTTGCCGATCTGCAGGTTTAGCTCGTAGGAGAGCTTGCCAGTGGTGGTGATCTGGGCGATCAGCACCAAATTATCCTCTGTTACGCCAAGGCCACCGCCGATCGCGCTCCATGCACAATCGACACAAAGGATCGTGCCTCCACGGATGTTACCTAGATAGCCCTGTTGGCACTTGAAATCCATCACGGACTTCACCGTCGCAGGTATCAGACCGTCGCGATGCGCCAGCGGTGAACGTTTGAAACGCTTGGACTGCAACAAGGATCCATCGGGGTCACGGTCCAGGGGCACGCCCATGTGTTTGTCGCTCGCTGCGCCGATCGTGAGCCACGAGTCCAGTGCACACAGCCCGTCGTTGAGCCGCGCGGCCTTCAGGCGATCAGCGTACATCACGCCGTTCAATGTGTCGTTGAAGAATTCGGTGGTGGTCTCTATCCGCAACGGATGGTCTTCGCTTCCAAAGACCATTTGCAAGCTCATTTGCGGTGCTAGGTCCACATAGATGCGATAGGTCGTGAGCGTGTCCTTGCCCGCGATGCGCTGGTTGTAGGTCTCCACCAGGATCCCCTCCAATGCTTGCGCGTGTGAATGCAGGTTGAAGAGGGCCGCAACGAGCAGCAGGCAGGAAGTTCGGAGCCGCATGTGCGATCAGCGC
>JBKJPT010000036.1:0-15395 GCA_046595075.1 Flavobacteriales bacterium
AATATGAAAGTGCAGATCTGCGGCGCGAAACTGGGACTGCAACACGCCGGCAGGTTCCAGTACGGCATAGGCTACAGTTTCCTCCTCACGCCCGTTGAACAGGAGGTCACCGTAGAAGGTGTGTCCACCATCGCGCGGCTCCGGCTCGGATATGTAACACCCTATGTGGACTATGCCTTCTACCAGCGTGGCCCATGGGAAGTGCGCATTCCCGTGCAGCTCGGGATCGGATCGGGTTCGGTGGTGTACGACGATGCCGATGGTCGCACGCAACGGTTTGCGCGCAGTGGCGTGATCTTTTATGAGCCGGCCATGGTGGTGCAATACCGCTTTCTCAAGTACTTCGGCGTGGCAGGTGGTTGGGGTTATCGGCTGGCCTTGTACACGCATCACGATCTGAACGCATCGCTCACTGCGCCGATCTATATCCTCGGTCTACGGCTTTTCTTCGATGATCTCGTGCGTGATGCGCGCGCGACCGGGACGGAGTGAACGACCCGGCTACCTTCGCACAATGGCCGACGAGTTCGACGTGCGCGATGAACAACGCTCTGCTTCCGACAAGGAAATGGAACAGGTCCTGCGCCCGCGCCGCTTCGAGGAATTCGCCGGGCAGAAGGCCGTGACGGACAACCTAAAAGTGTTCGTTCAGGCGGCCAAGGGCAGGAGCGAAGCACTGGACCATGTGCTGCTGCACGGCCCACCCGGTTTGGGCAAGACCACGCTTGCGAACATCATTGCGCAGGAAATGGGTGTGGGCATTCGTATCACCAGCGGGCCCGTGCTGGACAAACCCGCTGACCTAGCTGGGCTCCTCACCAACCTGGAGCCGCATGATGTACTCTTCATCGACGAGATCCACCGGCTCACACCTGTGATAGAAGAGTATCTGTACAGTGCCATGGAGGACTACCGCATCGATCTGGTGATCGACTCTGGCCCCAACGCGCGCACGGTGCAGATCGCGTTGAACCCGTTCACCCTCGTAGGCGCCACCACGCGCAGCGGACTGCTCACCGCCCCACTGCGCGCGCGCTTCGGTATCAACAGCCGGTTGGACTACTATGATGCGACGATACTGAAGGGTATCATCAAACGCAGCGCGAGCTTGCTGAACGTGCCCATTGTTGAGGAGGCCGCGCACGAGATCTCTCGCCGCAGTCGAGGCACACCGCGGATCGCCAACGCCTTGTTGCGCCGCGTGCGCGACTTCGCCCAGATCCAAGGCGATGGCACCATCGATCTCGCCATTGCACAGCACGCGCTCAAAGCGCTCAATGTGGATGCGCATGGCCTCGATGAAATGGACAACCGCATCCTCGGCGCCATCATCGACAAGTTCAACGGAGGACCCGTGGGCCTCAACACAGTTGCTACGGCAGTAGGTGAAGAGGCAGGGACGATCGAAGAGGTGTACGAACCGTTCCTGATCATGGAAGGCTACCTGCAACGCACGCCCCGCGGCCGCCAAGCCACCGAGCGCGCGTACAAGCACCTCGGCCGCGTGCCTTCGGTGCGGCCCGGCGATCTGTTCCAGTAGTAGTCCCTCGTTGCCTTTCGCCATCTTCGTGGCATGTCGGCCACACGTATAATCATCGCCGATCCCTTGGAGCTGATCGTGGAAGGGGTGCGTTCCTGGCTTCGTGCAGAGCATGAATTCAAGATCGTAGGCCATGCACGTACCGGTGATGGACTGATCGAAATGCTCGGCACTATCCCGTGTGAACTGGTGCTACTGGAAGTTTCGCTTCCCGAGAAGGACGGCATCGATACCATGCGCGCCTTGCACCACACACGCCCGGAACTGCATGTGCTCGCCTTTTCCGCACTGTCGGAGATCGAGTACGTGAACAGCATGCTCATCGAAGGGGCATCGGGCTATTTGGTGAAGGGAAGCAAGCGTGAGGAACTGATCGATGCGCTGCGTGTCACCACCGAAGGTGGACGATACCTGAGCGAAGCCGCGCAAAAGAGCGTGGAGCATGGCTATGCCTTTACCGAGAAGCACCCCGATGGCGAGTACATCGGCCTCACCTCACGCGAACGCGAGATCATCCGCATGATCGCACAGGAGCATACCAACGCGGAGATCGGTGCATCGCTCTTCATTACCGAGGACACCGTGAAGAGCCACCGCAAAAAGCTCATGACCAAGCTCAACGTGCGCAGCACAGCAGGGCTGGTGAAGTACGCGCTTGATCGGCGTTGGGCCTAGGGCACTTTCCCCATTTGTGGGTATAGGACACCCCTGTTGGTGCGGTGATATTTGTTCCGTCACCAACAACCTCCCGGCCATGAAATCCCGCAACCTCCCCACCCTCGAAGCAGTGGCGCTCGCCGCCCTTTTAGCGATCGCAGGATTGTCGCTCTTCGCCGCTCCGTTCCTTCCTCCCGCTGTGGCGGCAACAGAGGAAGTCCTCTTTACCGGCTGGTTGCATGTGGACGACCACAACGTGAGCGATCTGGTGCTCTCGGTGACCGTGGATGGCGACCGTTGCCTCTACGCCGAAGTTGATGGTGCTGGTCGCTTTTCGGTATGGGTGCCTATCGGTAGCCAGGCGCTGCTCTCCTTCGAGAAACCCGGCCACTTGATCAAGGAAGTGACCGTGGATACTCGCAACAGCATGAACACCCGCACCGCGCAGCGCGCCAACCGCAAAGTGAAGTTCGATGTGGTGCTGGAGCCCATCGAGCAGCGCCCCGGTCGCAAGTACGAAGGCCCCGTTGGTTCACTGAGTTTCGTGAACGGCAGCGGTACCATGAAGGTGACGCACGACCTGCGCGTTGTAGCAGATCAATAGCACCGACCCCAAGACCGATGGTTGGCAGCTCCAAACCCAGGAGCACGGACGGACCCGGAGCGAGCGAGAAAGTATCAGGGTCCGAACACCGATCGGCACGAGAGGCGCCCCTAGGGGCGCTTCTCCTGTTTTGGGCCCTTCGTATTCTGATGTGTGCTAACGGATGTGCCTCGCATACCTTCCCCGCATGCTCACCGCGCGCGAGAAGGCTGATCTGATCAAGGCGGAAGCAAAGCGGCTTGGCTTCCTCGCCTGCGGTATTGCTCGCGCAGAATTTTTGGCTGATGAAGCACCGCGATTGGAGCAATGGCTAAGCGCTGGCAAGCACGGCGAAATGGATTGGATGACCAACCACTTCGACCTCCGGTTGGATCCGCGCAAGTTGGTGCCCGGTGCGAGAAGTGTGATCAGCCTTGCTTACAACTACTTCACCGAACCGAAACAGGAGGATACGACCGCACCCAAGCTGAGCACCTATGCTTACGGGCGCGATTACCACAAGGTGCTACGCAGGCGTTTGAAGCCTTTGATGGCGCGCATAACCGAGCAATTCGGTGATGTGGCCATGCGCGCCTTCGTGGACAGCGGCCCGGTGATGGAGAAGGCTTGGGCGCAGCGCGGCGGTGTGGGCTGGATGGGCAAGCACACGAACGTGATCCGACAAGGTGAAGGATCGTTCTTCTTCCTGTGCGAGATCATCCTGGATCTGGATCTGGAGGCGGATCCACCCGCCACCGATCATTGCGGTACGTGCAGGCGTTGCATTGATGCGTGCCCCACCGATGCGATCACACCCTACGGTGTCGATGGCAGTCGCTGCATCAGTTACCTCACCATCGAATTGAGGGACGCGATCCCGCAAGAGTTCGCGGGGAAGATGGCGGGCTGGGCCTTCGGTTGCGACATCTGCCAGCAGGTGTGTCCGTGGAACCGGTTCAGTACGCCGCACGCCGAGCCGCAATTCACCCCGAAGCCCGAGCTGTTATCGCTCACCAAGGAGGAGTGGCATGGCATGACAGAGGTGCTCTTCGATCAGCTCTTCGAAGGCAGCGCCGTGAAACGCACCAAGTTCAGTGGCCTGGAACGCAACGTACACTTCCTCACACGCCCGAAGGAATGATCGAAGCGCACCTTTTGCATTTCCATGTCCGCATGCGCACATGGTCGCATGACCACCTGTCCTAACTCCTCATCGTGTTCTTGAACACCTCCAGGATCACATCCTTGTAAAGGTGACCGAAGGTGGCGAGGCACCATGCTTTGAGCATGAGCTGTTCGCTCTGGCCCAACCACTTGCAGGCCTTTGTGAGTTCCTTCTTGAAAAGCAGGCGGTCGAAGCTGACCTTCTGGAGTACTTGCTTGCTGAACTCCATCATCTTCCTTCCCTGGTCGATCATCACGGTTCCGGGTTTAGCGAGGCTGAAGATAATACGATCGCCTTGGGAGAACGGGGCTTGCCGGTGGGCAGGTTTTCCACAGGCGGACTGTTCCTTGGCGAAAGCTAACGGTGGTTGGGGCCGATCGGTATGCGGCTGTGACGGCCCGGGTGGTCAGGGCTCGAATTCTCGGGTGGTGGCCTGCAACACTTGGTTGCTGCTCAACTCGTACACATAGGCCACTAGGGCGCAATTGGCTGTATTCCAGTTCGGGTCCATCGGCACATTGGTGATCGTGAAGATGAGCGTATCGCCGACAGTGGCGGACCCGAGAATGGCCAGGTCGCCCCAAGTGCCGTTGAGGTTCTTGCGCAGCACGTGTCGGTGATCGTAGAATTCCACGTCCGGCGGGGTGGCCAATGAACTCAGCTGCCAGTCGATCACATGGTCTTCGGTGAGGTACACGGTCACGTTATGGTCTCCGATGATCTCCTGCAGCACAGCGGCCTTCACAATGGTGCTCACGGTGTTGGCCCCGGCGTCGTGGATGATCGTGTCCACCCAAATGTTCAGCGCCGCGTCATCGTCAACGATGTCGGCTATGGCACTGCTCCAGTTGCCGCTGCCAATGGTCATGCTGCTGTTGAAGGGGGTGCGGTTCACCAGGCCGGTGGGTAGGCTGGAGACATTGAAGGTGGTGGCGTAGCTCTCGCCTGCCACGGTGCGGAAATCGGTGGAGTAGCTGCCGTTGGGGGCCGGTGGATCCAGCGGTGCCGCGAAGAAATCGGTGGCGTGCACGCCCACCACGATCAGGTCCTCACCATAGGCAGCAGCGAGATCGGCCGCGACGATGTGCGCAGCGGGGCAGGTGGTGCAACGGTGGCCGGTGAACTCTTCCAGCAGCGCACGGCGCTTCACCGTTTCGCCTGGCGTCACAACGCTACCGGTGTTCGGCGGGGTGGGATCGTCCACGTAGTCGCAGGCGCTCAGGGCGAATGCGGAAAGAAGAAGGGATGCCAGCTTTCTCATGGTTCAGAAGGTGCTGGTGATGGAGAGCGAAAGGCCGTTGGAGGCGGGTACCTGGCGGCATACGCCACCCACACAGAAGATCCCGGCGCGCTGCCTGCCGTAGTTGATCTGAAAGCGGTTGCCACCACGGATGTAACCCATGGAGCCGATGGGGTAGTGGATGCGATCGGGTTCTACGCCTTCCGCCGGACTGAAGGTGACGTAATTGTACTGGTCCATGGCCGCGAGGAACCAGTGTGGACTGAAGGTGAATTCTGCTAGCGCTGTGGCCCAGTTGCCATGGTCCTGCGCGGTGCTCAGGTGTTGCAGTTCGAAGCGGACGCTATTGCGGTCGTTGAAGTTGTGCAGTCCTTCGAGCACGAAGATGTTGGCGTACACCGTGGACTTGCCAGGCTTGCCTTGGATGACATCGATGTTGTAAACTAGGTTCAACCACGTAAGGGCGAACTCCCAATCCTCGGCCACCTTCTTGCGCAATTCGATGTTGAAGTCCTGGAAGTATTGGCGCGCGCCGGGTTTGAAGAGTGTGCTCGAATATCCCAAGCGACTGGTGGTATCATCGGCCATGCCAAGCTGTGTGGTATCCAGTGCGTAAGCCGAGGAATAGTTCACGGCCAGCTTGGTGCCGTACTTACCACCCAGTGCAGTGCCCTTCTTCCACTTCCGGAACACTTCGCCCTGTGCGCTCACCTCGCCATTGGGTTGCGTAGCATAGGGGTAGAGCGTGGCGGGTAAGTTGTAGGTGTGCTGTTTGGTGAGCGATGGTAGATAGTTGATGTTGAGATCGAACGGCGTTGGTGCCGCACGATCGCTCTGGTAGAACATGTTATCGAAGCTGTGCGCGCCCACGCTGGCTCCAAAGCCTTTCACGGAATAGGTGGCGTTGACCAAGAGCGCCTGACCATCCTTGTAGATAAAGCCGTTCTTGCTGTTGGGGTCGTTGATCTTGTAAGCGTATTCGGTGTAGAGGTTCCACTTCGCTGTGGTATAGTTGGTGCGGAAGGCCCAAGCCCCCACGTTCTCCGGCAGTTCCAACAGCGGATCGCGATCCTCCTGATACTTGCTCACGAAACTGCCGCCAATGGTGAGATTGCTAGCGCAGGTCCACGCACTGTCAAGCAACTCGCTCAAGCTCACTTCGGCATCGAAGCCGCGCACAATGCCCACACCTTTGACCAGACCGTTGTCGAAGCCGAAACGTTGCCGACCAATGACCCCTTTCACGTACACACCGCGGAAGGGCATGTACTTGATCCGAAAGCCGTCCATGGCGTTGTCCACGCCTAGGTAGCGTTCCTCATAGCTGCGGAAGACCATGCCTTGGCCGAACTGCTCGAAGAAGTTGCCCATTGTCACTTCCAGGTCGTTCTGCTTGTATTTGGCATAGCGGTAGCCCACGCCGGTTCCCAAGTACGGCTGACCTGCGGGATATCCGGCAAGGCGCGGTTCGTAGCTCTCGAAACGGCCACCTGCCTCGAAGTTGTTGTTGGTGTATATCAGGTTCATCCACGCGTTGGCGGCCAGGCGCTGCGCAGGCAAGACCGCATTGATGTCCTCGTCCTCGTTGTAATACTGCGCGTCGGTACTGAAGTTGCCGTGGAGCTGGCCGCCGTCCTGCGCGGAGGTGATCATCGTTATGAACGCTGAGGACACGAGCAGGAGTGTCCCGCTGAAAGATGGACGCATGGTGGAAGGGTCACTTCTTGCTCGTGAGCTCGAGCACTTTGCCGTAAAGTTCGTTTTCGTCGCCGGGTTCGTAGTTGTTGTGCTGGTACACGATCTCGCCCTTGCCGTTGATCAGAAAGGTGTGTGGCACGTTGTTCACGTTCAGGGCGCGCTTCAAGTCACCGTTGGGGTCTAGGTACACTTCATAATCCCAGTCCTGCCCGTTCACATAAGGAGCCACACGGTTCATGCTACGCGCATCGTCTATCGAGATGGCGATCAGCTTCACGCCGGTCTTCCTCTGCCATTCGTCGTAATGCTCTGCGATCGTACTCAGTTCGCGCTTGCATGGTGCGCACCAGGTCGCCCAAAAATTGACTATGATGGGCTTGCCGTTGTTGCTGAAGCCGCCGGTGTCCACTTTGCGTCCGTCCATGGTCTGCACCTGCACGCTGGGCATGCGTTGTTGTGCGTGGGCGAAAAGCAGCGGAGCGGTGATCAGTAGGATAGTGGTGAAGGTTCTCATGTGTTTTGTTGGGGTGGGTGCAAACGAAAGGTCAGCGATCGCTGGCGAAAACTGCGCCGGATCGCTGACCTCTCGAATTGCCTTCAGATGACGTACACGCTTATTGGTTCACGGTCACCTTGCGGGTGGCAGTGTTGCCGTTTGCGGTGATGTTCACGTAATACACACCGTTGTTGAGGTTGTGCATGTCCAGGTCGTACACGCTGGTGTTGAAGCTGTCGCTGATCACGCGTTCACCCAACACGTTGAACACGGCCACAGAACCTTGGGTCTGCTTACCGAAGTCCAACTTGGTCATGCCCGAGTTGGTCGGGTTCGGGAAGATGTTCACGCTGCTGGTTAGATCCACCACTTCGATGCCAGCGAGGAGGTCTGTGCTGAACGGAGCGCCCTCCATCACATCATAACCGGCGGTTCCACCACCTTGCTTGAACACGTTGGTACCCACCTTCAGCTTGTAGTAGCCGGGGTTGAGGATCCCATCGCCATAGCTGTCGTAGATCTCGAACTTGTAGCAAGTCTCGTCCTGCAGCACCCAGTTGGATGTGTAGAGCGTGGCGTTGCCGTAATTGCCCGCAGGATCTTGCGCGAATACCGAACCATCGGGATTGAACAACTTCCAAGTGATCTCGCTACCGTAACCGTCGGTGAGGAGCTCGAGGGTCACGTTCACACCGGGAGCAATGGTGTTGGCTGCCGTAATGGTGCCCGTAGCCGAGTTGTTGGCGGCATCATCATCCGGTGTGGTGATGAGGTAAGTGATGTTCTGGTTGCCGGTGGCGGTGATGGTGGTCACGTCCACTTCTTCCCAGCCGTAGGTGGTGAGTGAGCCTGTCCAATCAACGCTGCCCAAAACCGTGGCACCTTGCTTGGCTTGGATCGTAGCGGCGCTGAGGGTGCTGGTACCCACGTTCTGCAGGCGCACTTTCAGGTCGATCGGGTTGCCGGTGCAGGTCGTCGGATTGCTGAGGTTGGGGAGCACCATGGCGTCCGTAGGCGTATCGGCCACGGGGCATACTTGGCAGGCGGTCCACCAAGCAGCCGCAGTTACTTGACCCACTTCGGTGATCACCCGGTTGGGGCAGATCTTGTAAAGCGTAGGGAAGTAGCCGATGTCCAACAAGTTGGCAATGGACGCATCATCAATGATGGGGAATGGGGTCCCAGCTACCCAGTTGCCTTGGGTGTTGCCGCCTGTACCGTTGAGGTCGGCCAGTGTGGTGCTCGCATCACCCTCAATGAAAAGGACGATGACCTTTGGATCAACACTACCCATACCATGCTCATTGTAAAGGGCTTCAAGTGTGCCGCTGCTGTGGTAGTTCCAGCAGGGTCCGCACCATGTGGCGCTGACTTCCACCACCACGCTGAAACCTTGATCTAGGTAATCGTAGAGGTTGTGGGTGTTGCCTTGCAGATCAGTACCGGTGAAATCTGGGCAAATGCTATTGTCCGGCAATTGGGCCGAGGCCGTAAAGGCCGCGATCCCCAAGGCAGAAAGGAGTAAGGAACGTTTCATTCGGTCAGGATTGGGTTGATGTTCGTTTCAGGCAGGTTTTGCTGGGGTTGGCCTCCAGCGGGAAGCGAACATAGTCTGCCCCCGCGTTCATTCCCAAGGCGATCCGTGGAGGTGTTGGAACCCTAAGCGGGCTGGCATCCCGAAGCCGACCCACCTCAGCATAGCAACACCTCCCTGCCGGGCCTACATTTGGCCACCTCAAAAAGAGCCTTATGCGTGCACTGTACTCTTTCCTGCTACCGATCGCCTTGTTCCCAGTTGTTGTCAGCGCTCAGATCCAACAGGTCGTGGTGTTGCACAACGAGGCTGGCAATGTTGTTAACGGCACCACCATCGCCGCCGATTGCCAGTGGACCACCGATACAGTGAGCCTGCTCACATCCCTTACCGGGAGCGTGGCCCAGACCATCAATGTGCGGCGTCATGAGCTATGGCCGGTTTCTGGCAGCAAGAACTTCTATTGTTGGGGCGTATGCTACCTGCCCGCCAATTCGGGGTCGTTCCCCACGTGGGTTTCTCAGGACCCCGTTGACATGGCCCCCGGCGTGGAGTACAACAACTTCCACGCGTACTACCAGCCCTTCGGCCAAACAGGCGCCACGCTCTTCCGCTACGTATGGTACGACTTGGATACACCGCTTGCCGCCGATTCAGCATGGGTGGATATCCAGTACTGCGGGCAAGTTGGTATTGAAGAGCCACATTCGACCGCCACGAGCCTGAGTGTTTGGCCCGTGCCCGCCAACGATAGGGATGTGCAGATCGATTTCACATTGGGAGCCCCGGCCAGCAAAGCGCGCTTGGTCCTTTATACCATGCTCGGCGAGCAAGTGCGTGTCCTGCGGATCGGAGGGAACGACGGACGGGTGATCCTGCCGACCTCAGAACTTGGTGCGGGGGTGTACTTCATCAACCTCGAAGGCGAAGGCGGAACACTGGCTACGCAACGGCTAGTGGTGACGCGCTAGTTCGTCCCCTTTATCCATTCGGCGGCCAGCAGGGAAACTCCCTCGCTGGCCGTTCTCTTGATATGCCGTGCACCGGGCCGTTCCACGCCCACCTCATTGGGGTCCACCAGTACCACTTGGCAGCTGCGATCGACGCACTTGACAAGGCCAGCGGCAGGGAATACCTGCAATGAAGTGCCCACGATCAGCAGGCGATCGGCCGTGGCGATCAGTTCGGCCGCTGCGGGGATCAATGGCACTTCCTCCCCGAACCATACGATGTGGGGCCGCAGTTGGGATCCCAGTGGGCAACGATCACCCACCCGAAGTGATGGCCCGTTGATCAGTGTGATGAGCGTGGGGTCGACTGTGCTTCGGGCTTTGCGGATCTCGCCATGCAGGTGCAGAACGTTCTTGCTACCCGCTCGTTCGTGCAGATCATCGATGTTCTGTGTTACCACATGCACATCGAAGTGTTGTTGAAGCGCTGCGATCGCCATGTGCGCCGCATTCGGCTGTGCTGCCAGCACCTGCTCCCTGCGCAGGTTGTAGAAGTGGAGCACCCCGGCCGGGTTGCGGTGCCAGGCTTGCGGCGTGGCCACATCCTCTATACGGTACTCCTCCCACAGCCCATCACTATCGCGGAAGGTGCGTAGGCCGCTTTCGGCGCTTACCCCGGCGCCGCTGAACACCACGATCCGCTGCTTCGGCATAGCGCAATGTAGTGTTGATGTTGCGGGGCTTTCCGTTGGCCTATTCCGTTTACTTTCGGGCCCTTCCCAAGGGACCCTCCCCGCCAATCCCGTTGCCCATAGCAGCACTTATACCCCCCCTTCTATAACACATTACCCGAGCGAAGGGACAGGATGATCGACAGCCTGAACGGTGAGCTATTGGAGAAAGGCGCGGATCACGTGGTGATCGATTGCCATGGCGTGGGCTACCTCGTGCAGGTGCCCGCCACGGTGATCGGGTCGCTGCCAAGTGAAGGCCGTTGTCGCCTGCACATCCACTACAGCGTGAGCGTCGATGTCCGCTCGGGATCCAGCGATCACCGATTGTTCGGTTTCTCGACCGCGGATGAGCGCCAGCTGTTCCGCAGGTTGATAGAAGTGCAGGGGGTGAGCGCAACCATCGGCATCGCCATACTGGGTGCTCGTAGCGCGCACGAGGTTTACAGCGCCATCATCGGTGGCGATGAAAGCATGTTGCGTGCGATCAAGGGCATAGGACCGAAACTGGCGCAACGCATCATTGGCGAACTACAAGGCAAGTTGGTGCCGGGTGCGATAGGCGCAACAGCAGGCGTTCCGATCGGCATGGGCAATACCCCGAGGGCCGAGGCGTTATCGGCCTTGGTTTCGCTGGGGGTTGATCGTCTCAAGGCCGAACGTGCGCTGCATGCGGTGATGAGCGAGAACGGTAAGGACCGACCCGTGGAAGAACTGATCAAACTCACATTGAAGAACCTCTAGCAGCAGGATGTCCGTGCAGTTCGTTCGTAGATATTGGTCGTTGGGCGCAAGAGCGGTGGTGATCACCTTGCTCATGGCATTCAGCAGCAGCGACAACGAGGCGAAGGCGTTGTTCTACGCCACGCTTGTTCTGCAGGCGGATACGCCGGAGACCGATCTAGTGTGGCCCATCACGGACCCGCTCGCACCGGGTGGGGGATCCACGGGATCCATAAACCTGCAGGACCCGGAGAACATCGAGAACGAGGTGGTCTACGACCCCGTTACCGGGCAGTACGTAATGCGCAGTACGGTGGGTGGTTCCTTCGACTACCGGCCGCCCATGAGCATGTCGTTGGAGGAATACCTGAACTACGACATGGAGCATTCCATGCAGACCTACTGGCTGGACAAGACCGAGCAGGAGAGCGCCACTTCGCAGAAGAGCTTCATACCGGCGATCAAGATCCGTGGCAAGGCCTTCGATCGGATATTCGGTGGCAACACCATCGACATCAAACCCCGTGGTTCGGCGGAAGTCATCTTCGGTCTCAACATCAGCAAGACCGAGAACCCGCGGATCCCTGTGGATCAGCGCAAGATCACCACCTTCAACTTCGACCAACGCATCCAGCTCAATCTCGTGGGCTCCATCGGC
The DNA here is from genome assembly GCA_046595075.1 of Flavobacteriales bacterium. GTDB lineage: Bacteria > Bacteroidota > Bacteroidia > Flavobacteriales_F > PHOS-HE28 > PHOS-HE28. The sequence continues at coordinate 11,976 of JBKJPT010000036.1, forward strand.
GACAAACTGAAGATCAACACCAACTACAATACCCAGGCGACCTTCGATTTCGAGAACCAGGTGAAGCTGGACTACACCGGGTACGAGGACGAGATCATCCAAAAGATCGAAGCTGGAAACGTGAGCCTGCCTTTGCGTGGTACGCTCATACAGGGTTCTCAGAGCCTCTTCGGCCTTAAGACCGAATTGAAGTTCGGGCGGCTCACCGCCACGGCGATCTTCAGCCAGGAGAAGGGACAGCGGCGCAATGTGGCCACGCAAGGCGGTGCCCAAACCACCAATTTCGATATTAAGGCCGACGAGTACGAGGCCAACAAGCACTACTTCCTCAGCTACTTCTTCAGGCAGCAATTCGAGAACGCCATGCGAACGATCCCTACCGTGAACAGCGGTGTGCAGATCACTCGTGTGGAAGTGTGGGTGACCAACACGCGGCAGGATTTCCAACAGAACCGCAACATCGTCGCCTTCACCGATCTGGGAGAGGACGCCAGTGCCGCCGCGATCACCGCAGGCCGCTTCAGCAGCGACCTACCTCCGGGCCTTGTGACCGATGCAGGCGGAATTGAAGCGAACAACGACGCCAACTCGCTCTATGCCACCGTGAGCGGCAACGCGGGCATCCGCAGTTTCGTGAACGCCAGTGGTGCCTTGCAGGTCCTTGGCCTGCAAGCAGCAAGGCACTTCGAAAAACTGGAGAGCGCACGACTGCTCACCCTGAGCGAGTTCACCTTCAACCCGCGCCTCGGCTTCATCACTCTCAACCAATCGTTGAACAACGACGAGGTGCTGGCCGTGGCCTACCAATACACCTTGAACGGGCAGACCTACCAGGTGGGCGAGTTCAGCACCGATGGGATATCGCCACCCAATGCATTGATGCTGCGCTTGCTGAAGGCCACCATCACCAACCCGCGAATTCCGCTGTGGGACCTGATGATGAAGAACGTATACGCACTGGGGGCCTTTCAAGTGAACGAGGAGAACTTCAGGCTGGACGTGATCTACAACAATCCCACCACGGGCGTTGACATCAACTACATCCCGTACTCGCCGCTGGATCAGATACCCTTGATCCAAACGGTGGGCCTCGATCGCCTCGACCCCAACAACGCGCCCAATCCTGATGGCTGGTTCGATTACATCGATGGAGCGGCCACCATGGGGGGCACGATCCAATCGCAAACGGGCCGCATCTACTTCACCGTACTTGAACCCTTCGGCAGTTATCTGGACAGGCAGCTCATCGGGCCGGATCCCAACAACCCGATACAGCCGGTCAACCTGCGCCGCACCATTGTGTACCAGCAGTTGTATGACAGCACCAAGATCGCTGCGCAGAACCTACCCGCGCTCAACCGTTTCCGCCTCAAGGGCAGCTACCGTAGCGCTAGCAGCGATGTGATCTCACTCAACTCCGTGAACATCCCGCAAGGATCGGTGGTAGTCACAGCCGGCGGTGTACGCTTAGTGGAGAACCAGGACTACACTGTGGATTACAATCTGGGCCGTGTGCGCATCCTGAACCAAGGGATCCTCGAGAGCGGCACACCGGTCAACATCGCGTTGGAGAGCAACTCGCTCTTCAGCATACAAACCAAGACGCTTGCCGGTGCGCGTTTCGATTACAAGGTGAACCGCGACCTGGTGATCGGTGGTACCGTGATGAACCTGTATGAGCGGCCGCTTACGCAGAAGGTGAACGTGGGTGATGAACCCATCGCCAATACCATGCTCGGCTTGGACGCCAATTGGCAGACCGGATCGCAGTGGCTCACAAATTTGGTGGACAGGCTTCCGTTCTACGCCACCAAGCAGGAGAGCAACGTAACGGGGAGCATCGAAGGGGCATACCTGATCCCCGGCCATAGCCGGGCCATCGGCAACTCGGGCACCAGCTACATCGATGATTTCGAGGGTAGCGTGAGCACGATCGATCTACGCACGCAGAGCCTTTGGTTCCATGCGAGCACACCGCAGAACATCAGCCTGTTCCTCGAAGGCAACGTAGTTGGCGACCTCTCTTTGGGCTTCCGCCGCGCGCAGCTCGCCTGGTACGTGATCGATCCGCTCTTCTTCCGCAACAACAGCCTCACACCTGACCACATCGCGAACGATACCGAGATGCGCAGCGACAACCGCATGCGCGAAGTGCTGGAGCGCGAGGTGTTCCCGAACCGTCAGCTACCGAGCGGCACGCCCAACAACATTCCCATTCTCGACCTCACCTACTTCCCCAAGGATCGCGGTCCGTACAACTATACGCTGGACCTGAACGCCGACGGAACGTTGAACACGCCTGCCGAAGAACATTGGGCGGGGATCACGCGCCGGATCACTACCACCGATTTCGAGAGCAGCAACATCGAGAGCATCCAGTTCTGGGTGATGGATCCTTTCCAAGAAGGAACCTTCGGTGCGACCAACGAGGATTCGCAGAACACTACCGGTGGCTACCTCTACATCGATCTAGGCAATATCAGTGAGGACGTGCTGCGCGATGGACGCAAGAGCTTCGAGAACGGACTGCCCAAGGATGCCAACGACTTGGCGGCTACCACCGCCGCCACGGTATGGGGCGTTGTGCCCACCACACAGAACGTGGTGAATGCTTTCGCGCTGCTCGAGAGCAATAGCAATGCATACCAGGATGTGGGCCTGGATGGTTTGGCCAGCACGCCCGGCGATATTCCGAACCGGAACGAGGTGAACTTCTTCAGCACCTACCTCACCGCCGCGTTGGCCAACGTCATCGACCCTGCTGCTGCAGCTGCCCTGCAGGCCGATCCAAGCAACGACGATTACCACTTCTTCCGGGGAGACGACTACGACTCTCAGCAGAAGAACATCCTCGAACGCTACAAGCGGTTCAATTCACCGGATGGCAACAGCATCACCGACGAGGATTCGCCCGAGAGCTACCCCACGCAACAGACCACGATCCCCAGCACCGAGGACATCAACCTGGACCAGAACCTCGCCGAGAGCGAGAGCTACTTCCACTACAAGATCCCCTTGCGCCCGCAGGACATGGTGGTGGGGCAGAACTTCATCACCGATCGCATCCTTGCAGAAGCATCTACGCCCGAAGGCACCAAGAACGTTTACTGGTACCAGTTCAAAGTGCCGGTGCGCCAACCCGATGAGGTGGTCAACGGCATCCAGGACTACCGCAGCATCCGCTTCATGCGCCTTTACCTGCACGGCTGGCAGCAGGAGGTGACCATGCGTTTTGCGCGCCTGGAGTTCGTGCGCGGCGAATGGCGCAAGTACACGCAGAGCCTGGAGTCGCCGGGTGAAGTACCCGGTGGTGATCCAGATCCCACCACGTTCAGCGTGGCAGCGGTGAACATCGAGGAGAACGGCAACCGATACCCCATCAACTACGTGCTGCCGCCGGGCATCAACAAGGAGATCGAC